>JBFJTG010000165.1:0-5743 GCA_041625575.1 Litorivivens sp.
GCTAGACCAGACTCGCCTGCCCCACAGCGTAAACTACGAGCAGCAAACCGACGCACAACAACTTTTTGACAGTATTCATCAGCTCAAGGTGCGCGGCGCACCGGCCATTGGCATAGCGGCGGCCTACGGCTTTTGTATAGTAATGCGCCAATGGCGCGACGCTGCTATTGCAGATTTTCGCGCACAATTACAGCCCCAAGCCGACTTTATCAACAGCTCCAGGCCAACCGCTGTTAATTTGAAATGGGCGCTGAACAGAATGCTCGCAAAAGGCCGCGCCTATACCGGCGATAACACCCAGGAGCTCTACGCACTTTTGGTAAAGGAAGCCCAGGCCATCCACGCCCAGGATCAAGCCCTGTGCCAGGCCATTGGCGAGCACGGCCTGGCGCTGATTGAAGACGGAAGCGGCATAATGACCCATTGCAATGCCGGTTCACTGGCAACGGGTGGTATCGGAACCGCGACCGCGCCGATGTATCTGGCGCATCAAGCAGGCAGGCAATTCCGCGTATTTGCCAATGAAACACGACCGCTACTGCAAGGCTCCCGACTAACCAGCTGGGAGCTGAACTGTGCCGGCATCGACGTGACCCTGCTAACAGATAATATGACGGCTCACACCATGGCCTCCGGTCAGATACACATGGTCATTGTCGGCACGGACCGGGTGGCCGCGAACGGTGATGTCGCAAACAAAATCGGGACACTGGGTGTAGCCATTTTGGCCAGGCATTACGGCATTCCCTTTTACGTTGCCTGCCCTTCTTCGACCATCGACCTTAATACACCAGACGGCCACTCCATACCCATAGAGCAACGCCATGGCAATGAAGTTCGCCGAGTGGGTGACTATCAAGCCACAGTGATGGATATCAAGGTGCAAAATCCGGCTTTTGATATCACGCCGGCGGAGCTGGTAACGGGGATTATTACGGAAAAGGGTTTGATTAAAGCGCCGCTTGCGGAAGGATTGAAAAAGTTATTTGGGGCTTAGATTCGCCTGCAGGGCAAGCTCCTACATAGCTTCAATCGAAATCGCAGGAGCCTGCGCTGCAGGCGAAAACGCTCACTTAAAGTAAGCGTTCTCGGTATTGCTGTGATCTGTCATGTCGCGCACACCCTTAAGCTCGGGTATTTGCTCCAACATTGATTTCTCAACGCCCTCTTTCAGGGTGACGTCAACCATGCCACAACCTTGGCAACCACCACCAAATTTCAAGATAGCCACTTTCTCTTCTGTAATTTCGATCAGAGATACTTCGCCACCGTGCGCCGCCAGCGAGGGGTTTACCTCGTTATACAGCAGGTAATTTACGCGATCTTCTAACGGGCTGTTCTCGTTGACACGCGGCAGGCGCGAATTTGGCGCTTTGATGGTTAGCTGCCCACCCATGCGATCCTTTGCGTAATCGACGGTCGCGTCTTCAAGGAAGGGGATGCTGCGTGACTCGACGTAGACATTGAGCGTCGGGTATTCAATGAGAATATCGTCTTCCTTCTCATCACCTTCGCGGCAATAAGCGATACAGGTTTCTGCCTTGGGCGTACCGGGTTGCGTAATGAACACACGTACACCCAGAACATCATCGCCCTGCTTGGCAAGCAACTCGGCCAGATACTCCTGACCGGATTCGGTGATGGTCATTTTTACTTCTGCGCTGGCTACTGCAGCGGCTTGACCTTCCGACATAACTACCTCTTTGCATAAATTGCATGGTTTAACACAGTCCTCCGAATTCAGGCACCGTGACTGTGCACGAAGTGAGAATTCACCGGGAGAGTCTGTTAGAATTCCATAGTTTACCACGAAGCCCAATTTCGACGTAAGCAAAGACGAATTAAAGAGGCAATTCAAGCAAATTTCGGGGTATTCCCGCATAGAATTTAAGGATTTAGCAGCACAATGGCAGATCAGGCGCAGCGCATTCAAACACTCAAAGACGCACTTAAAAACCGAATACTGATCATCGACGGTGCCATGGGCAGCATGATTCAGAGCTACAAGCTCGAAGAAGCCGATTATCGCGGCGAACGTTTCGCCGACTACCACCTTGACGTGAAGGGCAATAACGACCTCCTGTCGATCACCCGTCCCGACGTTATCAAGGAAATCCATCAGGCCTATCTGGACTCCGGTGCGGACATTATCTGCGCCAATACCTTTAATTCGACCCGCATTGCCCAGGGCGACTACGAAATGGGCTTTGTAGCCGACGAGCTTAACCGCGCTGGCGCGCAATTAGCCCGCGAAGTCGCGGACACACAAACGGCGGCAACACCTGACAAGCCGCGTTTCGTTGCAGGCATTCTGGGGCCGACTCCCAAAACAGCATCGATTTCTCCCGACGTTAACGACCCGGCAGCACGCAACATCCATTTTGACGAACTGGTCGAAGACTATTACGACGCGGCAAAAGCGTTAAGCGAAGGCGGCTGTGACCTACTCTTAATCGAAACTATTTTTGACAGCCTCAACGCCAAAGCAGCAGTCTACGCCCTGCTGAAATACTTCAACGACAGTGGCAAGGAAATACCGATTATGATTTCGGTAACCTTCCCGGACGTTAGCGGCCGCACCCTGTCAGGACAAACGCCCACCGCCTTCTGGAATGCAATTGCCCATGCCAAACCGCTCATCGTCGGCACCAATTGCGGTCGCCGCATTTCCGAAATCCGCCCTTTCTTCGAGGAGCTTGCCGAAGCGGCAGACTGCTATGTCAGCGGCCACTTTAACGCCGGCCTGCCCAATGAGTTTGGTGAATATGATGAAACACCGGCCGATATGGGCCGTGAACTGCGCGAGCTCGGTGAACGCGGCTTTCTGAATCTGGTTGGTGGCTGCTGTGGCACCACGCCAGCGCATATCGAAAAAATCGCCGAATCAGTTGCCGATGTCAGCCCCCGCGCAATTCCGGAAATACCCATAGCCACCCGGCTCAGCGGTCTTGAGCCCTTTACCATCACGCCCGATTCCCTGTTTGTAAACGTCGGCGAACGTTGCAATATCACCGGCTCCGCCAAATTCAAGCGCCTGATTCTTGAGGGCGACTACGACACGGCCCTCGCCATAGCCCGCGAGCAGGTTGAAAACGGCGCGCAAGTCATCGATATAAACATGGATGAGGGCATGCTGGACGCGAAGGCGGCCATGGTAAAGTTCCTTAATCTGGTCGCTTCGGAACCTGATATTTCAAAAGTGCCCATCATGGTCGATTCGTCCAAATGGGACATTATTGTCGCCGGACTGAAATGCATTCAGGGCAAGCCGATCGTCAACTCTATTTCCTTAAAGGAAGGTGAAGCCGAGTTTATCGAAAGAGCCAAAACCTGCCTCTACTTCGGCGCAGCCGTGGTTGTCATGGCCTTCGATGAGGATGGTCAGGCCGACAACCTTCAGCGCCGCAAGGACATTTGCAAAAAGTCTTACGACATACTGGTTAATAAAGTTGGCTTTCCGCCCCAGGATATTATTTTCGATCCGAATATCTTCGCTGTCGCGACCGGTATTGAAGAGCACAACAACTACGCCGTCGATTTCATTGAATCGGTCAAATACATAAAGGCTGAGTTACCCCACGCCCTGATATCGGGCGGAGTTTCCAACGTCTCATTCTCTTTTCGCGGCAACAATCCCGTGCGCGAAGCCATTCACTCGGTGTTTTTATATCACGCCATTAAAGCCGGCATGGACATGGGTATCGTTAACGCCGCCCAACTGGCAGTCTACGACGACCTGCCCGAAGAGCTGCGTGAGCACGTTGAAGACATCATCCTCAATCGCCGCGAAGATGGCACCGAGCGCATGCTCGACATTGCCGAAAAGTACCGTGGTGACGGCACCACCGCCACGCGAGAGGAAGACCTGAGCTGGCGCGAGTTACCAGTTTCAAAGCGGATTGAGCACGCCCTGGTGAAAGGCATCTCCACCTTTATCGAGGAAGATGCGGAAGCCGCCCGCCAGCAAGCCGACAAACCGATTGACGTTATCGAAGGCCCCCTGATGGACGGCATGAACGTGGTCGGTGATTTATTCGGTCAGGGTAAGATGTTTTTACCACAAGTGGTTAAATCGGCTCGGGTTATGAAGCAGGCCGTTGCCTACCTGAACCCTTATATTGAAGCTTTGAAAGAAGTAGGAGCCCGCCCCAACGGCAAAATATTGATGGCGACGGTTAAAGGCGATGTTCACGACATCGGCAAAAACATCGTCGGCGTTGTACTCCAGTGCAACAACTTCGAGGTTATCGACCTCGGCGTGATGGTGCCCTGCGACAAAATTCTGGAAGCAGCCAAGCGAGAGAAGGTAGACATCATTGGCCTGAGCGGCCTGATCACACCATCGCTGGATGAGATGGTGCATGTCGCAGCGGAAATGCAGCGCCTGGACTATCAGATTCCCCTGATGATTGGTGGCGCGACAACCTCCAAAGCACACACGGCCGTCAAAATTGAACCCAAATTCAAAAATGACGTCACCGTCTATGTGCCGGATGCATCACGCAGCGTCGGCGTGGCCACCCAGCTAATCAGCGAAACCCAAAAGACGGCTTTTGTCGAAGAAAAGCGCGCAGAGTATGCTCGCATTCGCGAACGCCGTGCGGGTCAGGAAAACCGCGGCCGCCGTCTGCCCTATGAAGATGCGGTAAAAAACGGTTTCAAAACCGACTGGAGCAGCTACACACCCCCGACGCCGACCTTTACCGGCACCAAAACCTTCGATGACTATCCTCTGGAAACTTTGCGGGAAACCATCGACTGGACGCCGTTTTTCATTACCTGGGGTCTGGCGGGCAAGTACCCCAAAATTCTCGATGACGAAAAAGTTGGCGAGGCTGCTCGCAACCTGTTTGCCGACGCCCAGAAAATGCTGGATAAAATCATCTCGGAGAAATTACTACGCGCCAAAGCCGTTATCGGATTTTGGCCGGCCGCTAGTGAAGGCGACGACATCGCCTTGTTCGACGACCAGGGCGATCAATTTTCAACATTGCACCATCTGCGACAACAAAGTGAAAAGCCTGACGACAAGCCGCATATGAGCCTGGCCGATTACGTTGCCCCCAAAGCCAGCGGTGTCCGGGATTACGTCGGTGGCTTTGTTGTGACCGCCGGCATCGGCGCTGAAGAACTCGCAGATCAATATCAGGCTGCAAATGACGATTACAATTCGATTATGGTGAAAGCGCTGGCTGACCGACTCGCCGAATCCTTTGCCGAGCATATGCACCTGAAAGTCCGCAAGGAATACTGGGCCTATGCCAGCGACGAGCAATTGAGTAATGAGGAGCTGATCAAGGAAAAATACCGCGGTGTTCGCCCTGCCCCGGGCTACCCGGCGTGCCCGGATCACACAGAAAAGCCGACGCTATTCAAAATTCTCAACGCCGAAGCCGAAACAGGAGTGGCACTAACCGAGCACTTTGCCATGACGCCGGCTTCCTCGGTAAGTGGATTTTACTACTCGCACCCCGAGTCACGTTACTTTGCCGTTGGTAAAATCGCCAAGGATCAGGTCGAGAGTATTGCCGAGCGCAAGGGGAAATCCCTGAAAGAAATGGAGCGCTGGCTCTCGCCTATACTGGACTATGATCCCTGAGTTTGGATCAACTGCAGAGCCCGCCGTTAACGTGTCCCGTCCTGACATAGGTTGTCAGGTTTTAAGGAGCCGCTTCCGCATAGGAAGCGGCTTTTTTATGCACCTGTTCGGGGGTTTTTAGCCCAAGGCTCAGGTGCGGCCGTA
>JBFJTG010000166.1:0-5723 GCA_041625575.1 Litorivivens sp.
GGAGCAAAAGTGCCCGTCGACAGAAGCGACGAAGAGTTTCCGCTTACGCCGGAAGAAAGTGCAAACCTCGGCGTTCAATACACCAGCGATATCGGCGAAGGGCGCCTCATCTCGCGGCTAGATATCAGCTACAAAAGTGACATCTACCACGGACTGGATCGCGGTTCATGGCTGGCGGGTCGTAAAAACAGTGATCTCGCGTTCTCTGAGGCCTACAGCCTGCTGGGCGCACGATTCACATGGACTGATAGCGACGGCGACCTAGCCATTACCTTGTACGGCAAAAACCTTCTGGATAAACGTTATTTTTTCGGCACCTCCGTCGGTGATTCCCTGGGCACTTTTAACCGCCTAATAGGTGAGCCGCGAACCTACGGCCTGATCGTCCGACAACAATTCTAACAAGGAGATTAATTATGGCAGAGATTCACAACCCGAAATCAGTGCCTATCGCCATCGCACTTATTTCATTACTGGCGATTCCCTTTTCTTATGCAGTCGCCAATCTATCAATATTTCACGACTATCCTATCGCTGTTCTTGGCGTTGGCATACTCGCCCTAGTGCTACCCGCCATTATCGCCTACGCACTAGTATTTCGTCATATGCCGGATTCGGTTCGCAAGGATCCCTTTCTCTATATCTTTACCATTTTTGCCTTTGCCTGCGTGCTCGATTTACTGATCGGATTCACGCTGATGGGCTTCACTGATGTTATGAGCTGGTATTTCGCTTCCGGCGAACCCTATCTGAACACTGCGCACGGCATGGCCATCAACATTTGGGACGGCACCGTTCACTATGCACTCTATCTCACCATCGCCTACCAGATGGCAAGTGGCAAAAGCTATCGCCGCACCGGGCTAATCTGGGTTGGGTCGATGATGGGATCTGGCATGGTATTTCTCATCGGCAATCTCATCGGGGTTTTTGCCGATCACGTAGAGCCGTCTTACCTACTCAATGTGCCGTTTATGCTTGTGCCCATTTTCATTGCCTGGCGTATATTTTCCCAGAATCCGGATCTCGACCGAAGCGCGTCACAGCCAAACGCTCTTATAAACTGGGCGCTTACTATTACCCTGCTCGCCGTCGCTGGATTTTCGCTCTTTCGTCTATTGGTTTCACTCAACCCGAATACCGCGATTACCGGTAGCTGGGGAGCCATTGAAACTTACCTGCAATCGCCAATGGCTTACCCGCAACTCCAGGTAGCTGTTTACGCGTTCTGGATAGCTCCATTCTGCCTGATTGCCGCCCTATCATTATGGCGAACTGCAGGGCAAAAGATTTCGCACTGGGCATGGATATTTGTTGGCGTGGTATGTCAGGGGCAGTTTGCCCACATTATTGCGGGTATGAGCGAGAAAAACGAAGCAGCCTTTCAGATTTCAGCGGGGAATAGCACACTATTTATTGGATTAAATCTTGCGCTGGCAGTAAGTGTACTATGGCTGGCACTACACCTTGACCGAAAAAATGCTACATAAAAAAATGGTTACGACGAATCATAAGACTCGTCGTAAGCATGCTGCGAAATGAGGGCCAGAGCCTTATAACTAGTCGAGGGCTTCGCTCAATCGCTTAGCCAACTCAGGAATGCTGTCCGCAAGTTTCCGAATCCGGTTTTGTCGCTCGTCATCGCTGGCGATACCGGGCATAAAATCCAAAGCCGGATCGGTCAAGTCTCCAAAGCCCATTTGCCAGTCGGGAAATAACCGCTCCGACGCTCGAATATCGCTCAGCACATCGACCTCTTCATGCCGGTCATCCCGCTTTAACGTAGCTAGCAAATTATCGACTGCCTCCGAAGGGCCTTCCAGAACTTGCAAAAAATTGCCTCGATCGTGCAACAATACACCGCTAATATCGTCCATCGAATTAAACGCACGCGCATCATTAAGTATCTTCATCAATGTTGCATGATCCATTGGTTTTGTCGCGCGACTGCAGTACACGACGCGGCGAATTGTTGTTCCGCTTTCTGACATAACTGATCCTCTCGATTCGCTCACTTTATCTTAATACAGGCATAGCCGCATCCCAAGGTGAGTAAACTTGCAATTATTTTGAGAGGTGCAGGACTTTCCGGAAAAAGACTAATCAATCCACTGCCTAACCGGGTCCAGCGCATTTACTGACCGTAATGGGTGCAAGAAGAAGCAGGTCTGCCACTGAAACACTTTCCGATTGAGGTTTTGTAAAGACAGATTGTGGCCGGAAAGCATTAAAACAGGTGGAGCCCTATTTTAATGCTTTTCACACCGTCTTTACGCTTCAGCTTGCCGCGCATCGTAAGGGCTACGATCCTGGAACGCGGCAAGCCCAGGCGCTGATGCATGAGTGTCGAGCACTCCTGGACTAAAAATGGTAAGCCACACCAAAGCTCAAGAACGGCCAATACTTGATATCCTCCAGATCCTCTCGATTGATACGCTCTTGCTCCACTGCAATCTCGGTATCGAGTTTTGCCTTCAGAGCCGGATTCGAGTTTGCTAAGGGGCTGTCGGCATTCAGGGAGGCCTTTAATTTAGAAGTGAACATAAGCCCCAGCTCTGAACTGAATGACCATTTCGAATCAGGAGTGACTGCATTCCCCCAGCCAATGCCAAGATAAGGCGCAAGGCTGTGGCTATAGTCCAACTTGGTATGCAAGGTACCTACTTCATCCGGTGTGAAAGTCGAACCGCCGATTTCTACATTTTGAGTAGGCGTGGCGGTACCAGTGGTATCATGCCGCAGGGAGAAGAAACCGCCACTGACGCGAAAGCTGCCATCCATCGGGTGCCAATCGAGCAAGACACCGACAGATTGCATCTCAAGATCAATGTCGTACTTAAGGTCATCCAGCTCCCTGTCAGTGTCATAGGGCAAGACCGAGACCAATGCGCGGACATTCAAGCGCTCATATCTGACCGGAAGCGTGACCGCCACACCTACCCCGGTAGTACCGACAAAGACATCAGCCCCAACGCCCTGATTGTCGTGAAACTTGAACAATTCGATGTCCGGGGAAGAAGAGCCGCCAAACTCCATTCTGGCTCCGAGCTGCCATGTCTCGAAAGTTATATCAGCTTTTGAAAACATGGAGCTATAGCGGACAAAACCCATAACCCCATTCTTGAAAATGCCGCTCACTGACAGGCCGAAATTACCATAGCTGTCATCAGGCTCTTCATTGGTGAGTGTAAAAGTTCCGGCCTGAGGCAACAACGCAAGCTCAGCTTCAATGACAGGAGCATCATTTTTAAAATCTTTAACCCACTCCAGCTCAAACTGAGGAATTAGCACACCGAAATCATAATTGATCGCCTTACTGACACGGCCGCCAACTCTAGCTGTAAAAGTATCGGTGGTTGTCGAGAAAATGTTCAGACCAAGACCGGCATCATTAATTTCCCGGTAGCCATCCACGGAGCCTGACCTATAATCAACATTGGTGTAGGTATCAAAGGTCCAGGATTCGTGCGACCGGATGTAGCCGGTTCCCAGAGCAGCACTGAGACTATCACCGTCAGTGTCGCCCCTCGCATTTGTAGAAATCCCTGAAAAAGCGATAGTACGACGGGTTTCTATCGACGACTCCCCGTAACCAAGCAACCAGTCGACGTACCAATTCTCCATCGGATAGTAATTGCCATAAACTGAAAGATTCCAACCATCAACATCGAGCTTGGTGTCGCCGCCATCTTCTTTGGTTTCAGAGGTGGAGTATCCCAACGCCGCACCCATAACGAAATTTTTATTAAATCGATAATCCACACCCGCCAGAATTTCCTGGCCGTCCACGTCAAAACCCTTTTCCTTGTTGCGTGATTCCCCTTCTCCATAGGTCAGCGTTCCGGTGACAAAACCGCCCCAGCGTCCGAAGCTGCTTTCCTCACCAGCGCTTCCCCCTTTGACAAGATCATCAACGAGACTGCCAAAATTTAGATTTTCACCGTTTATAACCCCCTGCAGTCCTGCGAGGCTTATTCCCGGCACGCCGGTTCTGAGTTCCTGCAAGCGAGCGCTAATATTTTTGATTTGTCCGGCGGCTGCGCCTTTCATTGAATTGGCCTGAGCGCCTATCTGGCGCAGCAGTATTTCTTCGAAAGCACTCTCCAGACCGGCCTTGCTCAGTGCGCTTAAAGCGGCGCAACTTTGACTAAGCTGAGCGTTGGTAGCTCCCACAGTCGCATTGGTATTGGCATCACAGGCGACCTGTATAACGCGAGCCAGCCTTCGTTGCGCACCGTCATCACCGGCATTCGCAAGCCGATCCAGAGTCGGATCCAATTGAATACTAACGGTCGCCGCTGCACTGTGTGTGCCGTCATTCAACACCAGACGATAATTAAAACTGACGGTCCCGCCGGCACTGATATCAGAGGGCGGTGTATAGGTGTAAAGACCAGTAAGCCCCGTTTCAGCCAGATTTCCCGATGCCGGCTGAGAGAGAATTTCTATTCTGACACCGGACTTGGGACGGATATCATTTTCCGCCGGGAAAATTCTGATCAAATCGCCACTGCTTACATAATTATCGTCGATGGCTTCCAGAACGGCAGCGCTGGCAACAAAATTAAGTGTCACTGTTGTGTCGGCGCTCGTTCCCCGGATATCACGAACCCGATAAGTAAAAGTGGCTTGCCCGCTAAAGCCGCTGCCAGGAGACACCCTGATAGCAAAACGGTCATTAGGATCTACCTGCACCGAACCCGCGTTGGGATCAGATAGCGCGCTAACGGCCACGATATTAATAGCGTCAATGGCTGCCTGAGTGGACACTTCGAGGCGGTCATTGGCGGTCACAATGATTTTTTCGGAACCCGCCGACGAATCAATCTTATACCTATCAGGAACACCCGTAGCTGCCTGCACTCCGAAAGACGCCGTCAATGAACAGGCTAAAAATAGAATAGCGCTTAGCCAGCGGGATCCCTGCAACGCTATTCCGCTAATAGTAGTATGTGATTTCATTGCCAGTCCGCCTTAGTTTCCCATGAAGAGATTCCCACGAAGAGTTTCCAGCGACGAGATTCCGACAGCTGGCCACACCCGTACTGAAAACACTGGCGGCACAATGGAAAAATAGTAGAACAGGGTATAATCGTCGCAACAAAAAGTAAGAAGAGAGTTTGTCAGCTAAGATCGCAATCGCATTCAGGCACGGCTTAATGATGCTCACCGCCGACCAAATAGCGTAACAATAGAAACCAAATAAAGCCTTGCCTAGTGGTGATAAAGAAGAGCCTGTGAATAGCATTCAGCACACCCACCCTTATTGTATTTTTGGTGGAAGCGGCAGAGATCAAACCGTCTTCAGGGATAATTTACTGAAGTTTTACTATGAATTTCCAGTGATATTTTGTCGAGTGGCCATAATACACTGTCAAATAGACTACTTATTTCCTGTAGCTATAACGCATGACCACCGCCCATTTCTGGCCCGCTAACGAGCAATGCCCCACCCCGTTGGCGGATTCAACAAAAAAGGACACTCGATTGACGTAGTGAAGGAAGGGGGGCAAGGGACGGCAGAATTGAATCGAAACAGGCTAATGCCTGTTTCGCCCCTGCGGGCAGCGCGGCTAACGCCGCTTGTATCAAATTGCTACGCAATTTGTGAACCTGGGTACGCTCGCCTTTTTCGACCTGCTCGACGACAGACAATTTAAAGCCCAGCGTGTAATCACGCTGCGTTCTCTTTTGGGGGGAAGGTATAGTGCTGTCCATAAATA
>JBFJTG010000167.1:0-5708 GCA_041625575.1 Litorivivens sp.
GCATCAAGCGCTAGAAAACGCATTGGCCGGCGAAGTGGTGAAGGGATAAATGTAGGAAGTGCTTCCTCGAGCGCTTTGTCATTATTCAGCACGCTGCGGACAACGCGCGTTCTACCCTCGGCGAGGGCTTTTTCGCTTAAATCGTCCCAGTGTTTGATTGTCGACATATCGCCTAATCGTGCGTCGCGCGTCGTTTCATTTGCGTAGCAAGCGATCGCCCATGAGCCTCTAAAAATCTGATCGCCGGAAATCAATACAGGAACAGATACAGAACCCGACCATTGCCGCAGGCGCAGCCTTAATCCGGGCTCGCTTAAAGTTGGCGTGTATTCTTTGTAGGCGTAGTTTAGCTCGCATTGCTCTAGCGCCCAGCGGGCCTTCTTGGTCCATGGAGAAAAAGACTCACCAACTAAAATGGGATGCATTTGCTGAATCATAGTCCTTGGCACTTCCCATTGATGATAAACGTATTCAAGAACTAATTAAGGGTGCAAGCATTAGTCCGCGTGGGGGTGTAGCCGAACATTCATTCGGGTATAGCCGTGCACAAAGCTAGATACTGTCCGTTCCGGTTCATCAATGACCTCTATACGCTCGTAACGTTTGAGAATTTCCTGCCACAGAATACGGAGTTGAAGTTCGGCCAGACGATTACCCATGCAACGGTGTATGCCGAAGCCAAAGGAGAGATGTTTGCGCACATTCTCCCGGTCGATAATAAAGTCATTGGGCTTATCGAAAAAGCGCTCGTCGCGATTTCCTGAGACGTACCACATAACGACTTTTTCGCCAGCGCGAATCAATTGATCTCCCAGCTGAGTATCGACCTTGGCTATGCGCCGCATATGCGCCAGCGGTGTTTGCCAGCGAATTGTCTCGGATACCATGGAGTCTATCAGGCCGTGATCGGCTTTGAGTTTTGCCAGTTCCCGAGGGTTGTTATGCAAAGAGAGAACACTGGCCGTCATGGTGTTGCGGGTGGTGTCGTTGCCGCCAACAATTAGCAGCATCAGATTGCCCAAATATTCCAGCGGCTGCATGTTTTTTGTTGCCTCGCCGTGCGCCAGCATTGAAATAAGGTCTTTCTTAAGGGGCTGATTCACGCGCTCGTTCCACAGCACTGTGAATTGCGCAAGGCAATCGCGCAGCTCGGTTTGACGTTCCTCCTCGCTGTCGATGATGCCCATGCCCGGCGTGGCAGTGCCCACATCCGACCAATGCGTCAGTTTACGCCTTTGCTCAAAAGGGAAATCGAACAAGGTTGCGAGCATGCGCGTGGTGAGTTCGATGGATACTTTGTCCACCCAGTCAAAGCTTTCGCCAATCGGCAGTTCGTCCAGCACTTCCTCGGTTCGCTGCTGGATGATCGGTTCGAAATGTCGCAGGTTCTCAGCACCGGTGACCGGGCTTACGACCCGACGTTGCTCGTCGTGTTTGGGTCTGTCCATCGCGATAAACATGGGTAGTGTAAAGTCTGCATCCGTGTCGCGAATGGTTATCGCTGGCTCAGACGAAAAAATTTCGTGGGAGGTATCGACCGCCATAATATGTTCGTAGCGAGTCACGGACCAATAGGGGCCATAAAAGCTATCCGGGCAATAATGCACCGGAGCCTCGTCCCGTAATCGTTTAAACCAGTTTTCCTGTATGTCGTGGCTAAAAAAGTAGGGATTGGCAACATCAAACTCGTTGAGTGGAACGCGATAGGGGTCTTGAGTGACCTGATCTTTTGTATAAATATTCTTATTATAGGAATTCATCATCTCGCCCGTTTTTCGATGCGTGGACCTAGTCTAATATAATTCCAGGCAATTAGGTGATTAAAAAACAACCAGTCGGAGTGCCTTGATTTTCCTCCCCTTATCTCCTTTCCAGAACCAGTTCTCATCTCTATATTTACGGTGTCACATGCTCTAATTCCCTTCAGTTCGGGCGTGGATGGCCCGCTTGCCCGCCTCTTGACAGTGGGCTCGAACTGCGCGAATGATAGGCGGCGGTCATGACCTTCCACCTTTGGAAGTTGGCTCGCGCGAGGTAGACATTATGGGCAGTCAATCTAATTGGATTCTGGCCAGCACGATGGCTATTTGCTTGCTGGGAGTTGTGGCATGTTCTGATCCATCGACACCACCCCAGAGTACCGCGCCGCCTGCTTTGATTCCGAATGATGGCAATGCCAGCGCCTCGACCGGTCAGGTCGATTTCGGCGTTGCCTGTGCGCCGGCGGCGGTAGAACCTTTCAATCAGGCTTTGGGACTGATGCACCATATGATGTATGTCGAGGCTCGGTCGGCATTTGAGATGCTGGCCAGTCTCCATCCTGATTGCGCGATGGCACATTGGGGTGTCGCCACCAGTATGTTTCAGCCGCTGTGGCCTACCCGCCCGAGCTCGGCTGATCTTGAATGGGGTCTTGCCTTGATGATCAGGGCACAGGAGCTAGGCACGGGCTCTGATCGTGATCAGGCCTTGCTCGACGCGACCACGGCATTCTATCAACCGGCGGGGGAGTTGGATTGGTGGAATCGCATAGGACGCTGGGGGGCAGCGCTAGCCGAGGCGCATTCCCGATTCGCGAACGACCCGGATGTGGCAGCCATGCACGCACTGTCCAAGCTGGCTTTGGCCGATGTTGCCGAAGATCCCTCGGCGGTGCGCACCGAGGCTGCGGGCATCCTGCTCGACGTACTTGCTAAACATCCGCAACATCCGGGCGCGGTGCACTATACGATCCATGCCAATGATGCCGATGGTCGTGAACACGAGTCACCGGATGTTGTTCGCAGTTATAGCGCGATTTCTCCGGAAGTACCGCATGCGCTGCACATGCCCACCCATGTATTCGTGCGGCAGGGAATCTGGCCTGACGTTATTGAACTAAATTTGCGCTCTGCTGAGGCGGCACTGCGCTATCCGGCAGGCGATCGCATCTCACATCATTTTATTCATGCGATCGATTATGCCGTTTACGCCCATCTTCAACTGGGTGACGATACCCAGGCACGGCAGCTTTACAAACGGGCTCTGGCCGCAGGCGCGCTGCAACAAAGCTTTGTCAGTGCCTTTCACATGGCCTCCATTCCGGCGCGATTGGCCGTTGAACGGCGGGCATGGGAAGAGGCGCTCTTGATTGAACCGCGCACTCCCGTTGATCTTCCCTGGGACTCAGCTTTGTGGCCGGAGGGCATTGCGTGGGCCGCCCGCGGGCTGGGAGCTGTTTATACCCAAGATGCCAAAGAGGCTGATGTGGCGCTGGAGCGGCTGGGTGCCCTGCGGGATAAGGCAAACGAAGCAGGAGAGCGGGCCTTCGCGGAGTATATCGAAGTCGATAGACTGATTGTTTCGGGATTCCGTTCTTATGTCGCAGGCAACGTGGAATCCGCTCTGGGTCAACTCAGGGCGGCGAGTGCACTTGAGTCCCGTACGGCAAAACACCCGGTCACGCCGGGTTCGGTTTTGCCCGCCGACGAAGCTCTGGGTGACTTGTTGATGATGCTTAAGCAGCCAGAGCAGGCCCTGAGCGCCTACGTCAGTTCGGATGCGCGTTGGCCTAATCGTTATAACACCTTGCTCGGTGCGGCGCGGGCGGCGGTTGCCGCCAATCGTCCGGAGCTGGCAAAAAATTACTACGCTAAACTGGTGGCGGCGGCAAATAGCTCCTCGCGGCCCGGCATCGCTGAGGCACGTGCCTGGCTTGATCAAGCCTCGGCGACTGCCAAGCCCTAAAATGAGCTCCGGCCATGGTTTGTTTGATTCGGCCGGAGTTCTGTTCACCTTTGCTTAGCTGTGTTTCACGCCTATTTTTTAAACTTTACGTCTCTGTTCGTTCGTTCGGCTCGGCTAAGCCGCGGGCCTAGAGAACTCGCCGCCTGTTTTTGGGTGCTGCTAGCAAGGTCTTCCTGTTGGTAAAAGGGCCCAAAAGAAAGGGCTTTACATACTCAAGTTTTGGTAGAATTGGCGGGTCTTGGCTATGTTGTACGGGAAGAGCTAAATAGTGAAATTGACCACCCAATTACTTTCTACCTGCCTGATTTTCTGTCATAGCGCTTACCTTCAGGCAGACTTGCTATCACCTTTTAAAGACGAAGAGGGTGAAACCAAATGGCAGTACGTCGCCAATTTTTCCAGCGGCGTTCTGATTATCACTCTCCTGATGGTGTCTGTGTTTCTGTTTTTCGCTCACAGAAAAGCAACCAAATCCAATGCTGAACTTACCGAAATCAAAGCAACGCTAGAAGAGCGGGTTGCGCAGCGCACGGCTAGTCTGGAGGCAACAACGGCTCAGCTTGCCCATAGCGAGGCTTACATAAAGAGTATTGTCGATTCGATGCCTCTCATGCTCATTGGCTTGAATCACGAGTTGGAAGTTACTCAATGGAATCACCTTGCCGAAACGATTACCGGCCGTACTTTCGATGCCGTCAATGGTCTTAATTTATGGGACGCTTACCCAACCATTACATTAAGCCAAGCGCAGCTTGAAAAGGTTCTGAAAAGTAAAAAGACCACCACAATCAAGCATAGTCAACGCGGACAGTACTACTTCGACATTACGATTTATCCCTTGGCCGATGGTACCGATACGGGGATTGTTATTTTAATAGACGATATTACCAAACAAATGAAAGCTGAAAATCAGCTGGTGGAGCGTAACAAGATGTCGGCGATGGGCGAGCTCGCTTCGGCGATGGCGCACGATATCGGTATTCCCTTGCAGAATATCAGCGGTGCTGTAGACAGTCTTCATGAGCAGCTGGCTAGTCTTGAGGAAAAGCAAAGCCAGGCGCTGATGCCGCTTATCCAAAAAGCAGAGGAAAGCGGCGAGCAGGCCAGTGCCATCGTACAAAACCTGCTGAACTTTGCTGCTAGCCATCGAGGTAACAAGAACCCGTCGGATATTTCGGAATTACTGGACCACAGCCTGACTCTCGCAGGCACGCTTTATTCACCGACAACAGGACTTCAGTTTAATGATATAGCGGTCCGCCGGAACTACGCCACTGATGTGCCCTTGATTCCTTGCTATGCAAGTGAGATGCAGCAAGTGTTGCTGCGCTTGTTGCGTCACGCCTATCACTCACTTAGCGATAAGGCGCAAAAGAAAGCGGATTTTGCCCCGTCAATTAATATTGATGTCGGAAAGTTTTACGACTCAATCTGGATCAAAATACAGCACAATGGAATAGGCCTTTCACCCGAGGAGCAGCAAGACGTCTTTGAACCGTTTTTCTCAAATACCTCAGATCGAGCCGCTTGTCCGGTAGAGCACCGCTTGTCCTACTCACATTTTATTATTACCGAGCACCACAAGGGGCATATCGCTGTAACCTCAAGTATTGATGTCGGTACTACCTTACATATCCAGTTACCTTTGCAATAGGCGCTAGTCAATTGGATACACTGGTGAGGGATTTTTGGACAGCGGAGTGAGTTGAGAGGGGATAACAGGACTGAATACGGTATTGGTGTCTTTGTAACTTTGGCATTGGCGATATTGATTTAAGCTTTGAGGATTATTCAAACCGAGTGAATTCGGATTTGATTGGAAAAATCACCAATCTTGGCTCTCGAGGCGCTCAGATGATCAATAAAAAGCTCGAAGGTCAGACGTCACGTCCTACCGACGAGGGAAAAAAATTGATTGAGTGGGCACAAAGCAAATCAGAAGAGATTGCAAAACTTTATGAAGAGCTTAATTTTGCAAAGGC
>JBFJTG010000168.1:0-5701 GCA_041625575.1 Litorivivens sp.
CACACTACGGCCGCACCTGAGCCTTGGGCTAAAAACCCCCGAACAGGTGCATAAAAAAGCCGCTTCCTATGCGGAAGCGGCTCCTTAAAACCTGACAACCTATGTCAGGACGGGACATTCACGAAAAAAAGCATTCAACTCAGGGCGTATACCAAAGCGGCGAACTGTAGGCGCGCTCCTGAATCACCGAAGGTCCCTCTTTCGGCTGCTCTAGCCCCAACGCAATTGCATCTAATAGTGTGTGCCTAGGCGTGGGAATCTCCAGCACCCGCACATAGTAAAAAGCTGACATCTTCGGATCAAAATCCGGGTCCGACCAGAATGCCGCCAAGGACGCCGCACCGATAGAGTTATTGTATTTGCCCGTTTGCATATCAACGGTATTACCCACTGCGGGTAGCCTGCCGTCGCCGCCCACTTGCCTATTCCCGGACCAGACAACGTCGTATACCTGCTCCTGCTCCTGTCCTTGCGCATCCACCCATCCTTTCACCATTTGGATGCGATCAAGATTGGCTGACTGCGGATCTTTTAAGGCCTGAATCACAAAACCCGGCGCGCCAGGCCCAGCCGCCGACTCCAGCATGCCACCCATGGGCACGCCTTTTGAACGCCATTGTTCCGGCGTCTGTAAATCCGCGGCCGCAAATTGCCAACCTCCGTAAACCTGCAGCGCAATACGCGGGCCCGTGGTCGCATAAATCTCACGACGCTTAAAGGCGGCCATAATCGACTCGCGGGTATTTTCCTCAGCCCAAACAGCCGCCATACCTGAGGCCGACATACTCCAGCCACTGGCAAATTTCTCACGCCCGTCTGAACGCGTTTTCGTTTCAGGTGTGGAGTCTCTGGCCAACTTGCCGGCGAAATTCGTTTCCTGCGCTGTAGCCAATCCGGTATGACTATCGGTCGAACCAATTACCCCAAAGCGATAGGGATTGATGCCCACCGCCTGTTCTATGGTCAGCCCGCGTTTTAAAGCCTGACGAACAAAGTCGCCCGGCTTGGCTTCGTACTCTTGGGGTTCTTGCTGAATGTAAAACTTATAGGTTTCAAAATCGGCAAATTCGTCCCGTGGCGAAAACGCGGGATGGGTTTCTGAGTCGCCTTTAATTTGCGTTATTTCCACTACAGGTTCCCACTGGATACGCTTGCGTGCGTAGGCCTCAGTGATGGGCTCGCCGCGCAATGTTTTTTCCGGAAACATAAAACCTTTCGAGATATTCGAGTTATGCGGAATCGACAAAAATTCTGCGCCGGTCTCTTCACTGGTTTTATCCAGCCAGGCCCACAGGTCTTCGGGATAAGGGCTATCGTCCGAGCCAAAGGGCTGAAACTTATTCGCGATTTCCGCACCGTCACTCGTCATGACCACCCTGTGCAGATTCGCGCCACCGGGCAGCGAGCTCCACTCCCAGGCAATAAAGGTGGTGAATTCACCGGGCTTATTATTTTCATCCGCAAGTCGGGTAATCGTGCTCCAGGTCTTACGCTCAAGTGCATCCGCATTAATAATAGGGTTCGCACTGGCACCCCATAGATCTTTCGCCGACGCCTCCGGGTCGCCTTTGTGCGGCAGCAAATCTATAAAAGCGTCGAAGCCACCATCCCCGTCTATCAACTTGCGAATATAGCGTTCGGTAAGCCAGCCCTTGACGCCATCCACCAATCCGGCATCCTCCAGCTGAACGCCGTTGTAGTAGACCTCTCGCCCCACACCCAAATATTCAGCGTGGTCAGCAATGGCGATAAAATCCAGCGGCGCATTAATTTGCATACGCGCCCGGTGATAGGGGTGAATAACCGGCTCACCCCGGGCAAAGCGATAGGCAACCTCAGGAGTGGCACTGTGGTTATTGTTTAGGAAGGCATCAAAGGAATACGCCGTGTGCACATGGGTGTCACCCCAAAACAGTTGAGGAGCTCCAACCGCTGCACTGGCAGCGATCGAAAGGGCAAGGCCGCTGACATATTTAGAGTACGCAGTCATGGATACAATCCTGTTCCGTTATTATTAAAAATTCGCGCCGGATTCGGCCCTACAACAAACATCACATAAAATTCTGCGGCATTGCCAATGCCATAAGTTCGTGAAACGATACCCCAACGACGAATAAAAACAATAACAGTAGGGTGACAAATATGTCATGGCACCGTATCGCTTGGCTCTCAGCAGGCTTTCTCTCAGCGAATATCGCACTGGCGGCCACTCCAGTGACTATAGAAGAAGTGATCGTCACCGCGCAAAAGCGGGCTGAGAACATCCGCGATGTGCCCATCTCAATTACGGCACTCAGCGAAGACTTTCTTACCGACGTGGGCATCACCGATATCGGCGAACTGTCGCAGTTTGCGCCCAATCTGGTCATCAACGCCACGCCCTATACCGGATTTGTTGCAATGCGCGGCTTGGGCTCGGGCAATAACAAAGGCTTTGAGCGCTCGGTGGCATTGGTTATAGATGGCATCTACTACGGCCGCCAAGACTACCTCTTCGAAGCTTTAACGGACGCCCAGCGTGTGGAAGTGCTGCGCGGGCCTCAAGGCACACTGTTTGGCAAAAACGCCATCGCCGGAGCGCTCAACGTCACTACCGGCGAACCCACCCAGGAATTTACCGGCAAAGTGAGCTGGCTGGGTGGCGACTTCGACCGTCGCCGCCTTCAGGCAGCCCTTGGCGGCCCATTGATCGAAGACAAAATTCATTTCCGCCTCGCACTAGAGAACGAATACCAACGCGGCGTTATCAAAAACACTACCGCAGATCTTGACCGCAACGCCTACCCACAGGTGCAAGATATCGACGACCATATGCGCAGTAAAGATAACGATATTAAACGCCTAAAATTACACTTTCCTTCCCTGCTGGAAGGCCTAGATATTATGGTCACGGCAACTGATGCCAGCGTATTCGGCAACAGCACTGGCACAGAATTAACAGCCGCGACCCCGGAAACGCTAGAAGTCTACCGCCGCTACGACCCGGCCACCAACGCCGACAAAAGCGACCAACGCTCATCCCAGAACGCCATTCAGGATACTCTGCGTGAAGGCACCTCCTTTACCTTGCAGGCCGACTATGAACTAGGCGAATACATCCTTACGGCTGTGGCGGGCACCTCAGAGTTCGACAAATTTCACGTACTCGACGCAGACTTTGGCCCCGCCGAAATCGTGATACTTGCGGGCGATGACAGCTACGAGCAAAACAGCCTGGAACTGCGCATATCTTCTCCACCGGGGGCCTTCGAATACGTGGCCGGCTTGTTTTACTTTGACTCGGATTATTTAGGCACCGGAACGACTGAACTCGAAACAGCGACAACACTGGAAGTCGTTGCAGCGGTACGCGGCTCCCCCACCACGCTTAATGAGGTGCTCAATCTCGCCGCCAATGCGCCGGTGCAGCCGGACGATCGCCTGAATAATTTTCGCTACTTCGATCAGCAAAGCGAATCCACGGCAATTTTCGGGCAAGCCACTTGGAACCTAAGCGATGAACTGGCCCTCATCGCAGGCACACGCTACTCCGAAGAAACCAAAGATGTGCACGCAATTTTGAGCCACAACAATGCCATCGCCGAACGCTTCTTTGCACAATTTCTTTTTGAAGAACCCTACAACGAAGTGCGCTCACGCAAAGAAACCGACTTCTCACCCAAGTTCAGTGCGCGTTATGACCTGAGCGATGAAATCACCCTTTATGCCACTTGGGCAAAGGCCTTCAAGGCGGGCGGATTTAATGAAGCCGCCGTTTCAGAAGCCAATCTGGAATTCGAACCGGAAAAAGCAGAAACCTATGAGGCGGGCGCGAAAATGCGTTTGCTCAATGGTGCTGCCACACTGAATATAGGCCTGTTCAGCACCGACTTCGACAATCTCCAAGTTAGTCTTTTCAACGGTACTAACTTTTCCGTGGGCAACGCCGCCTCGGCCACCTCCCGCGGCGTAGAAATAGAATCACAGCTGCTTCCCACGCCGTGGCTGGCATTGAACTTATCCATCGCCTACCTCGACGCGCGCTACAACAGCTTCCCGGACGCCCAGTGCATAGCCACCAGCGGCGAAACCGCCTGCGACGCGAGTGGCGAGCGACTCACCCGCGCGCCCATTTGGGAATCGACACTGGTACAGCGCTGGAACCTCAGCAAATTAATTCCCGGGCTGGATGGCTTACCTTTCTCTCTCGGTATGGGTGTCGATGCCACCTTCCGCGATCACCAGTTTTTCAGTACCGACCTGGATCCTCTGGACACACAGGGACCGACAACCGAAATGAACGCAAACTTTCGAGTGTCCAGTCTAGATGACAACTGGACGGTCACATTACTCGCGCGGAATATTACCCGCCGTGAAATACAGGCACACGGACAAGACGTGCCACTGCAACCGGGAAGCCACTTTGGCACAATGCAACCGCTGGATCGCTACTTTATCGAGTTTTTGCTCAGGTGGTAAAAACAGGCATTTAAGCTCTAAAGGCCAAACAGAACCAATAGAGTTCGCGATTAAGGCAGAGCAGCCTCGAAAGCCTAAGGCTCTGCCCAAGCCCCCCATTCCATACAACAAACACTGTTCCTGTGCATTTGCTATGCTTGAAGGGAAATCCTTCTCAGTGGAAACGTGAATGCAATACTGGCTACTTATTGCCACTCACCTTGTCGTTATGGGACTGGCGCTTGTACATGCGCTTATCTATAAACGCGATCACCGCGCCGCCTTGGGTTGGATCGGTATCATTATCGTATTTCCTATTGCGGGGCCACTGCTGTACTTCGTATTCGGAATCAACAGAGTGCGCTCGATTGCCAGGAATTTTTCCGGTCAGCATTTACCTTTCTTACACTTCGGCTACGAGCGTTCCATCCGGGAGCACAGTGCCATTCAGGAACTGGAACTCGCTACCCTGCCACCCATTATGAGGGTAGGCGCCCGCGTAACCGGCGCACCGGCCAATGGCGGCAATACGGTAAACATGTTGATTAACGGTGAGCAATTTTTCCCCGAGCTTATCGCCGCCATCGACAATGCACGCGACTACATATTACTGTCCAGCTATCTGTTTTCCCGAAAGGGTATCGCGACAGACATCATCAATGCCCTTGGCAGAGCGGTCGGACGCGGCGCTCGAGTTCACGTTTTGGTAGACAGCAACGGAGTTCTTTATTCACTGCGTGCCGCCATTAGACCGCTGCGCAAGGTGGGAATAGAGCTTGCCGAATTTATGCCGCTGTCACTTTTCCCGCCATCTTTTGGTATAAATTTACGCAATCACAGGAAAATTGTCGTTGTCGACGGCGCTATCGGTTTCTTTGGCGGAATTAATATTGATCACCGCCATATGGTTGACGATCCCGCCAATCCGCATCCCACACAGGACATACATTTTTCGGCTCGCGGACCGGTCGTCGACGAGCTGCAACGGATATTTGCCCGCGACTGGTGGATGGCCACAAAACGACAACTGGAGAATCTACAAAGCACCCCCGCTTCGGCGGGCCCGGTATGTTGCCGGGCCATCGACGATGGCCCCGACGAAAACCTCGACGCGCTGGCTATGACGCTGCTGGGTGTATTCGCCGCCGCACGCAAACGCATAACCATTATGACGCCCTACTTTCTCCCCAACCGCGAGATCACATCAGCGCTTCAGGCTGCCAGCGTGCGCGGCGTAAAAGTGACAATTCTACTACCGGAGCGC
>JBFJTG010000169.1:0-5542 GCA_041625575.1 Litorivivens sp.
AACCCGCCTTTTGAGCCCTATGCACCAGCACTGCAACAAGCTGGCATTAACCCCGAACACTGCCTCTTTGTGCAGTGCTCCAGCCTGCGCGATCAACTATGGGCCGCCGAGGAATTACTGCGGGCATCAGCCTTTGCCGCCGTACTTAACTGGTGCGGTGACCGCAAACTGGCCGATCGCGATTTACGGCGCTTACAACTTGCCGCCAGAGAACAGCAATGCTGGCATATCCATTTTCGCTCCAGTGTATTCGGCCCGCAAAGCTCTCCCGCGCCGCTGCGTATTAGTCTGACAAACCAGGGGCCCCAGCTCCAACTTGAAATATTAAAACAGCCGGGAGGGCCTGCGGGCCAGCAAGTGCTAATTGCCCGTGATTCGCAGCTCCTCCACGAACAAAAAGCCGTCACGCATTGGCCGCAAACGACAACACCTGCCCAGAAGAGCCAACTCCTGCTGGCAAGAGTACCCACTCGCGCCAACACCTCGCCGGGAATATCTGCGGAGCGGCACTGATGTGGCTGTACGTGCGCTTTCCCCTATTACTATTGGATCGGGACCTGGGCACCGATGCCGATGCGAACCAGGCGCAGGCCCTGCTGGGCCAAGGTTGCATTATTGAAGTAAACCGGGCCGCGCAGGCTGCGGGGGTACGGCCCGGACAATCCCTAAGCACCGCGCGAAGCCTCTGCCCCGAGCTGCAATGCCGCACACCCTGTCCCCAGCGTATGCGCAGGCAACTCGAACAACTGGCTTTGTGGGCTTATCGCTTTACCCCGGAAGTCAGCCTGTCACCACCGGCTGGGCTCTTATTGAATGTAGCCGGATCGCTAAAATTATTTCACGGTTTTATGCCCCTGTATCGGCGTTTTCGCTGGGGCTTTCGAAAGCGTCGTATTCCTACGGTTTACGGCTTGGGCCACAGCCCCTTGGCTGCGGAGTTGATTAGCTTCAGTGGCAAAGACATTTGCTGCTTATTAAACGAGCAAGGCTTATTGGATGAGCGCGCTACAGTAAGCTTGTTAGACAGCCTATCTATCAAGCACCTGCCCTGTGAGAACAAACAACGCGAACAGCTTCTTACGATGGGCCTAAAAACACTGGGCACAGTCAACAAACTCCCCGGCGCAGCGCTTACCCGGCGCTTTGGCCACCAGTTCAGCTCCCTGTTCAATCGCTTGTATGGTCGAGAAGCCGATTTGCGGCCAAGCTTTCAGCCGCCGGACCATTTCTACAGCGAGCGCCAGTTTAACGGCAGCCTGACGCGTACCGCTGAACTGCGTTTCCCCATAGCCGCTCTGCTGGACGAACTGGAACATTTTCTGCAGCTCAAGCAGTGGGTAAACCGTCACCTGGATTGGCAGTTCCGTTATTGCGATGCCACATCCGAGCAACTCTCAATGGCGGTTTCTCATCAACACTTTGATCGCCGCCGCTTATTACAGCTGGTTTTATTGAAGCTGGAAAAGTTTACATTACGAGGCCCGGTAGATGCCCTTGCCTTGCAATGTCATCAGTTCGAAAGTATCGAACAGCGCAATAGCGAGCTGTTCCGGCACAGCGCCTTGTTTGACCCGCAGCGACAGGAACGCTATCTGGCCGTGCTCGACAAACTCACCGTCCGGCTGGGTGCCGACAGCTTTTGGCATCCGGGTATTTGCAATGAACACCTTCCCGAGCAGGCGATAAAACGCAGCCAGCCCTTAGCAGCATCTTCAGCGCCAAGATCGCCCGCGGCGATAACAAGCTCGGCCATAAAGCCTGCGTGGCTAATGCAAGCGCCCTTGCGCCTGAGCGAGGTCGATGGCCGACCCTGCTGGCATTCGCCCCTGCAATTATTGCAGGGGCCCGAGCGCATCGACAGCCAATGGTGGCAACAGCGGCAAGTCAGGGATTACTACATTGCGCGCACCGACAAGGGCGCTCTGTGTTGGGTATACCGCGACTGCCTGCAGCAACACTGGTACCTACACGGACTATTCGGGTGATGCATGCACTATGCTGAATTACATTGCCTGAGTAATTTCTCTTTCTTGCGCGGCGCCTCACACCCCAGTGAGCTGGTTGAACGCGCTATTGAACTGGGCTACAAAGCGCTGGCCATTACCGACGAATGCTCGCTGGCCGGTGTTGTGCGGGCACACATAGCCGCCAAAGACAGCAAACTGAAGCTGATTATCGGCGCGGAGTTTTTTCTCAGCGAGGGCCTTCATTTGGTGATGCTGGCGCCAGATCGCCGCGCTTATACCGAACTCTCCGCGCTGATTACCCGGGCACGCCTTAACAGCCCCAAGGGCGAGTACCAGCTCAGCCTAAGCGATTGCACGCAATCTACCTCCCACTGTCTGGGGATTTGGATACCCGCCTACGAACCGGCCGAATTTGCCGCGCAAACACCTTATGCCGAAACACTGGCAAAGAATTTCAAAAAGCGTTTATGGCTAGGTTTTCAGCGCTTGCACCGGCCAGGTGAGCAAGCCTTTTATGAGCGCTGCCAGCAACTCGCCGAGTCGCTGCACATTCCTCTACTTGCCTGTGGCAATGTGCACATGCATGAGCGCCAACGTAAACCCTTACAGGACACACTCACGGCTATACGTTTGAACACGCCCATACAATTTCTTGGGCAAGGACTACTCGCTAACAGCGAACACTATTTACGCGAACCCGCAATTCTCGAAAAGCTGTACCCCGCGCCCCTGCTAGCAGAAACATTACGCCTTGCCAGGCGCTGCACCTTTTCACTACAGGAACTGCAATACCAGTATCCCGACGAAGTCGTGCCTGCAGGGAAAAGCGCCCTGGCCTTTTTACGGGAACTGAGTGAGGCCGGTGCCCGTACACGCTGGCCGGACGGCGTGCCGGACAAGGTCATTAGCCAAATAGACCACGAACTTAAACTCATTGCAGAAATGCGCTATGAACATTATTTCTTAACCGTTCACGACATTGTCCACTACGCCCGCAGTCAAAACATCCTCTGCCAGGGGCGGGGTTCTGCAGCCAACTCCGCTGTTTGTTATTGCCTGTATATCACCGAGGTCGATCCTTCCCGCGGTCAATTATTGTTTGAACGTTTTATTTCAAAAGAGCGCGATGAACCGCCCGATATTGATGTCGACTTTGAGCACGAGCGTCGCGAAGAAGTCATTCAGTATATTTACCGTAAGTACGGTCGCGACCGCGCCGCGCTGGCCGCAACGGTTATCACTTACAAGTCGCGCAGCGCCGTGCGCGATGTCGGCAAGGCACTGGGCTTTGACGAGGCGCTCATCACGCAATTAAGCAAATCCATGGCCTGGTGGGATAAACGTGAAGAATTAGTCAGCCGCTTACAGCAAGCAGGATTAAAAGGTCCCATAGCCCAGCATTTTTTTGATTTGGTGCAAGAAATCCACGGCTTTCCCCGCCATTTATCCCAGCATGTTGGCGGCTTTGTTATCAGCAAGGAGCCCATCGCCAATCTGGTTCCCCTCGAAAACGCCGCGATGGAAGCTCGCACGATTATTCAGTGGGACAAGGAAGACCTGGAAGCCATGCGCCTGATGAAGGTAGATATTTTGGCGCTGGGCATGCTCAGCAGCATACGCAAAAGCTTGGCTTTAATTAGCAGCCAGCAGCAACGTGAGTTTCGCTTGCAGGATATTCCCGACGAAGACCCCGCCACCTACGACATGCTCTGCCAAGCCGATAGTATTGGCGTATTTCAAATAGAGTCGCGCGCGCAAATGAGTATGCTGCCGCGAATGGCACCACGCTGTTTTTACGACCTGGTGATTCAGATTGCGATCGTAAGACCAGGCCCAATTCAGGGCGACATGGTTAACCCCTATCTATTACGCAGGCAGGGTCTTGAGCCCGTAAGCTATGAAAACGACGCAATAAAAGAAGTGTTAGAGAGAACACTAGGTATTCCTATATTTCAGGAGCAGGTGATAAAAATGGCGATGGTGGCCGCCGGTTTTGGAGGTGGCGAAGCCGACCAGTTGCGCCGCGCTATGGCCAGCTGGGGCCGCAACGGGCACCTGGATAAATTTCGCGACAAGCTGATTAACGGAATGTTGGACAATGGCTATCCGCAAAGTTTTGCGGAGCGCTTATTCAGCCAAATGCAGGGTTTTGGTGCCTATGGCTTTCCCGAATCCCATTCCGCGAGTTTTGCCATACTGGCTTACAGTTCCGCGTGGTTGAAGCGTCATCACCCCGCGGCTTTTTTTGCCGGTTTACTCAACAGCCAGCCGATGGGTTTTTACAGCCCCTCCCAATTAATTCAAGACGCCCAGCGCCATGCGGTAGAGGTGCGGCCCTTCTGCCTCAATCACAGCCACTGGGACTACCAGCTGGAATATGAGCGCGATGGCCGCATTGCACTGCGCATGGGCCTGCGTCAGGTTCAGGGCCTGGGTAAAGAGGCCGTCGAAAAAATCGTTGTCGAGCGGCAACAGCATGGCCTGTTTACATCGCTTGCCGATTTTTTCAAGCGGGTGCCACTCCATCAAAACCAGCGCAACGCCTTAACCCGCGCCGACGTGTTCAAAACATTCGACCTGCACCGACGCCAAAGCCAGTGGCAAGTCAGTGCTCTGGAACAAGCAACTCCGTTGCTGCCTCCAACTCAGGATCTGGACGATGACGTACAACTGCAGCAAGCGTCTGAAATCAGCGAAGTGACCGCCGACTACAGCTATACCGGTCTGAGTTTGCGAGAGCACCCCATGGCACTAGTGCGCGCAAGGCCCTTGTTTGCCCAGTGCCGACGCGCTTCAGACTTAAGTCACATCGACAACGGCCACTTTATCCAAATAGCAGGCCTGGTTACCTGCAGGCAGCGGCCCGGCACCGCCTCGGGTGTTTTGTTTCTGACGCTGGAAGACGAAACCGGCAACAGCAATATCGTTGTCTGGACCAACGTTCAACAACGTTGCCGACAAGCTATTTTGACGGGAAAGCTTCTGATCATTAAAGGCAATGTACAGCGCAACGATCCGCCCCTGCGCGATCTGGAGATTCCCCTACCCCCCGTTATTCACGTTGTGGCTCTGCACATTGAAGATGCAACCCAGCAGTTATCACTAGCAGTTAGCTCTCACGATTTTCATTAAACGCAGCGACCGAAGCACGGTCGGGCGCAGCGTTTTCGCGGAAAAGTGAACGTGTGGAAGGAGTACTAATAAGAAGGGAACTTAAACGCCAATGCTCGCAAGCTTAACCATCAGATCGTTGAGTATGCCGGCAATTGTTGGGTGTTCAGTTTCAAACTCAGACACCATATTTTCAAGACGCCCCAGCAAGCCTGCCTGCTCGGCATCCACACTGGAACCTGTACTGAGTTCCAACTCGATATCCTCAACGAGGCCCATCAGATTGGCTTTTTGGCTGTGCCCAACTTCCAGCTCGTCAATCTGCTGATGCAGATCTTCCAACTGTTCGTGAATGTTACCTTTCTTCATCTTGCAAACCTCTACTTACCACGGGCAACTCGAACAGAATCGAACCACAGGTGTTGACCCGAACCTGAGAGGAGCAGCATAGCAATATTGGGCCC
>JBFJTG010000170.1:0-5451 GCA_041625575.1 Litorivivens sp.
GAAAATGCCGATATTCACCTGGACGGCACTGTGTACCAATATTCTCATCGTCGCTGCCTTCCCGGTTCTCACTGCAGTACTGGCATTGTTGTCGCTAGACCGTTATCTGGATATGAACTTCTTCACCAATGATCTTGGCGGTAACGCCATGATGTACGTGAACCTGATCTGGATCTGGGGTCACCCGGAAGTTTATATCTTGATACTGCCGGTGTTCGGTGTGTTCTCCGAAATTGTGGCGACCTATAGCGGCAAGCGCCTGTTTGGCTATTCGTCGATGGTTTACGCCACCGTCGTTATCACGATTCTTTCCTACCTTGTGTGGCTGCATCACTTCTTTACCATGGGCTCAGGCGCAACGGTGAATAGCTTCTTTGGCATCACCACCATGATTATTTCCATACCGACCGGTGCGAAAGTCTTTAACTGGCTCTTCACAATGTATCGCGGACGCATCCGTTTTGACGTACCGATGCTGTGGACCGTCGGCTTTATGGTGACCTTTGTTATCGGCGGTATGACCGGGGTATTGCTTGCCGTTCCGCCAGCCGACTTTGTGCTCCACAACAGCTTGTTTTTGATTGCACACTTCCACAACGTCATCATCGGCGGTGTCCTGTTCGGCGTATTTGCGGCCATAACCTACTGGTACCCAAAGGTTACGGGTTACAAGCTCGATCCCTTCTGGGGCAAGATGTCTTTCTGGTTCTGGATGCTGGGCTTTTACTTCGCTTTCATGCCGCTCTACGTGCTCGGACTGATGGGCGTGACGCGTCGTATGAGCCACTTTGATGACCCTTCGCTACAAATTTGGTTCCAGATTGCATTGGGCGGAGCGGTACTTATCGGTATCGGTATTATCTGCTTCCTTATCCAGTTTTGGGTCAGCTACAAAAAACGTGATTCACTGAAAGATGAGACCGGCGATCCCTGGAATGGCCGCACGCTGGAATGGTCAACCAGTTCACCGCCGCCCCAGTACAATTTTGCCTTTACTCCGCGCGTGCACGACAACGATGCCTGGTGGCAAATGAAAGCCAAAGGCTTTCAGCGTCCTACCAGCGGCTTTACAGCTATCCATATGCCAAAAAATACTGCTGCCGGCGTGGTCCTGTCAGGTATCAGCACACTGTTAGGCTTTGCCATGATTTGGCACATGTGGCTGATTGCAGGCCTTTCATTTGCCGCGCTAGTTATTTCAACCATCGTGCATTCCTTTAACTACAAACGTGACTACTACATTCCGGCAGAAGAAGTTGCCGAAATCGAAGCCCAACGAAGCGAGGTGCCAGCCTGATGTCACATTCTGCTACGGCGACTGACAAGGCCGATCTGGAATTTCTGGTTACCGGTGACCACCATGTCCCGAACGGCACGCTTTTGGGGTTTTGGCTCTACTTAATGAGCGATTGCCTCATCTTTGCAGCCTTGTTTGCGACCTACGGAGTATTGAGCCAAAGTTTTGCGGGTGGACCAAGCGGTAGTGAATTGTTTGATCTGCCACTGGTGGCCTTGAACACAGCGCTGTTGTTGTTTTCTTCCATCACTTTCGGTTTTGCCATGCTGCAAATGCAGCAGAACAAACTGCAGGGCACCATTACCTGGCTGGTGATTACCGGCTTTCTGGGTGCCGGATTTTTGGCTGTAGAGCTATACGAGTTCTACCATCTGATTCACATCGGTGCAGGCCCACAGCGCAGCGCGTTTTTGTCGTCCTTCTTCACCTTGGTTGGCACCCACGGCTTGCACGTATGTTTCGGCATCATCTGGCTTGTGACCTTGCTGGTGCAAATTTCCAAGCACGGACTCATTGCCGCTAATCGTCGTCGATTGTTTTGCCTGTCCATGTTCTGGCATTTTCTCGACGTGATCTGGATTGGCGTTTTTACTTTTGTCTACCTGATGGGGTCAATGTCATGAGCGAGCATCTGGATACTCATCACGAGGGCCATCACGAAGAACACCACGAAGACGCGCCGCACGCCTCCTTCAGCGGCTACATGATCGGGTTTTTGGCCTCGGTAATTCTTACCGCCATCCCGTTCTGGCTGGTCATGGGTAAGGTATTCGACTCACCGGGTACCACGGCTGTCATTATTCTCGGCTTCGCGGTCGTGCAAATTCTGGTGCATATGATCTACTTTCTGCATATGAATTTTCAGTCGGAAGGTGGTTGGAATATGCTGGCGCTACTATTTACTGCGGTGTTATTGTTCATAACCTTGGCAGGCTCTTTGTGGGTGATGTACAACATGAATGTCAATATGATGCCCGGCATGATGTAACTATGGCCGCCACAGCCGGTGCTCGCAGACCTTTTTGGCGTACGCTTTTTTCTTTGCTGGGGCTGCTGGCATTTGCTGCCTTTATTGCGCTGGGCAATTGGCAGCTTGAGCGCCGCGCATGGAAGTTAGACCTTATTGAGCGTGTTAACGCGCGTGTAAACGAGCCAGCGGTGGCTGCCCCGAGTCCCGCCGAATGGCCTGATTTAAGTCGTGACACCAGCGAATATCGCCATATCTCCCTGGAAGGTCAGTTTCTCCCTCAGCTCGATACCCTCGTAGTCGCCGTTAGCGAACAAGGTAGTGGCTATTGGGTGTTGACCCCACTGCAAACCCGGGCTCACGGCACTGTGCTAATAAACCGGGGCTTTGTAGGGCAGGGCGTAACACCCGCCGCAGTACCCGAAGGCACAGTTCGTATCAGCGGCTTGCTACGCCTGAGTGAGCCCGACGGAGGTTTTTTACGCAGTAATGCCCCCGAGACCGAGCGCTGGTATTCGCGAGATGTTGACGCCATCGCCAATTCGCTTGAACTGGAGTTGGCTCCGTACTTTGTTGATGCAGACGCCGGTTCACCGGGAAGCCCCGGCGGGGCAGGACCTGTTGGCGGCCTTACCGTAGTCCAGTTTTACAACTCTCATTTGGTGTATGCGCTAACCTGGTATACGTTGGCTGCTATGGTGGTGGTGGCGGGAATTATCCTGACGCGAGAAAGCCGCAGGCAGTCTTAAAAAGCCTATCTGTATTACACTGGGGCGGCTGAAATCCATTCGAGGCGAGCGTAAACATGCTGAGACCTGTCATACGGGCCGGAACCGAAGGCGACAGCGATACCGTAAGTAAAAATATGCGCCAGCTGGTGCAGCTGCGCTGGATGGCGGTGCTCGGGCAGCTACTAACCATACTCGTAACTCACTATAGCTTTGGCGTAGCGCTACCGCTGTATGAGATGTTCGGCGTGCTCGCGGCCTTAATCGTATTCAACGGACTCTACGAGATCAGCTTGCGCGTGGGCCGGCAAATCCACTCAGCAGAGTTATTTGTCGGTTTGCTGGTCGATATGGCCACGCTAACCTTCCAGCTATACCTCAGTGGCGGCGCCACCAACCCCTTCGTGTTTCTATACGTGCTTCAGGTTGGCCTTGCTGCCGTGCTGCTAGCGGCCCCTTTGGTGTGGGCGCTTTTGGGTGTGGCTACCCTGTGCTTCCTTTGGCTGGCGGAAACTGCACAGCCCCTGGATCTTCCGCTGGACTATCATCTCGGGATAGAAAGCTTCTACGTGCAGGGCATGTTTATCTGCCTGTTATTGAACGCGGCTCTCCTGGTGATATTTATCAATCGAATTACCCAGACTCACCGGGAGCGAGACGCACGCCTGGCAAAATTACGCCAGCGCGCCGCTGAGGAGGAGCACATCTTGCGCATGGGCTTGCTGGCTTCAGGCGCCGCCCATGAACTGGGTACACCACTATCGACCATCTCCGTATTGCTAGGCGATTGGCAGCACATGCCGGAGCTGGCCAATAATCCTGACCTAAACCAGGATATTGAAGAAATGCAGACTCAGGTCCGGCGCTGTAAGGGCATTGTCAGCGGCATTTTGATGTCCGCAGGTGAAACCCGGGGGGAGTCCTCCGGCGAAACTACGGTCTGCGAATTTTTTGATGAGCTCATTGAAGAATGGCAGGAAACACGCAAAAACCAGGTCTTACATTTTGAAAACCGTTTTGGTACAGATCTCGATATTGCCTCGGATTCAGTGCTGAAACAAACCGTTTGTAACCTATTGGATAATGCCCTTGAAGCCTCCCCAATGTGGGTGGGGCTGGAAGTTTCCAGGGACGAAGGCACACTGGTTATTCGCGTATTTGATCGGGGGCCAGGCTTTTCAAATGCGGTATTCAAGCGATTGGGGCAGCCCTATCAATCGACCAAGGGACGTCCTGGCAGCGGCTTGGGACTATTTTTGGTATTCAATGTCGCCAGAACGCTCGAGGGTGATGTACAGGCGCATAATCTGCCGGGGGAGGGTGCCGAAGTGGTGCTGCGCTTACCCCTTGAAACACTGCAGTTAAAAGAGGACTAAGGTTATGGCCGAAACATCTACGCCCGCCACCAAGCGCACTTTGCTGCTCGTGGAAGACGACGCCGCCTTTGCCCGCACCTTGGCTCGCTCCTTTGAACGCCGTGGCTACACCGTGTTAAACGCTAGCAGCCTGGAAACGACCGAAGCCTTGCTTAAAGATCATTCTCCGGGCTATGCCGTAGTCGATTTAAAACTGGAAGGTGACGCCTCGGGTTTGGCTTGCGTACAGGCTCTGCACAAGCACAACGCCGATATGTTGATAGTGGTATTAACCGGCTATGCCAGCATTGCAACCGCCGTAGAGGCGGTAAAACTCGGCGCCTGCCACTATCTTGCCAAACCCTCCAACACTGACGACATTGAAGCCGCTTTCGACAGCGCAGAAGGCAACGTAGATGCCAAGATCAATGGCCGCGCAACGTCGATAAAGACTCTGGAATGGGAGCGTATTCATCAAACTCTGGCAGAAACCGACTTTAATATTTCCGAAACCGCGCGCCGGCTTGGCATGCACCGCAGAACGCTCGCCCGAAAATTAGCGAAGCAGCAGGTTAAGTAGCCCGACCCTGTCGTGCGCCAACATCCTTTAGCGAAGTCATGGGGATTACAGTTTTTAATTGGAAGCGAATTTATGAGTACAAGCGATTTAACCTTACCAAATTTGGACCACGGTCAATTTCAGCTGCCTGAGCTTAATCAATTCAGTCGCAAGCCGTCTCAACATAAGCCCCGTTTTTTATTGCTCTATGGTTCTTTGCGCGAACGCTCCTTCAGTCGTCTGGTGATTGAAGAATGCGCCCGTTTGTTAAAGCATATGGGCGGCGAGGTAAAAATCTTTGATCCGGAGGGATTGCCACTGCCGGATAGTGAAGATGCGAATCACCCCAAGGTGCAGGAGTTGCGAGACCTCGTCGTCTGGTCGAAAGGGCAGGTGTGGTGCTCGCCGGAACGCCACGGTGCCATGACAGGAATCATGAAAGCGCAAATTGATTGGGTACCGTTGTCGCTGGGAGCCGTGCGTCCAACGCAGGGTAAAACACTGGCGGTTATGCAGGTATCCGGCGGCTCGCAATCTTTTAATGC
>JBFJTG010000171.1:0-5394 GCA_041625575.1 Litorivivens sp.
GACTGATATTCCCTGTGCACCGGTATCCAGTCTTCAGGCGCTCGCAATGACCGCGCTTGATGAAGGTTTGTGTATTCCCGGTCACGATATTCTGTGTTGTGTCGATGCGCGAATGAATGAGCTTTATTGTGCACAGTTTACTCCAACGGCCGGATTTCCCGTCATCTCCGGCGAGGAGCGCTTGTGCGCCCCCGAAGCCATCAACTGGGGCGATTTTGAAGCTTGCAGAGTGGGTTCAGGATGGCGCTACGCTGACGAAATGGGCTATACCGGCCAAATTGATAGCGTCGATATTCTGCCGCGCGCTTCGGCGGTGGCCCGCCTGGGTGCGCAAATGTTTGATCTGCAGCAAACAGTTTCAGTCGATCAGGCTTTACCAGTGTATTTGCGTGATGACGTCGCGTGGCGTTAGTGATTCTCTTGGGGGCACCATTTTTTTCGGTTGAGGCCGAAACCCGGGTTTTTATTGAAGGAATTTTATAGCGTGGATTTTCTACAATTAATGGTATTGGCCATCATTCAGGGTGTAACTGAATTTCTGCCCGTTTCAAGCTCCGGGCATTTGATATTACCCTCGGCGCTGCTGGGGTGGTCGGATCAGGGTTTAGCCTTCGACGTGGCCGTTCATTTTGGTTCTCTGCTAGCGGTCTTGCTATATTTTCGTCGTGATATTGGCGCGATGGTTGTGGCCTGGTTCGCCAGTTTAAGTGGGCAGCAGAGTGATGATGGCCGGCTTGCCTGGTGGGTCATTGTTGCCACCATACCGGCAGTCGTTGCCGGCCTCATACTCAACGATTTTATCGAAGAAAATTTGCGCAATGCCTGGGTTCTGGGCAGCACAACCCTGATATTCGGTATTCTTCTTGGATTTGCCCAACGCTTCTCGGTTTCAGCCCGACAATGCCGGGATTTGACGCTGGCCATGGTCTTGATCATCGGTTTTGCTCAGGCCGTGGCCCTGATACCGGGCACCTCGCGCTCGGGTATTACGATTACTGCGGCAGCCTTTTTAGGTTTGAGTCTGGTTGAGGCATCCCGTTTTTCCTTTCTTTTGTCTGTGCCTGTTATTACCGGCGCGGCCCTGCTGAAGACCGTGGAGCTTCTCGGTGCAGATACCGCAGTGGATTGGATGACCCTCATCGTCGCAGCCGGATTATCGGGCGTCACTGCTTTTTTGTGTATCGGCTTGTTTATGCGCTGGGTGGAGCGCATTGGCCTCATGCCTTTTGCGGTGTACCGTGTCGTTTTGGCGGCGCTTATATTTGCAGTTGCCTCTCAGCAAATTTAGCGGGATGAATAGATGACAGTGAGTGAAAATAGCAAGCCGAAGCTTTGTTTTATCGGGCTCGGAGTAATGGGTTTTCCGATGGCGGGGCATCTTGCCGGACACTATCCGGTGACGGTGTACAACCGCAGCTCTGGCAAAGCTCGGGATTGGCTTGGTCGCTATAAGGGCCTGGTCGCTGAAAGCCTTGCCGATGCAGTGGCCGACGCCGATATTATTTTTTGCTGTCTTGGCGCTGATCAGGATGTCGAGGCTGTTTTGGCGGGCAGTGAAGGCGTTTTTGCACACGCCAAGACCGAAGCGATAATTTGTGACCATACAACAACCTCGGCGGATCTCGCCCGTCGTATGAGTACTTTGGCAATAGAATCAGGCTGTAGATTTGTCGATGCGCCGGTATCGGGTGGCCAGAAAGGCGCGCAAGACGGGGTATTAACCGTAATGATGGGCGGTAGTGAGACCGATTGTGAGGCTTTATTCCCTGTTATTGCCCGCTACTCGAGACAGGCAAAGCGACTGGGTGAAGTCGGTTCCGGCCAGTTATGTAAAATGGTCAATCAGATCTGCATTGCAGGCCTCGTGCAGGGGCTTGCGGAGGGCATACAATTTGCCAAAAACGCCGGCTTGGATGTTCTGAACGTGATTGAGGTGATATCTCAGGGGGCAGCGCAATCATGGCAGATGGAGAATCGTCACCGCACCATGAATGAGGGTGAGTATAATTTCGGCTTTGCCGTCGAATGGATGCGTAAGGATCTCGGCTACGCCCTGGCGGAAGCGCGGCGCAACAAGAGCCACTTGCCAGTGGCCGCCTTGGTCGATCAGTTTTATGCGGAAGTGGAGTCGATGGGCGGTGCACGCTGGGATACCTCCAGTTTATTGGCCCGTCTTGAGCAGGCCTCTGCTTCTAAACAATAGTCAGCGATGCAGGTAACAAGTCCCATGCTGTCAAAAGATGTTTTTAATGAAGGTTTGCTGAACTTTATTCAGGTCAGCCCGACACCCTTTCACGCGGTTACGGAAATGAGCCGTCAATTGCTGGCAAAAGGCTTTAGCGAATTACGCGAAGGCGATGCCTGGCAGTTGCAAGATGGTGGCAAGTATTTTATCCAGCGTAACCAGTCGAGCATTGTTGCGTTTGTTAAAGGTCGCGCCGAGCTCACGCAATCTGGCTGGCGACTCTGGGGAGCACATACCGATAGTCCTTGCCTGAAGCTCAAGCCCAACGCCGATATTGAATCCCAGGGCTACCGAAACTGGGGAGTGCAGGTATACGGGGGGGCCTTGCTCAATCCGTGGTTTGATCGCGATTTGTCCTTGGCGGGGCGCCTGCATTACCGCAACGCGAGTGGCGCCGTTCGGCGCTGCCTGATAGATCTTAAGCGCGCTGTAGCCATTGTTCCCAGCCTTGCGATTCACCTTGATCGCGACGCGAACACTGCGCGAACTGTCAATCCACAAACTGATATGCCGCCGCTCGTTTGTGTTGTCGGTGAGAACGATGATCTTGATAGTTTATTGCGTGAGCATTTAGCTGCGGTTGGCATCGACGATGCGGCGGAGATTCTTGAATTTGATCTCAGCTTGTATGACACGCAGGCACCGGCGACTGTCGGCTGGCGCAATGAATTCATTGCCAGTGCGCGATTGGATAACCTGCTGTCTTGCTACGTGGGTTTGCAGGCGCTATTAACCGCGGACGGTGAGCAGCACTGTGTGCTCGTGTGCAATGATCATGAAGAGGTAGGGAGTACCTCGGCTGTAGGTGCGCAGGGGCCGATGTTAAAATCGGTATTGCAGCGCATGAGCGGTGACAATGAGACCTTTTTACGCGCAATAAGTCGTTCATTGATGATCTCGGCTGACAATGCTCACGGTGTGCATCCCAATTTTGTTGATAAGCACGACGAGAATCACGGTCCGAAACTCAACGCGGGCCCGGTCATTAAGATTAATGCCAATCAGCGTTACGCCAGCACCAGTGAAACAACCACGCTGTTTACCGAGATGTGTAAGGCCTGCGAAGTTCCCGTGCAGCAGTTTGTTATTCGCAGTGACATGGGCTGTGGCAGTACAATTGGGCCGGTTACCTCGGCAGAATTAGGGGTCGCCACCATCGACATCGGCGTGCCGACCTTTGCCATGCATTCAATTCGCGAGTTGGCAGGCAGTGACGATGCGCAATCTTTGGCGAAAGTCGCGGAGCATTTTTATCGACAAGCGGAATTGCTCGTAAATTAGATGGGGTTTTGGGCGGCAGCCTCCGGGATCTATGTGGAACTGCCGCTTAGAGCTTTTACAGAGTAAAGCTCGGTTTGCGTTTGGCCAAAAATGCCGCAATACCTTCCTGACCGTCGCTATTACTCAATGAGGCCGAAATACCTCGGGATTCCAGCTCCATCTGGGTCTCCAGACTTTCGTTAAAGGTGCTGATCAAAAGTTGTTTCACGACGCCGTGTGCCATACGGGGACCTGCGGCCAATTGTGTAGCGAGTTTCCGTGCTTCAGCCATCAATTCTTCGTCAGCCACGGTGCGTGTCACCAGCCCCCAGTCCAGCGCTTCAGCGGCGGATAAACGGCGGTTGGTTAACATGAGTTCCTGTGCACGGCGCAAGCCAACGATGCGGGGCAGGAAATACGAGGAGCTTCCGTCCGGACTGGCGCCGATACCGGTATAGGCAAGGGTGAACTTTGCAGATTCAGCTGCTAACACCAGATCGCCAAAAATGGCCATGCTGAAGCCGGCACCCGCTGCCGCACCATTCACAGCGACGATGAGCGGGGCGTTCATGCGGGCAAAACGCGAAATGGCTGCGTGCAAATACGCGGTTATCTCTTTAGTTAGCTCGCCAACTTTGTCAGCCGAGCTGGCGAAGGCCTGGACGTCGCCACCGGCGCAGAAGAATTTTCCCGCACCGGTTAGAATAATGGCCCGTATACTCGGGGATTCATCACAGGCGTTTGCTACGAGCATTAGCTCGCGAGCCAATTCGACATTGATAGCGTTTGCGGCATCGGGCCGGTTGAGGGTTATCGTCGCTACGCCCTGATCTTCCTGAAAGCTTAAATACTTGAATGAACTCATGTGAATAGTCAGTCTCAGCTTGAAATAGAGAGGGCGAGACTAGAATAGCGGCCGAAGGGGGTCAAGCATTGCCTACGAAAATCCTGCTGCTTTCGGCCTACCACGCGCCTAGCCACGATTATTGGTTGCAAGGCCTACTGCGAGAGTTGCCGGAGTTTGACTGGACGGTATTAAGTCTGCCGCCGCGCTATTTTAACTGGCGAATTCGGGGCAACCCCTTGTCATGGCTCGCGACAGAATCGGAGACTTTGGCGCGTGATTACGACCTGATGATTGCAAGCTCTACGGTTGATGTTGCGACGCTGAAAGGCTTGGTGCCTTCTCTCGCCGCTTGTCCTACAGCGCTTTATTTCCACGAAAACCAGTTCGCTTACCCACAATCGCAAAAGACAGATCAACGGCGGGTAGAGCCGCAAATGGTCAATCTGTATTCGGCGCTTGCCGCAGACGAGCTGTGGTTTAACTCGGCCTATAATCGCGACAGTTTTTTTTCGGGCTGCCAAGGCTTGATGAAGGCATTGCCAGATCACGTGCCCAATCAGCAATGGCTTGAGTCACGGTTGGCCAAGACAAGGGTATTACCGGTACCCCTGCATTCGGTCGGCGATATTGAACGCCGTGAGTCTGACAGCTTACGTATTGTCTGGAATCATCGCTGGGAATACGACAAGGGTGCGGAAAATCTCTGCCGGGCGATTGAGGTACTCTGTGAACGTGGCGTCGAGCTTGAGCTTGCGCTTATGGGGCAGCGTTTTCGAAAAAGACCCGAGGCGATGGATAAGCTTGTGCAGCGTTTGGAGGCTGGCAGTCACTCGGTGAAGCTGAGCTACAACGGATTCGTTGCGGATCGCGTTGAATATTTCCGGCTGCTCGCGGCTCAGGACGTGGTGCTATCGACCTCCCTTCACGATTTTCAGGGGCTGGCAATTATGGATGCGGTGCAGTCGGGTTGCCTACCGCTGTTGCCCGATAGGCTTTGTTACCCGGAATTCTTTGCGGCTGACTATTTATATGACTCCACTCC
>JBFJTG010000172.1:0-5378 GCA_041625575.1 Litorivivens sp.
CAACACTGCCTTTCTCACGATATTCCGCCAGCACAGGCACAAAAGCCTGGGAGAAAGCGCCTTCCGCGAACAATCGGCGGAGAAAGTTGGGGATTTTAAAGGCAACAAAAAAGGCATCCGCATTGGCCGTGGCACCCACCATGGCAGCGATTACAACGTCCCGAGCCAGACCCAGCACCCGCGACAGCATGGTCATGATGCCGACCAGTGCACTGGATCGCAGTAGGCCGGGCGCCCTGGGAACCTTTTGCTCGCTATCGGTCATTGCCTAAGCCCAATTAGCGCGTAAACGCTGGTGATGACGGGCAAACCAGTTAATGGCAACCAAACTGTGGGCATTGTCAATACGGCCGTCGTCAGCCATCGCCACCACCTCGGCCACCGGCACGACATGCAAGCGGATATCTTCGTTTTCTTCCGCCAAGCCGTACTCTCCCGCCGCCGTGGACAGATCGGCACTGGCGCAATAGAGATGGAAATATTCATCGCTGCCACCGGGGGAAGAATAATAGGCCGCAACGCGCTCGAGCGCGCGCAATTCAACCCCGGCCTCTTCGAGGCTTTCCCGGCGCGCCACATCTTCAGGGGATTCACCTTCTTCCATCAGGCCCGCAATTAGCTCCAGCAACCAGGGCGAGGGCCTGCGTTTTATTGCGCCAATGCGAAACTGTTCCGCAACAGCGAGGCAATCCATAGCCGGGTCGTAAATCAATACGCCGACCGCCTGCCGCCGCCGGGCGACGACCCGCTGCATCTCGCCACTCCATCCACCACTAAAAAGACGGTGGCGCAAAGTAACATTCACAACCCGAAAAAAGCCCTGCCACTGTGTCTGCTCGTCCAGTATTTCGACGTCGCTCTCACTAAAAGCCATCAGAAGCGGCGCTCGGTATACCAGTTTACGTCTCGTGCGTGACGGTCAACTTCATCGGCAACATCAAGAATCAATGCGAACAAGGCCATACGCACCAGAACGCCATTGTCAGCCTGGCGAAAGATCGCGAGATTGGGATTTTCATTCAGGTCGTTATCAAGTTCATTGGCCTCGGAGCGTGAATCCCGCGGCAGCGGATGCATGATGACGGTATTGGGCTCACAAAATCGCGTATAGATAGCCTGATTGAGGCGGTAGCGGCCACGGTACAAACTAGCCTCCTCCTTGCTGGAAAAACGCTCCTCCTGGATACGCGTTGAATAGGCGATATCCACATGAGAAATGCTCGACTCCATGGCATCGCTTTCCACCACGGTATTACCACTGGCGCGCAAGGCCTCAACAATCTCCTGCGGCATCCGTAGCTCGTCAGGAGAAATAAGTGTGAGGTGTACATTCTTAAACAGGCTCAGTAGCCTGCACAGGGAATGCACTGTCCGGCCGAATTTCAAATCGCCAATCATGGCAATTCGCAAACCATCAATGCCATCGCGCCCCTTGTGCCGGATCTCCTTGCGAATGGTATACAAATCCAGCAGGGCCTGACTGGGGTGTTCATTGGAACCGTCACCGCCATTGATGACCGGCACACGACTGGCCGAGGCAAATTCGGCGACCGAACCTGAGGTCGGGTGGCGCATGACGATCACATCGCTATAACCGCTGAGCACCCGCGCGGTATCGTAGAGAGATTCGCCCTTGGCGATGGCCGTACTTTCAAAGCCGGTTGTCTCGCGCACCTCGCCGCCAAGCAAATTGAATGCGCAGCCAAAACTGACCCGCGTGCGGGTAGAGGGCTCAAAAAACATATTGCCGAGAATCGCACCGTCGAGCACCCGGGTGACTTTGCTGCGATGGGCGTAGGGTTGCATGCGATCTGCAACAGAAAAAAGCTGGTCTATTTGCTCGCGCTCGAATTGAGCGACAGACAGGATATGGCTTCCGGTAAATTTCACTGTGACTCCTGATGAACGACTGTGGTCGCGATATCCGCCGACGCCTCTGAACCCGGATTATCAAATTGCAAACTCGCCCAGCGCGCATAGAGCGCCGAACTTTCAATCAATTCACTGTGCCGACCCAGATCCACCAGCTGACCGTGATCCAGCACGGCTATCTTATCCACCTTCACCACGGTCGCCAAGCGATGGGCAATGATGATGGTGGTGCGGTTTTTCATGAGTCGCTGCAAGGCCTTTTGCACCTGAAACTCACTTTCCGCATCCAGTGCACTGGTGGCCTCATCGAGCAACAATAATTTAGGGTCTTTCAATATGGCGCGCGCAATGGCAATGCGCTGGCGCTGCCCGCCCGACAAACGAACGCCACCCTCGCCCACAAAGCTATCGTAGCCTTCGGGTAATCGTTCTATAAACTCGTGGGCAAAGGCCCCTTGCGCAGCAGCAATAAGTTGTTCCTGCGTAGCCTGCGGATTACCGTAGCGAATATTGTCAGCCACCGAGCCCGTAAAAAGCACCGGCTGTTGTGGCACCAAGGCAATTTGTGCACGCAGATCGTCGGGCGCGAGCTCGCGAATATCAATGCCATCAAATCGGATACTGCCAGACTGCACGTCGTAAAAACGCAGGAGTAAATCAACCAGTGTCGATTTGCCCGCGCCGGAGCTACCCACCAGCGCGAGGCTGCTGCCAGCGGGTATATCCAAACTGAGCTGATTCACCGCCAAATAATCGGGGCGCGAAGGGTAGGTGAAATTCACGGCATCGAGCTGAACGCGCCCAGATACCGTCGCAGGCAGCTGCGCAGGCTTGTCGGGCGAAACAATCAGGCTTTTCGCCGCCAGCAATTCCAGCAAGCGCTCGGTAGCGCCGGCTGCCCGTTGCAGGTCACCGTAGACTTCGGAAATGGCACCGACGGAAGCGGCTACCATCACCGCATAAAAAATAAATGCCGTCAGTTCGCCGCTGCTGATTCGCCCTTCCAACACATCATGGCCGCCCACCCATAGCATCGCGGCAACCGCGCCGAGCACCAGCATGATGACCATGGTCGACAACCAGGCACGCTGATTAATGCGTCGCACCGAAACATCAAAGGCCGCCTCCACATGGCGGGCAAACAGCGCCTTATCCCTTTCCTGATAATTAAACGCCTGCAGCACTTTAATATTTTTAACAGCCTCGCCAACGAAACTGCCCACGCTGGCAATCTTATCCTGTGTTGTCCGTGACAAATTTCGAACCCGGCGCCCGAATACGATAATGGGAACAACCACCAGCGGCACGCTCAGCAAGACCAAACTGGTAAGTCTGGGATTGGTGATAAACAACCAGATAAATCCGCCCACAAACATCAGGGCATTGCGCAGGGCGATCGACACCGACGAGCCGATCACCGTTTGCAGCAGCGTCGTATCCGTTGTTATGCGCGATTGAATCTCGCCACTGAGGTTGGTCTCGAAAAACCCCGGATGCAGGGTAACAACATGATCAAATACCGCCTTGCGCAAATCCGCGCTCACGCGCTCACCGATCCACGACACCAAGTAAAAGCGAACAAAAGTACCCACCGAGAGCAGCGCGACCAGTGACATAAAAATCAGCAGCGCCTTATCGAGCATCGCCGGAGTACCGGACGAAAAACCGTTGTCGACAAGAAAGCGCAAGCCCTGCCCCAGTGACAGGGTAACCGCAGCCGTGAAAATAAGCGCGATGCTGGCGCCGAGAACCTGCAGCCGATACGGTTTAACAAAGCCGTACATTGACTTCAGTACCCCGAGGTTCTTACTCGCGTCGCGTGCTTCCTGAACCTCAGCCAAGGTCTTCTCCCGAAAAGTCATGTATTTTGATTAGTTCGAGCTTCTCCGCTCGAGACAGATTCTTTATCGCCGCTTCGCGGCGCGATGCTGCGGCTCTGTCTGCAGCCGTTTCTGTATAAACCAGTGCCTGTGGCGGATCGCCGCGAAAAAAGCGCGCGCCCTTTGCACCGCCCTCACTATGCTCGCGATATCGACGCGCTACATCCGTACTAATGCCGGTATAAAGCTTGCCGCTACGTGCACGAATCATATAGACCCACCACGATGATGCCCCGCTCACGGCAGGCTTCGCACGTGAGCCTCTAGGGCCGCCAGCACTGCCAACTGATCTGCGCTGAGTTCGCGCTCCGTTGGCAGGGCTTTAATACGCGCTAGGCATTCTGCTGCGGTAATGCTGCCACCACCATCGGCTTGATGTACCCGTTGATGACAAAACTCCTGCCACAACCCTTTTTCTTCGGGCGAGAGTGACTCCGGAAAATTTCGACCGCGATAGCGGAATAACAAATCCGCCAGACGCTTGTCGGTAAAAGGAAAGCTCCTCTCTGACAACTTTTTGCCGTCGCAGCGGAGAATGTCATTCATCAAATTGCGGTCTTCATTACCGAAAAAGCCACCGCTATAGAGCATCCGGTCCGGATCGCTTTCCGCCGCAAACTGACGTTGATTATAAATATCATCAAGTTTCAGTTTCAGGCCTTCGCACGCACTGAGTTGCTGCCAATGACGCTCGCAACGAGCCATATCAATCTGCAATCGCGCCTGCGCGCTTTCGTCGAGCAGGTTGAGCGTCGCCAGCATAGGCGAGCGATTCAGATGAATTTCCTTCAGCGGTATGCGTTCCACGCCTTCCTCAAGATCTTCGGCGCGGGAAAAAACCCGCTCTGCAACCTGCGCTGCCGACAAATTGATCAAGGGCTCAGGGTCGGCCATCAGATCAACGGCAATGACACTGTTCTTATTCACGGGATGCATGGCAAGCGGCATAACCAGTGCCGCGCAAAAGCGGCTGGCAGGATAGCGGCTGGATATATGGAGTACGGGTTTCTGCTTGTGCATATCCAGCAGTTGTGCGACTTGCTGTTTTTTGCGCATGCCCAGGGCATAGTCAAATAACTTGGGTTTTTCGCGCTTGATCAATCTGGCCAGACCTATCGTGGCGTGCACGTCCGACAAGGCATCATGCGCCGATTCGTGACTCAGCCCATTCGCCGCCGTCAGCAATTCAAGCTTAAAACTGACCGCACCGTTTTCTCCGATAGGCCAATCAATACCTTCAGGCCTGAGTGCACAACAAAGACGCACCACGTCTATTAAATCCCAGCGCGAATTGCCGTTTTGCCATTCACGGCCATAAACATCGAAAAAATTACGGTAGAGGGTGTAGCGCGTGACTTCGTCGTCAAAACGGATACTGTTATAGCCGACACCGCAGGTACCGGGCTTGGATAGCTCGGCGTGGATAGCCCCGATAAATTCGCGCTCCGGAAGACCTTTCTCAAGCGCTTCCTGCGGCGTAATACCGGTAACAAGGCAGGCTTCGGGCTGCGGCACCATATCCGGCGTTGGCCGGTTATAAATAACCAGCGGATCGCCAATAACATTCAGATCAGCGTCTGTGCGAACACCGGCAAATTGCGAGGCGCGGTCTCGCGAGGGATCGGC
>JBFJTG010000173.1:0-5366 GCA_041625575.1 Litorivivens sp.
ACCCCGGCTTGGCGGCAAGCGCGAGATGTAGTTTCCCGCGCTAGGTAAAAAGCAGCTCTATTCATTGGTCGCTGCCGGGATTGGTTTATAATTTTGTATAAATGGGCACTATTAGTACCTGAAAATAAAATTATTTAAACTCTCTCCGTTGCGAAAGTTTATATTTTTCGCTATATAGGTACTATGAGTACTAAGAACGACAACAAACTAAACCGGCTTCTGTCTAGCCAGCCCGCTGGCGTAGTGCTGTCGAGTGCGTGGCTAACCGAGAAAGGGTATAGCCTCGACCTTCAGAAACGGTACCGCAAAAGCGGCTGGTTCGACTCGATCGGTACAGGTGCGCTAGTCCGCCATGGGGATGGTGTCGACTACCTCGGTGCTGTCTATGCCTTGCAAACTCAGCTTGGCTTATCGGTACATCCAGCTGCGAAGACGGCTCTGTCTCTCCAGGGCAAAGCTCAGTACCTGGAGTTGTCGACCAAAACAGTACAGCTATTTGGGGGCGCTGATGACAGGCTTCCGCAATGGTTTAAGAGCGGGGATTGGGGCGTAAAAGTTGCCTACCAGGCCTCATCGTTTTTACCCGCAGATCTTGGATTGGTCGACCTAGAGCATTACGGTTTTACCGTAAAGGTGTCGAGCCCTCCCAGGGCTATGATGGAATGCCTCTATCTGGCGCCCAAGTCACAGTCGCTGGTCGAGGTCTTTGAGCTCATGGAGGGGCTGAATAACCTACGTCCAGCTTCAGTACAAAAACTGCTCGAAGCGTGTACGTCGGTGAAGGTCAAGCGGCTGTTTTTGTATCTGGCAAATAAAGCGGGGCATGAGTGGTTCAACTATCTGAAGCTCGACAACGTTGATTTGGGATCCGGTAAACGCGCTATCGTCAAAGACGGTGTTTACGTTGCCAAGTATCAAATAACCGTGCCCAAAGAGTTGGGGTCAGCTGTATGAACAAGGCCTATAGAGGGCAGGTGCAGCTTCTCCTAGATGTACTACCGATAGTCGCTAAAGAAAAATGCTTCGCTCTGCATGGCGGTACCGCAATTAATCTCTTTGTGCGGGAGATGCCTAGGCTGTCGGTGGATATTGATCTAACCTATATTCATATCGCCGATCGTGAGCAAAGTTTACGGGCTATCAATGCCGCGTTGCAGCAGCTAAGCGAGCGAATTACCGCGCTCCGCAATTCCATTCAGATCGAACATAAGCCGGGGGTCTGTAAGCTCCTCCTGAATGAGCGCGGAGTACAGATTAAGATTGAAGTGAATACGGTTGGTCGGGGCTTGCTGTCGGAATCTGCGCAAATGCCTCTTTGTGAGGCTGCCCAAGATCAGTTTGACGTGTTCTGTGCCGTGCCTGTGGTTTCCTTGGCTCAACTATACGGTGGCAAGCTATGCGCGGCTCTGGATAGGCAGCACCCCAGGGATTTGTTTGACGTAAAGCTGTTGCTGGCAAACGAAGGGCTTACCGACGATATCCGGAGAGGGCTCCTGTACGGCGTAATCAGTAGCAACCGTCCAGCGCATGAATTACTGCAGCCAAATTTATTAGACCAGCGCGGCGCTTTTGATAACCAGTTTGTAGGTATGACGACGGAGCCCTTCAGCTACGAGGATTTTGAAGCAACGCGAGCGCAGCTTATTGAAGGTATTCGCGTAAGCCTGAGCGCTGGCGATCGAGCGTTTCTAATAGCATTTAATCGCCTGGAGCCTGACTGGTCCGAAAATCCTTGGGGTGAGTTCCCTTCAGTCCGCTGGAAACTTCAAAATCTGGCTAATTTAAGAGCGAGCAATGAGGCGAAATATCAGGAACAACTAGACCAGCTTCAACAGTTATTCGAGGGATAAACCGTTGACAGAAAAGGTTGAGCCGGATTATGACGCAAGGCAGGCTTGGGCGTTTACGATTATCGTCTGAAGGTGGAGTAGGGACTTGGCGCTAATTGGGGAGGGCAGTGAGAAACGGTTGCACTTCCCTTTCCTCTGAAAACAAAAAGGGCCTACGCATACACGTAAGCCCTTGTTTTGTTTGGCTCCGCCTGCTGGGCTCGAACCAGCGACCCAATGATTAACAGTCATTTGCTCTACCAACTGAGCTAAGGCGGAATTGCTCTCTCAACGAGAGAGGCCGCGAATATTAAAGACCTTTGCCGGAGCCGTCAACCGCTCTACCAGGGATTTTTCGCTCTTTGTCTTGTAGGTGTCTGTTGTTTGGCAGTGTGTAGCCCTGAGTAGTACCATTGTCGTTTTACTATTGCAGAAATTCATGAGTAAGCGCTTTACCGTCGTTTCCAAGTTCCAGCCCGCAGGAGATCAACCAACCGCCATCGCGCAGTTGGTTGAAGGTATCAACGCAGGTCTACATTCCCAGACACTTTTGGGCGTGACGGGATCGGGTAAGACCTTCACCATCGCCAATGTCATGGAGGCCATTCAGCGCCCAACCATCGTTATGGCACCCAACAAAACGCTGGCCGCCCAGCTTTACGGCGAGTTCAAGGAGTTTTTCCCCAATAACGCCGTTGAGTATTTCGTCTCCTATTACGATTATTACCAGCCGGAAGCCTACGTTCCCTCGTCGGACACCTATATAGAGAAGGATTCTTCGGTTAACGACCACATCGAGCAGATGCGGCTGTCGGCAACCAAGGCTTTGATGGAGCGAGACGACGCCATTGTGGTTGCTACAGTATCCGCCATTTATGGTCTGGGCGACCCGGAGCTTTATTTCAAAATGGTGCTGCATTTGGACCGTGGCGAGAAAATTGACCAGCGCAAGTTGCTGCGTCGGCTGGCGGAGCTGCAATACACCCGTAACGATGTTGCCTTTTCCCGGGCTACCTACCGGGTGCGCGGCGATGTTATTGATATATTCCCTGCTGAATCTGAAAAGGACGCGGTAAGGGTAGAGCTCTTTGACGACGAAATTGAAGCCATCACCTTGTTTGATCCGCTAACTGGCGAATCCTTTGGCAAGCTGCCGCGTTATACCCTGTTTCCTAAAAGCCACTATGTAACCCCCCGTGATACCTTGCTGAAGGCCGTGGATGCGATTGAAGAGGAGTTAAAGCAGCGGCTGGAGGACTTGCGCAACAATGAAAAGCTCTTGGAGGCTCAACGGCTTGAGCAGCGCACCCGCTTTGATATGGAGATGATTCGCGAGCTGGGTTATTGCACGGGCATCGAGAACTACTCCCGCTATCTCTCCGGCCGTGAGCCGGGGGCGCCGCCGCCGACCTTGTTTGATTACCTGCCCAGGAATGCTCTAGTGGTCATGGATGAATCCCATGTGGGGATTCCCCAAATTGGTGCCATGTATAAGGGCGACCGTTCCCGTAAGGAAACGCTGGTTGAGTACGGCTTTCGCTTGCCCTCGGCGCTGGATAACCGGCCACTGAAGTTTGATGAGTGGAAGCGGCTGATTCCCCAGGCGATCTTCGTTTCCGCCACGCCAGGGGCATACGAGGAGGAAAATGCCGCTCGTACCGTAGAGCAGGTCGTGCGGCCAACAGGGCTGATCGACCCTGAACTGGAAGTCAGGCCGGCCAGTACGCAAGTGGATGACCTGATGTCAGAGATTCGCTTGCGCACCGCTGTTGGCGAGCGTGTGCTGGTGACCACGCTGACCAAACGTATGTCCGAGGATTTAACGGAGTTTCTAAGCGAGAACGGCATCAAAGTGCGCTACCTCCATTCCGATATTGATACTGTCGAGCGCGTGGAGATCATTCGCGATCTGCGTTTGGGTGAATTTGACGTGCTCGTCGGTATAAACCTCCTTCGGGAAGGTCTGGATATGCCGGAGGTGTCTCTGGTCGCGATACTGGACGCTGATAAAGAAGGCTTCTTGCGCTCGGAGCGCTCCCTGATTCAGACAATCGGCCGCGCCGCCCGTAACTTGAACGGCAAAGCCATCCTATACGGTGACCGTATGACAGGGTCGATGGAGCGCGCTATCAGCGAGACCAATCGGCGCCGGGAGAAGCAGATAGCCCACAACCTCAAAAACAACATCACACCCGTTGGTGTCATAAAGTCGGTGGCGGACATACTGGAGGGTGCTGTAGCTCCCGGTAGCAAGCGCAGTCGCAAGGGGAGTGGCCGCAAGGCTGCCGAGCCGGGCGCTAATTATGAAGTCGATGTGCGCGATATGAAGCCTGCCGAGGTGTCCAAATTGCTCAAAAGCCTCGAACAGCAAATGGGGGAGCATGCTAAAAACCTCGAATTCGAGCAGGCTGCGCGTATTCGTGATCGCTTGTCGGAGGTAAAACAGGCTCTGTTTATCAATTAGGGGCCTGTTCTATACTCGGAACCGGACAGGGGAGCCTATAGAGTCACAAAGGGAAAGGCATATGACGAGTAAAGCGCAGTCCATAGTTACCGGCATGTTTTTTGGGCTTCTTTTGCTTGGGTGTGCAGAAACACCGGCTACCCGAGACATCCTCACTGAGGAGGAAGTGGAGCGCGAAAGGGCGCGGGCCGATGCTGTGCATAAAGAATCGGATAGCCACGCTAAGCAGAATTGAGCTCATCGCACAGGGAAATTAGCCCGCGAGGGCAAGTTTTTGTAATGCAGGTTGTTCCGCTTGGCAAGCCTAGCTATAATGCCGCCCTCTTTTGTACGACCGTAGCTCATCTGGTTAGGGCAGCACCTTTGCAATAGGCGAGGGGCGGTGGTACGACAAACGCATCGCGTTTGGCACAAGCCGCGGCAGCGGCGCAGCCCGAAGGGTTTTTTCAGCCCTCAGGATGAAAATATGCAATCCACTCGGCTTCCGAGTGGACACAGTTTATGTACGACCGTAGCTCAGCTGGTTAGAGCACCACCTTGACATGGTGGGGGTCGGTGGTTCGAGTCCACTCGGTCGTACCAATTATCAGCACCTATATCCGCGTGCAGCCAGTTGCCTAATCTGCGGCAAAATCCCTCTCCAATTCAAGCTTGTCTGTTTTATGGCCTCACTTGGCCAAATGGTTTAATCTTGCCAGCTTTTATTATCTCTTCGTCGACGCCCTTGGCGGGTCCGCCCGCCGTGTCGGTGATCCTATAAGCATAAGAAAGGATGTGGTTTTGTATATTCTTGGTATTCACACGGGGCACGATTCGGGCGCAGCACTGTTTAAAGATCAGCGGTTGGTGGCCTTCTGTAAAGAAGAGCGCATGACCAGAATAAAGAACGATGGTGGCCGTTTTGAGCTGCAGTCGATTGACGAAGTTCTGCGTATTGCGGGCATTACACGAAGTGATGTCGGCTGCGTTGCCTTGTCCAAAACCCGTTTGCCCTTGTCCGTCTATAAATCAACAGCCAGCCCTGTTAAAGATGCGTGGCGCAAGTTGCGTGGCAAAAACCCGGGGCGCTTTCT
>JBFJTG010000174.1:0-5236 GCA_041625575.1 Litorivivens sp.
AATGAAGTATGGCTGCGTATTTCCTCATCCAGCAAGTTACGGGCTTTTATAAACAGCGTTATTTCCTGCTGGCCGCGCAGGGCTATGTGATAGTCACCCGAGATTTCGGCAAGGGTATATCCCGGGGTGCTGCTTTCATTGTCAGCATGCTTGTCCTGCTCCCTGACCTGCGTCACACGCAGATGAGTCGACCACTTACCGGCGTGGTAGTGCAGCGCTGAACCGAAACGCTGGGCCGGAATGCGAGGCACATTGCCGCCACCTTCGGTGAAGCGTGCGCGAACCTGGTCACTGAAAAGCTCTGCGCTGAGATTGCTGTGCAGTATGGATAAGGGCAGAAGTACCTGAAACTCGTAGCCGGTAAAGGTGGCATTGCGCTGCCGGAAATTGGCCACCTCCACTTCATTAACTTTCACCCCGCTGTCCTGCAGGTAGGTATAGTTCTGGATTTCATTGTGATACAGGCTCAGCTCGGCAGTCACGGTGCCGAGTGTTTTCCGTAGTCCGAATTCCAGATTGTGCGAGAGCTCCTTGTCGAGCTCCGGATCGCCCACTTCGATACGCGCAGTCGCGGCATGTTCGATGGCGTTGTTCAGATTGCCGGCCTTGTTGCAGTTCTGGCTATTGGAAAACAGCTCCTCAACCGTGGGCGCGCGTTCCGAACGATTCAGGGCGAGCAGCGCGCTGCTGTCGTCGCGAAAATCCCACAGTGCCGAGGCGCTGGCTGAATAGGTGTCCTGCTCTTTTTTGCAATCGCTGATGTCAATGTTTTGCTGCTCAGCGCGCAGACCGAACTCGTAGGTCCAACGATCGACCCTGAGCTCCTCAACCAAAAAGAGGGCCGTGTTGCGGATGTCGGCAGGCGGGATAAAGGCCTCATCACCAACTGCAGAAAAGTCGCGATCGCCCAGCTGCAGGCCAATAGCGCCCTGCCAGTTAGCCACAGGCATGTGGCGCAAGACCATGCGTCCCTCGCTGGCCTTGTTCTTGAATACGGTGCCAAGCTCGGTGGCGCTTGCGGATTTCTCCAGTTCGCGGTGTTGGTAGTCATTGCGGCTCAGGCGTAAATCCAGTTCCCGGAATAATCCGTCAAATTCAAGGCCGGCTTTGAGATCAAAGCGTTCCTGCTCCATATCAAGACGGATATTGGCATCCTCATGGGGGGCGGCCCCGCCCGGAGTGCTTTCGTGTTCTTCATGAGCGCCGGGCGGTAAACCGTAGTTGTTGTTGCCTCGGTTCACTGACAGCCCAATAAAGCCGCGCTCTCCTATCCAGGAGCCACCCGCTGTCCAGGCATCCGAACGCTTGTCGCTGTTGCCAATAAAGCCCCGCGTGTTTTCATCCGGTACTTCCTCGCCTACGGCGGCCAGCGCTTTAGTGTCGATTGCTGAACCGGCGACATCCAGATCGTTACTTTCCCGGTAGAGGCCGTCGGCGTGCCAGGCAAACTGGCCGAGAGCCCCGTCCAGACGGAACACGCTGCTATTTTGGTCATTGGCGCTGGCATGGCGGGTTTCAATGGCGCCGCTGAATGATTCCGGCAGCGTATCGGGAATACGATTGTCTACAACGTTGATCACCCCGCCAATGGCACCGTTGCCGTACAGCAGTGTCGCGGGGCCACGTATGATTTCAATGCGTTCGGCGAGCAGGGGCTCGACGGCATAACTGTGATCGGGGCTGATGTCGGCGGCATCCAGCGAGCCTATGCCGTCCTGCAAAACGCGCACGCGGTTGCCGCCCTGACCACGGATGACGGGGTTGCCAACACCGTTACCGAAACTGGAACTGTGTACGCCTATTTCGTTGCTCAGGGTTTCGCCGAGGCTTGATGCTGCTTCCTGACGTAAGGCTTCTCCGCTCAATACGGCGATAGGCAAGGCAGAGTCGGAGGCGCTTTTGGCTAGCGGGGCCGACACGATGACTTCTTCAACATGCTGGTCTGCGTTTTTTGCAAAGGTGTAATTAAGCGGGCTGGCCGCGATCAGGGCTACCCAAAGTGGACGTAATGACATTGATTTTCTCTCACACAGTACAGCGCAGAATTGCGCCTAAATTAACTCAAGTTGTGGTCGGTACTAGGAGAGATAAGGAGGCGCGCGGGCCTGAAAAGTAGAGGTGTGGGTACGAGTGAAGCTCTTGCCTTGAATGCCGGAGATAGCGCGCAAGATACCAAGAGTCGACGGTGATTCGGCCTGCGGGGCCAAAACATCGAGTCCGCTGAGCTGCAAGCAGGTTTGACAATCGTTGTAGTGGGCCAGGCCATCGATATGCACATGCGAAGCGAAAACGCTGCTGGTGAGCAGTGTCAGGCTGAGCAGAATTGCCGATAGTAGCGAGCGGCGGTGTGTGCGAAATACCAACGTCATTTCGGGCTAAGGCCTAAAGATCAGGAAATGCAATATTATAACATTTTCCCGCACAAGCAAGCTTTGTCGAGAAACCCCATCAGAAAATATTGCATAGGTTCCTTGCGCGCGGCCTCCATGCTCTAATCGTTGCTTTGCGATTGGTCGCAGGTCGCATTTATGGTATAAAAGTATAACTATATATCATATATGTTCCAGGTCGCTTAGCGGCTTGCTGTTCGGGAGAGCTTATGGAAACCACCACCAAAACCGCGAAAGAAATATACCTCGAAGTGCAGGCCAATCCGGCTCGTAAGCGCTTTGGCTTTGGTGACAAGGCGATATTGGTCAATATTGATCCCCAAAAGGCTTACACCCGTACCGACTTGTATAAAACGGCTTACGAAACCGATCCGCGGCAGTTGGAGTACGTTAACGATCTGGCCAAGGCCTTTCGCGCCAAAAACTGGCCTGTGGTGTGGACTCATGTGGCCTATATGGAATCGGGGGAGGATGCGGGTATCTGGGGAACGCGCACGGATACGCCGGATAGCCTGCAAAATATCAAATTCGATTCCGAGCGCAGCGAGTTTGACGACCGTCTGGAAATCGATAGAGTCAAAGACGTAATCTACCTCAAGAAAATGCCCTCGGCATTTTTTGAAACCCAGCTCCAGTCTCTCTGCGTTTGGCACAAGGTCGACACCGTCATATTGACGGGTGGTTCTACCTCGGGATGCATTCGCGCGACGGCGGTGGAATCACTTTCGCGGGGTTACCGCACCATTGTGCCCGAGGAGTGCGTTGCTGATAAACACGAGAGCTACCACTACGCCAACCTCACCGATCTCTCCTTAAAATACGCTGACGTTGTGGGTGTCCAAGAAGTGTTTAACTGGTTGCGAGGCGAATAAGTGGAGGAAGATCCCGGCTTTTACGACTACTGGCCATACCACAATAGGCCCAAGATCGAATGGCCTAACGGCGCGAAGCTGGCGTTCTGGGTGGCGCCCAATATTGAATATTACGAGCTGAATCCGCCAGCCAACCCGCAGCGTGCCGCCTGGCCGCAGCCCAATCCGGCGCTGCCCGGCTACAGCATTCGCGACTATGGCAACCGCGTGGGTCACCAGCGGCAAATGGACTTGCTGGATAAATACGGCATTCGTGGCTCTATCTCACTGTCTACAGCCTTGTGCGATCACCACCCGGAGATTATCGAGCGTTGCGCCGAGCGCAATTGGGAGTTTTTCAGTCACGGCATCTACAACACGCGCTATACCTACGGTATGTCCGAGGTCCAGGAGCGCGAAATGATTCGTGACTCGATCGAAACCATCTACAAACACACGGGCCAAAAATGCGCCGGTTATTTAGCTCCTGCGCTCTCTCACTCTGAATTGACGCTGGATTTGTTTGCCGAAGTGGGCAGCGAACTGTTTGGTGATGAGGCCGGCATTTATACCTGTGATTTGTTTCACGATGATCAGCCCACACCGATCAAACTGCGCAGTGACAAGCGCTTTGTGTCAATTCCCTATTCACTGGAGATGAATGACACCATCGCATATGTCGTAAACAAAATTGAGCCGCGTCGCTACGGGCAGCAGCTCAAGGACAACTTCGATCGCCTCTATCAGGAAGGCGCAGATAGCGGCACCATCATGTGCATTCCCACCCATAACTATCAGGTGAGTTGCCCGCACCGCATGAAGGCTTTTGAAGAAGCGCTGGAATATATCACCGGTCACAGTGATGTGTGGGTAACAACCGGTCGCGAGATTGCCGAGTATTACATGGAGCATTATTACGACATTGTGCTTGCGGATATTGCGGCAAAAGGGGAGGTGGCCTGATGGCATTGGACGAGAGCTATCTGCAATACCCGGAGCGCAGCTACGGTATGGATCATGAGCGCTACGACTGGAGCATGCTCAGCGAGCGCAAGGCCGTAAATTGGCCGCAAGGCAAAAGTTTGGCGTTGTGGGTCAACGTCAATTTGCAGTTCTATCCCTTAAATCAGCAGGGCATTCCCTTTAAAGTGCCCGGCGGCATGACCATGCCTTACCCGGATTTACGGCATTATTCCCTGCGCGATTACGGCAATCGGGTCGGCCTGTTCCGCGTTCTGAAAGCACTGGATCAGCATAACTTTAGCCCCACCTTCGCGGTGAATACGCGCCTGGCTGAGCGCACGCCTTACTTGATGCATTTGCTAAAGGAGCGCGGCGACGAGATTCTCTGCCATGGTTATCACATGGATGCGCTGCACTATGGCGGTCAGGCTCGCGACGACGAGGCGGAACTGGTTAAGCGTGCACTGGATGGTTTGCGTGCGCTTAGCGATCAAGATATACGCGGTTGGTTGTCGCCGGCCAAGAACGAATCGGATAATACGCCCGAACTTCTGGCTGAAAACGGCATTCACTATTTTTGCGATTGGGTTAACGACGACATGCCCTATGCTTTTCGCACGGAAGCTGGTCCTCTGTGCGCCATGCCTTTGTCTACCGAGTTAGACGATCGCTTTATTCTGCAGAACAACCAGCATTCGGAAGCGTCTTATGTAGAACAAATGCAGGATGCATGCGATTTTCTGATCGACGAAGCCAGTCGGCAGGGTGGACGAATTCTCTCTCTGACCATTCACCCCTGGTTGTTGGGTCAACCCCACCGCATCGCCTATTTGGAGCGTGCCTTGGCCTATATTGCAGCGAAATCTCAAGTGTGGAGTGCGAGTGCCTCGGAGATTATGGATTGCTGGCAGGCGCAGCAGGGCTAGCTGGCTAGAGCGCATTGCTGTAGAGCTTAGCTAATCCAGAGTTTGTTCGCCTGCAGGGAAGGCTCCTACAAGAGTTGGCATGAGTCCTGTAGGAGCCTTCCCTGCA
>JBFJTG010000175.1:0-5219 GCA_041625575.1 Litorivivens sp.
CGGTAATTTCCTCGCTGCAGACTTCGTGCTGCATGGGATAACTACGATATTTGGGTTTAAAGCCCATGCTTTGAAGAATTTGATTGGCGGTATGCCCCATAGTTTCTGGCACCATGGGGTCTTGGCTGCCATGAAAAATATGAATAGGCAGTGCCTTGTTCGCATCCGACAGCTTTACTTCCTTGGCAGTGGCGAAATACGTAGACATGGTCATTAAACCCGCCAAGGCCTTGGGATAGGATAGAGCGGTGTGATACACCACTGCCCCGCCCTGACTAAAGCCCGCCAAGACAATGCGCTCACTGGCTATACCTGCATCCAGTTCGCGTTGAATTAATTCTCCCACTGCGGCAGAAGATGCCTCTATCTGCGCAATATCAATCTCGCGCTCTATCGACATGGCGAGTATGTCGTACCATGCGGGCATCACCATGCCGCCGTTTATGGTGACGGGTATCTCTGGTGCATGGGGGAACACGAAACGAACACCATGATTATCTGGCAAACCGAGATGAGGCACTACCGGAACAAAATCATGGCCGCTAGCACCTAATCCGTGCAGCCAAATTACGGCAGCATCTGCCATACCTTGTGGTTCTATTACTTCACATTTGAGCAAGATCTAGCTCCTGAGCGTTAATAAGTTGCGGGTAAAACGTAATGGATGGCTAGCACACACCTAAAATCATTTTCCCTTGCGCGCTTTGATGTCGACTATTGCCTGAAATCCTTCTTCGTTGTCTTCGATAGTGACCCCTGATACCGAATACTTGGCATCACTAATCACCATTCCCACGCCATCTCTCACTCGAACTCGACGGGTAATCGGCTTTGCTTGCCGGGCAAAATCTTTCGACTTGATTTCATAGTCATCTGAAATATCAATAGCGGTGCCACTCACCACGCCAGACATCACCTCAGCCAGCGACTCATCGTCTATATACTGTGAAGATATTTCCTTTATCTCGGCGATTGAGGTGAGCTCTGAAGAATTGATTTTTTCAGTGATCTTTTGATTTAATCCGGCAACATCCTGAGCATCATCAATTTTAGAACTTACGCCCTTTAAAATTGAACCGCATATTTTGGCATAAGATTTTGACGTTGCTCTAGGCGAGACTTTAAGGAAAGAGTCTATCCAGTATTTTGTTTTCTTACCAAGGTTGTCGACAACAAAGACCCCTTGAGAATTTGGCAAAATCAAAGCGCCCTTTTGTATCTTATTGAGAGCAATTCCACTTCGCTCTACCATGTCGAAAGCGTTAGAGGATTCTGTAATCTCAATAAAGTCATCTTTGCTCTCGATTTTAAGAATGGCAAGCGCACTAGATGCCTCTCCATCGATTTCTACCCCCGCAAAGAGCAGGAAAACAAGGTCGCCACCCGATATGTTTTGGTGTGCAGAGCTTGCGTAAAGATGCTTTGCAACAGCCTGAGTCTGCTCAACAAAAGCACTTGGTTCGTCAAATATCTTTGCAGAAATAGCGGCCATCACATTCAATGACAAGTCGGACTCATGAAAGAAGTCGTATACTTCTTGCTGTTTTGAAAGCGGAATAAGATAGTTCTGGAAAAGTAGTTCAATTAATGAATCACTGACCTTCGATTCTTCATTTGCAAGACTGATGCCTTCTTCGCGTATTTTATTGCCCACCCGATGCACCGCGACATTGGTTAGTCGCGCCGAACTTACATCCAACATTTTTTACTCCACTGATTATTGATTTGTGCCGACGCTTAGCTCGTCAATTATCGGCGAGCTAAACGCCGGTTCCGCGTGGCCGTGTTTATTCCGCGGGACAGGCCTGAGGTGTGCCGGCACTAAAAGGCATGATGCCTTCCAGCGCGATCACATTATTTACTTCCAACACTTCGGGCAGGCCTTCGCCCTGACATCCGAATTCAGCCAGTTTCAACTTCAGGCTGACTCTGTGGGTGCGCGGCCCCAAGCTGGCTTCGCTAAAGCGGTCTTCACGACCCAGGCAAGTCGGATAAGGGGATGTTGGATTGGAGTTGCAGGCCAGCGGTGAAGAACCCAACATCAATTGGCTATTCACGTAGGAATCGACCGCGTTGGTGAGAGCCTTGGGTGCATCCGGGTTATCCAGCTCGAAGCTGCCTTCGACCAGTGGCAAGCTGAAAACGTCCTGCAGCTGCCTGTGGATACTGAAGGTACCACTGTCTCCGTAGGGCATACTGACTGTTGAAGGCTGGCACTCAGCGAAGACGCCGGCACACATCACCGGATTTTCATAGAAATAGGCAATGTCATACACCACAATACCCTCAACGCCGGGCGCTTTGACGTAAGGGATGGATAACTTCACGTCAGAAAAGCCGGGAAGTGGCACACTGCCGTACATAGTGCCTTCGATCACCCGTCCGAGTGATACCAGCAGCACATGGTTATTATTCCCCTTGGTCAGGACATTGGGCGCATCGGCCAGCGCATAGCCCGGTGGCAGCAGCTTCTGGATGAGCTCTTTGGGCTGCGGCACGATGATATCGAAAAAATGGAAGGTGCCGGAGGCAAAGGCCGGCTCCGAATCTTGTGCAACAGCGGCACTCGCAAAAAGACTGCACAGAGAAAACAAAGCTCCTGCCATTAAAGAGCGAGCTACATACATTTTTTTCATTCTTATAATTCCTGCCTTATGTATTCAGGTTTGTTTTGAGCTGGCGCCCAGTCGCCCGCAAAGTTTGAAAGCGGGATAAGGTCACTGGTCGCCAGTGATGAGCTTGTCAGACGCGTCAACACTCATTTTATTATTGCATGATTCATCGTGCGTTTGGCCAACAATGAACTCTTCTCCTCAGTTGGGCGTTCAGGGGTCGAATGTAGAAAATTGCGTTAGAATGTTAGGCTCTCGCTCACACAGTAACCGAATACCTCTATGAAGCCAGTATCTGTCATCTTCGTCCTACTATCAGTGAGCCTGCTGGCTGGCTGCCATAATAAATCTTCAGGAAGCAGTGCTGTCGGCAACAGCGCGCCTCCTGCTGAAGATGTCGTCGCTGCCCAGAGTAGCTGTCTGGCCCAAAGCCCCTGGCTGCAATATGGCGAAGGTCTGCATGGCGCTTCATCTCGCACAGTACCCGCGCCAGCGGCCACCAATACTGTGCAGTCCGTTCCGCAATGTAGCAGCAACACTGACTTTCGCTTTGGGGCTGGCAAGGCCGACATCACCGGGCCGGCCGGTGGAAAAATCCACATGGGAAATGAAAGCCCGGAGAATTACTCGGCCGGCATTCATATGCGCCAGTATGCGCGCAGTTTTGCCGTGCATTCGCCATGTAATGACAAACATATCATCATGGCCATTACCGATGCCGGCATGTTGTTTGAGTCGGTGCGTAAAGCCGTACTGGATCGTATTGCCGCTGACCCTGAACTCGGCCCGCTCTACAACGAAAGCAATGTCATGATGAGCGCTACGCACACGCATTCCACGCCTGGAGGTCAGGCACATTTCACCGCCTACAATGCGCTGCGTCTTGGACACGACACTCAAACCTTTGAAATCACAGTTGATGGATTATTCCAGTCCATTCAACGGGCCCACGCGAACTTGAGTGTTGACGCCGGAAAAATCCTGTTGAATCAGGGGGAACTTACCGGCGCGAATAAGTCCCGGGCAATTCCGGCCTATATGCAAAATGCTGTAGGAGAACGCGGCCAGTATTTGGATGATAATGGCAAGGACATTACGACCCCTCGCCTGATGACCTTGCTCAGATTTGAGCGTAACAACGGCACTCAGGCGGGCAGCATGAATTGGTTTGCCGTCCACCCTACTTCGGATGCCCTTTCTGAATATGGACTCGGCGCTGTTCCCATTAGTGGTGACAATAAGGGTTATGCCTCTTATCTGTTTGAGCGCGGCCAGCAGTTAAATAACCCGGGCTTTGTGTCCGCCTTCATGCAGGCTGATGAAGGCGACGCCTTTACCCAAATGTGGTTCGACAACGATGAAAAACGGGCCGAGCAGGAAGCCTTCCTACCCCCGAATGAACCCAGTCCTGTCACGGTTGCCAATGGTCAGAAACAGTTGCTGAAAGCGCTCGAGCTGTTTGCAGCCGCCAACGAACCCTTGAAAGGGCCAATTGATTATCGGTTTGGCTATGTTCAGATGGATCAGGTAGCGGTTACCGATCCAGTGATATTGGACTCCCTGAATCACCCGTCAGAGCTGGATGCCAATCCGAAACGTACCTGTAATCCCGCCATGGGGGTCTCATTTCCGGCTGCCGGGCATGGCGCACAACCGGGCGAACCAGGCCAGTTCACCGAAGCGGGTGTTACCTGCAAAGACCCGGATCTGGCGCAAGCGCTGGCCGATGAATTTAGGCAAGGTTCTGGCGGCAATGTCCCCACTAACCTCTTTGCAGCAACCGTCGGCTGCAATGCTGGCAGCCTGCCGGGGCAGAATTTGGAATGTCATGCCGAGAAACCGATTTTGTTTATATTTGGTCCGCCAGTGAATGCTTCGGCAACGGTGGTGCCCTTCCAATTGTTCCGCCTTGGGAATCTGGCGGTAGTAGGTCTGCCTTGGGAAATTACCACCATGGCCGGGCGCCGTATTCGCAGCACGCTGCTGGACGTCCTGAAAGCGGATGGTGTGGACTATGTAGTGATAACGGGCCTCGCCAATGATTACGTAAGCTACCTCACAACACGCGAAGAATACGCGTTACAGATGTATGAAGCGGCCTCCAATCAATTTGGCCCCTGGTCGCTGGCTGCCGTGCAGCAGGAAACCCGGCGCCTTGCACGGGATATGGTGTCTGGTGTTGATTCCCAAGCGGGCCCGACTCCACCAACGACCTCACCACAGCTGTTGCAAGTGCTGCCGCCGCAGGGCACTGACCTTGCACCGCCCGGTTCTGTTTTCGGCGCGCTTGTTACACAACCCAATGCTGATTATGTTCCGGGCAACACCGTACGAACAGTATTCCAGGCCTCATCCCCGAACAACGACCTGAAGACCGATGGCAGCTTCCTGTTTGTGGAACGCAAACAGAACGGTGGTGCCTGGTCAGCGGTTGCGAGGGACGCTGACCCGGAAACCAGTTTTGTTTGGCATTCAGACACGTCCCAGCCTCAGGCGCTTGCCACTCAAACTTCAACAGCGGAAATCCTGTGGCGCATTCCGCGTAATACTGAAGCGGGTACTTATCGAATCAGGTTTATGGGTGTCAGTAATCAGTCAAGCATACTC
>JBFJTG010000176.1:0-5162 GCA_041625575.1 Litorivivens sp.
TTGTTAACGTTAAAGACTTCAGCAAATCGAAAGTAGCGATGGTATACGGTCAGATGAACGAGCCGCCCGGTAACCGTCTGCGTGTTGCACTGACCGGTTTGACCATGGCTGAAAAATTCCGTGACGAAGGTCGTGACGTTCTGTTCTTTGTCGACAACATCTACCGTTACACACTGGCCGGTACCGAAGTATCAGCACTGCTGGGGCGTATGCCTTCAGCGGTTGGTTACCAGCCGACACTGGCGGAAGAGATGGGTGTTCTGCAGGAACGTATCACCTCGACCAAAACCGGTTCTATCACCTCTATCCAGGCGGTATACGTACCGGCGGATGACTTGACTGACCCCTCGCCAGCAACCACCTTTGCTCACTTGGACTCAACCGTTGTACTGAGCCGTGATATTGCTGCAAAAGGTATTTATCCTGCGGTTGATCCGCTCGATTCTACTTCGCGCCAGCTTGATCCGCTGATTATTGGTGTTGAGCACTATGAGGCCGCTCGTGGCGTTCAGACGGTTCTACAGCGCTACAAAGAACTGAAAGACATCATTGCGATTCTGGGTATGGATGAGCTGTCTGAAGAAGACAAGCTGGTCGTTGAGCGCGCGCGTAAAATCGAACGCTTCCTGTCTCAGCCTTTCCATGTTGCTGAAGTCTTCACCGGCAGCCCCGGTAAGTACGTTTCCTTGAAAGAAACCATCCGTGGTTTCCAGGAAATTCTGGCTGGTCAGCACGACGATCTGCCCGAGCAGGCGTTTTACATGGTTGGCACCATCGACGAAGCCGTCGAGAAAGCCAAAAAGCTGTAAGCCCCGAAGCGCTCAAGAGCATGCGGCGCCGCAAGGCGCCTTCTAGAACAGAGGTTAAACAATGGCTATGACCATACATTGCGACATCGTAAGTGCGGAAGAAGAGATTTTTTCCGGACTGGCCGAGATGGTCGTGGCGCACGGATCGATGGGTGATCTGGGCATAAGCTACGGTCACGCACCTCTGCTGACATCCTTGGAGCCAGGCCCCGTTCGCGTTATCCGAGATGGTGGCGAAGAACAGGTTTACTACGTTTCCGGTGGCTACCTTGAGGTTCAACGAGGTTCTATCAGCATACTGGCAGACACGGCCGTACGTGCTGGTGACCTTGACGAAGCCTCTGCACTGGAAGCGCAGAAAGCAGCCGAACATGCGATGCACAACCAGAGTGGTGAGTTGGACTACTCTCGTGCTGCGGCGCAGTTGGCGGCGGCAACTGCGCAGCTCCGTACCTTGCAGCAGATTCGCAAAAATCTTAAAAAGTAATTAGTACGAGCAGGTCGCAGAATCATCTGCGCATGTAAACGTACCAACAAGAGGGTAGCTTATAGCTACCCTTTTTGGTTTCAGATACCATCAGATATTCACTAAAGAACGGGATGCGTCGTGAAAACTGAAGTTGTGATTCTCGCTGCCGGCAAAGGTACGCGGATGCGCTCTGGCTTGCCTAAGGTCATGCACTCCATCGCCGGAAAACCGATGCTGGGCCATGTGATCGATGCCGCTCGTACAATTGATGCCAGCGCCATACACCTTGTTGTAGGACATGGGGCAAATAAAGTCACCGCAGCTTTTAAGAGTGCCGATCTGTTCTGGGTTGAGCAAAGTGAACAAAACGGTACGGGTCATGCTGTTAGACAGGCACTACCAAAATTGGGCACTGATAGCCGCGTCTTGATTCTCTATGGCGACGTACCGCTGATCGCTGCTGATACCTTGAAACAACTAAATGAACTTTGCGGCGAAAACAGCATGTCGCTGCTAACGACGAACATGACTGACCCAAGTGGCTACGGCCGAATTGTGCGAGATAAAGGTAAAGTTGCCGCCATCGTCGAGCAGAAAGATGCCAGCCCGGAGCAGCTTCTCATTCAGGAAGTGAACACCGGCATGATGGCTGTTCACGCCAGGCACCTGAACAAATGGCTGCCTGCCTTGAGTAGCGACAATGCCCAGGGCGAATACTACCTTACTGATATAATAGCCATGGCGGTTGCTGACGGCGTTTCGATAGAAGTAGTGCAACCGGAATCGGTATGGGAAGTGCAGGGTGTTAACGACCGAGTCCAGCTGAATGAGCTGGAGCGTTACTATCAGAGCTGCAAGGCACGCGAGCTTATGGCCCATGGCGTTACCTTAGCCGATGCCACACGCATTGATATACGCGGTACACTCTCTGTTGGGCAGGATAGCTATATCGATGTGAATTGCGTCTTTGAGGGCGAATGCCATATCGGGGCGGGGGTTCATATCGGCCCCAACTGCGTCATTAGCAATAGCTCAGTTGCCGCGGGCACTACGATAAAAGCTAATTCGGTAATGGAAGAGGCCGTTGTTGGCGAGGGCTGTGATGTCGGTCCCTTTGCCCGGCTTCGTCCCGGTACGATACTGGCGGCCAAGGCAAAAATCGGAAACTTTGTCGAAACAAAGAAAGCAGTGCTTGGCGTCGGTAGCAAGGTGAACCATCTAAGCTACATTGGTGATTGTGATGTTGGCGAGAATGCCAATGTTGGGGCGGGCACCATTACCTGTAATTACGATGGCGTGAACAAATCCAAAACCCTGATAGGTGATGGCGCCTTTATCGGGTCTAACACCTCGCTGGTGGCGCCTGTAAGCGTAGGCAAAAACGCGACGGTGGGCGCCGGGTCAACAATCACCGCAAACGTAGCCGACGAGGAGTTGGCTGTAGCTCGCTCAAAACAACGTAATATTACAGGCTGGAAGCGGCCTACCAAGAAAAACTAGAATAACGGAAAATCTGGGGAAGATTGCATGTGTGGAATCGTAGGCGCTGTCGCCGACCGTAATATCAGCGACATATTGATCGAGGGTTTAAAGCGCCTTGAGTATCGAGGGTACGACTCCGCAGGTGTGGCCTTGATAGCAGACGGGACGCTCAATACCTGTAAGCGAGTTGGTAAAGTCGCCGCGCTTGACGACGCAATCGCCGGCGGAATAAAGGGCCACACCGGCATTGCCCATACACGCTGGGCAACCCACGGCAAACCCACCGAGAAAAATGCGCACCCCCATTTTTCCGGTGACAAGCTCGCTGTAGTGCACAACGGCATCATTGAAAACCACGCAGAGCTTAGAGAGTCACTCTCAGCCAAAGGCTATGTGTTTGTATCAGAAACCGACACAGAAACCATCGCGCACCTCATCAACGACTTAATGCTGGGTGGCCTGGATCTGCTCGCCGCTGTCAAAGCCGCGATCCCGGCGCTTGATGGCGCCTATGGTCTTGCGGTCGTACACGCTGACGAACCCAAGCGCATTGTTTGCGCCCGCAGTGGTAGTCCCCTGGTTCTGGGATTGGGATTCGGCGAAAACTTTCTTGCTTCGGATCAATTGGCCTTGCGTCAGGTTACCGATCGCTTTGTCTATCTGGATGAAGGTGATGTCGCCGAAATCACTACCAGCAGCTACCAGATTTGGAACAAAGACAACCAACCGGTTACGCGAAATGTAGAGCGCATCACCGGCAAGGCGGATTCGGCTGACAAGGGCGAGTATCGCCATTTCATGCTCAAGGAAATATACGAACAACCCCATGTTGTGAAAAACACGCTGCAGGGCAGGCTGGCTAAAGATCACATTCTTGAACAGTCTTTCGGCAGTGCTGCCACGGAGCTGTTTGATAAAGTCAGCAGTGTGCAGATTGTTGCCTGTGGTACCAGTTATCACTCGGGCATGGTGGCCAAATACTGGATCGAAGGTATTGCCGGTATTCCCTGCCGGGTAGAAGTGGCGAGTGAATTTCGCTATCGCAAATTTGTTGTTAGCCCCGGCACCTTACTCGTGACGATTTCCCAGTCGGGCGAAACAGCCGATACGCTGGCCGCATTGCGTCTTGCCAAAGAGCTGGATTACGTCGGAACGCTTACCGTGTGTAACGTTGCACAAAGTTCTCTGGTGCGAGAATCCGATCTTGCATTGATGACCGAAGCCGGGCCGGAAATTGGCGTAGCCTCCACCAAGGCCTTCACTACCCAGCTCACAGCGCTCCTGTTGCTGACAATTGCCTTAGGCCGGCGTCACGCCATCGATAAAGCCATCGAAGCCGGTATCGTCAAAGCGCTGCACGCTTTACCGGAAACTATTGCTGCCGCCCTTGAACTGGATTCTGAAATTTGCACAATGGCGGAGGCCTTTGCCGACAAACACAACGCACTGTTTTTAGGTCGCGGTGTGCAATGGCCGGTAGCGATGGAAGGTGCGCTGAAGCTTAAGGAAATATCCTATATCCATGCCGAAAGTTATCCGGCCGGTGAACTTAAACATGGCCCGCTTGCGCTTGTGGATGACAATATGCCGGTTGTCGCGGTTGCCCCCAACAATGAATTGCTGGAAAAACTCAAATCCAATCTCGAAGAAGTGCAGGCGCGCGGCGGTCAGCTATTTGTGTTTGCGGATAAAAAATCCGGTTTCAAAAATGAAGCAGGAGTGACGGTTATTTCTGTGCCCAGCAGTGATGAGATTATTGCGCCGATACTTTACACGATTCCCTTACAATTGCTGTCATATCACGTGGCCGTGTTCAAAGGCACCGATGTTGATCAGCCGCGAAATCTGGCAAAATCTGTAACCGTAGAGTAAGGTCGGTGCTGCGAAAAGGCCGGCAATGCAGCAGCCTAGTGTCGATAGGCTAGCTGCGGAGAGTTTCGTTTAGTCTGGATATCCAGCTCGGTCGCCACCCTGTTTCTGCCATTTTCTTTCGCTTTGTAGAGCATGGTGTCGGCCCGGCTTAGGAGTTCACTTTCTTCGATACTGCTTGTGGGAACGCATTCGGCTACACCAATACTGGCAGTTAAAAAATGCTCTGTTGGCGACGTGTCGTTCCGTATATTAAGAGAAGCAATTTTTTTTTGTAAATTGAGGGCTAATTTTTTGGCTTGTTCAATTGTGGTATCACTCCACATAAGCACAAACTCTTCGCCGCCATAGCGTGCGCAAATATCCCCGGGTCTATTGGTAAACTCTTTCAGTATCTCGCCAATTCTGGCCAGGCAGCTATCTCCGGCTTGATGGCCATAGGTGTCGTTTATCATCTTGAAATGGTCGAGATCGACCATCGCCAAACTAATGGGTATTTTTAGCCTGGCGCAGCGCATCCATTCTTCGTGAAA
>JBFJTG010000177.1:0-5035 GCA_041625575.1 Litorivivens sp.
ACCGTCGACTGGCTAACAACGCAGGTGCCCGCCGCCTCGCAGTTTCAAATTTATAGTTTTAACACCAGCGTCAAGGCAGCGTTGCCGGGAACGGAAGGCAAGTGGTTGGGTACTGACAAGGGCCGGCGCCTAACGGACGCCGTACAGAATTTGCGTAAAATTGTGCCCGCCAATGGCACCAGTCTTGAAATGGCCTTTCAGGCGGTCGCTGCTTTGCAACCTGCGCCCGATGCCGTATTTCTTATCACCGATGGCTTGCCCACCCAGGACGTCAGTGCCTCGCAAACCGGCGGTGTGTCCGGACGTGAGCGCATTCGCCTGTTCGGAACCGCGGTTAGCCGTTTGCCGAAAAGTGTGTCGGTGAACGTTATTTTATTGCCCATGGAAGGTGATCCGCTGGCGGCCAGTAGTTTTTGGCAATTGGCTCGCAGTAGCGGTGGTGTGTTTATGAGTCCGTCGGAGGATTGGCCATGAGACGCCGCCGGCGACGCGAAACCGAAATATTTGGCCTGTCCTTTCTCGATGCCATCAGCTGTGGCTTTGGCGCCATCGTGCTGCTTTTGGTATTGACGAAAATCGCCGAGCCTACCAAAGAGCGGGATAGAGGCATTGGCTTACAGGCCATGGCCGAGGAACTCGCTGCTGAACTGCCGGAACTGGATGGCAAGCTAAAAAGTCTGGAGCAAAAGCTTGCCGATGCAGGTAAGCGTCTGGCCGATGCCGAGCAGAAGCTGGCGAGCATGCGGCCCGAGGCGCGAGCGCTAGAGGCCGAGCGCGCCGACGCGCAATTGGATGCGGAGGCGGCCGCAGCGATTGAAAATCGCCTCGCCGTGGCCAAGCAAAAACTCAGCGCAGAAATGCAGCGGCTCTATGCCTCGGGCGTGCGCCCGAATAACGATAGGGTGGGTGGCATACCCATCGACAGTGAATACATCATTTTTGTGATTGATACCTCCGGCAGCATGCACGGCTACGCCTGGCCAACGGTGATTAAAAAGCTGACGGAAACCCTAGACCTGTATCCCAAGGTGAAAGGCCTGCAAATCATGAATGATATGGGCGACTACATGTTCAGTCAGTATGCAGGTCAGTGGATACCCGACACCCCCGGCCGTCGCAAAGCGATTATCAGTCGCATGGCGAGCTGGCAGCCCTTCTCGAACTCCAGTCCGGTGGAGGGCATTACACGCGCGATCAGGGCCTTTTACGCGCAGGACAAAAAAATCAGTATTTACGTTTTTGGCGATGAATTTACCGGCAATTCCATACAGTCGGTGCTCGATACAGTAGAGCGAATTAATCCAAAGGGAGCCGATGGTAAGCCCCTCGTAAGAATTCACGGCGTAGGTTTTCCTGTACAGTTTACGCGGGGCGGTATTCGGCCGACCGGAGTGCAATTTTCCATGCTAATGCGTGCCTTGTGCCAGAAAAACGGCGGAACCTTTGTGGGCTTGCAGACGCTGGAATGAAACGAATTAAACGGCGCTTCAGTGCTATGCTGGGGGCGTATAAAAACAACGAGAGAGACGGAGTCAATCTTTGAACTACGGGCGCTACATCCTGCTTTTGCTAACGGTCACTCTCGCGGCGTGCAGCCAGCATGTTGTGCTGTCGGAGGATTTTCCGGTACCGGTTATGCGCAAACATCAGGCCGCCGTAACGCTCTATATTCCGCCGGAACTGCGTGGCTATGAGCACCGCGAAAAACCCGACAAGGGCGCAGACTGGACCATTGTCTTTGGTGACGCAAATGCGCGTTTGTTTGAAGCCGTATTACGCGGCATGTTTGAACCGGTGACCGTCGTCTACTCCCTCAACGATGTGCCAGACAATGCAACAATTATTCGTCCCGTGATGCACGACTATCAGTTCAGTACCCCGGGCATGAGCAGGGGTGATTACTACGAAGTCTGGATCAAGTATTCGCTGCAAATGTTCCATCCCAAAAACACACAGTTGCTCGACTGGCATTTTACGGCTTATGGTCGCGAAGAGGCCTCGGGAAGTTCGGCGGCCAAGGCAATGCGCGAAGCCAGTAAACGGGCCATGCGCGACGGTGCTGCGGCGGTCGTGCTCGGCTACATGAAACAGGGCAGGGTGCGCACGCATTTTGAACTGCCACCCTTGCAGCGCTGATAACTATGCCCCTCTATAGAGCCATCTGTCTGTTTATTTTGCCCTTTGGCCTCGCCGCTTGTGTCAGTTCATCGGTCGAGCAACTGCGCCACGCCCCGGTGGGGCTGTTAAAAGGCGAAGAAACGATTGTGGTATTGGGACGTCGTCAGAATTTCCGTCACCAAACCGAAAAAGACTTTACCAGCTGCGTGTATAACAACCTTCTACGGCAGAAATTGCCGGTTAAGCCCGAGCAGCAGTTTATGGATGAAATGTTTCCCTGGTTTCAGCCCAGAATGGCGCCGCAGACCGCCGAGGCCCTGGCAGCCACGCTGCAAGATTCGGCACTGGCCGAGCGACTATTGGAATCCGGTACCCGTTACATTGTGTGGTTGGACGGCATCACCAATCGCGGTGAAGATGGCGGAACCATGTCCTGCAGCGTGGGTGTTGGCGGTGGTGCCTGTCTCGGTTTGCTGTGGTGGGAAGATGACGCGGAATACGAGGCAGTAATCTGGGATATGCAGACCCTTAAATCCATGGGAAAAATCGCGGTCGAGGCCAGCGGCACCTCATACGTACCTGCAGTGATCATTCCCATCCCCCTGCTAGCGCCAACACAGTCGGCGGCATGCCGGGGTGTGGCGAGCCAGTTGAAAAACTTTTTCACAAGACCAGAGTAATGTTTCGCGCCTCAAGTTATTGAGATGTGCCAATGGGCGTAGATTGAGGCTTGGTGAGGTGCTGATTCTAGGTTTCCATTTTCAGAGTGAAGCCGCAGGGTGTGCGCGGAGTCTATTTTTTCTCTTAATTTCTGGATTATAGTTTCTGTACGCGCGGCTTTTGAGGCGCGGCTTCGGTATCATGTTAGGCTATCCGGTTGGTAGGTTAACGGTGTACAGAGTAAATGGGATGCCAGAGTTTCAATGATTAGAAAGCAAAAGAGGGAAGCATGCATTTCTGTTAGGGCTGCGTTTGCGATACTGGCTGTTGCCATTCTCGTATCTCCAATTGCAGCGACAGCCCAACTTCTCGGCGGTCTGGTTGATACCCTTGAATCTATTGCGCCAGTGGAGGAATCAACGGCCGTCCCTCTTGGTGACTTATCGTCCGGAGCAGATGAGCTGCTGGCGCCAACTGACACCTTGGAAGACGCCTTTGATCCACTCGACTTGTCAGAGCAAGACGCTGCGGACTTATTGTTGGTTGACGATGCCGCGATCGCCTCCGGCAGTGAGGGGGATGAGACCTCTCCATTACCTCTTTTGACGGAACCCGCAGGCGAAAGTTTGGCGCCTCTGGTGAATACCGTCGACACCACACTTGACCCGGTTACTGATCCCATAGATGCCGCTTTAGCTCCGATTGTCGAATTAGTGGAGCCCGTCGTAAATCCGGTCACGTCGGTCGCCGAGCCTGCCACTTTCCCGGTGGAAGGCCTTGTTGGTGATCTTACCGGCGGCAGTGTCGAGGATGCGCTAACGACCAGCTCGGATTCCAACACAGACAATGGCGATGGCCTGGTGAACGACCTACTAGGTGGGCAGGAGAGCTCAAGCAGTGCGGACAATACGGCAGAGGTCTCTCCGATAGCGCCTATTTCCGGCGCGGCTGGCGAAAGCCTCGCACCCTTGGTGACTACCGTAGATATTGCGTTAGACCCGATTACAAATCCGGTAGACCAAGCCTTGGCGCCGGTGGTGGAAGCGTTAGAGCCGATTACTCAGCCGGTGTTGGAGGCCATTGATCCGGTAAGTAATCCCGTCGATGGGCTTGTGGCTGATGTGAGCGGCGGCAGCGTCGAAGATGCGCTTACCACGACAGGAGACTCGAACGCTAGCAATGGCGATGGCGTGGTTAATGATTTGCTGGGCAGTGGTACCGATGAGCCCAGCACTAACGAAACCTCACCGGTCGAAGCGCTCAGCGCGCCGGCCGGAGAGGGTCTATCTCCTCTCGTTGACGCATTGGATACCGGATTAGATCCGGTCACTGACCCTGTAGACGAAGGTGTGGCGCCGCTGATAGAAGCGTTGGAGCCGGTAAGCGCTCCGCTTATAGATACGGCCCAGCCCCTAAGCAACCCCGTGGACGGCTTGCTGGCTGATACAACCGGTGGAAGTCTGGAAGATGCTCTGACCACATCTGGTGATAGTAATTCGGCAGACGGCGACGGTTTGGTTAATGACCTGCTGGGCGGCCCGGAGCCATCGAGCAGTGGCGAGACATCACCGTCTCAGCCGCTAAGCTCGCCTGCGGGAGACAGCTTGGCACCACTGATAGGAACATTGGATACCAGTTTGGATCCTTTGACCGATCCGATCGACGATAGCCTGGCGCCTTTGGTCGAAGCGCTTGAGCCTGCGACGAGTCCCATTCTCGACGCAACTAGCCCTGTAATTGAGCCTGTCGACGCGGTGGTGGGTGATCTCACCGGCGGCAGCGTCAGCGATGCACTGACCAGCACGAATGATGGCAACCCCGACAATGGCGATGGCCTGATTAATGACCTATTGGGTTCCGGTGGTGCGACGGGCGAGGGCTCCGGTGATGCTGCTGAAAGCTCAAGTGACGGCAGCGGTTCACCACTGGGCGGACTCGGCCCCCTTGTTGATACCGTAGACACCACGCTTGATCCCATCACGGATCCGCTTGATGCGGTGCTCGCACCCATTGTCGAAGCCTTGGAACCCGTCACTGCTCCCGTGCTTGAGGGCGCCAGCCCGATTGTTGAACCGGTGGATGATCTTGTCGGCGGCATTACCGGCGGCAGTGTCAGCGATGCATTGACCAGCACGAATGATGGCAACCCCGACAATGGCGATGGTGTATTCAACGACCTGCTGGGTTCCGGTGGTAATTCGGGAGAGGCTTCCGGTGATCCTGATGACTCAAGTGGGGGTAATGGCGGTGGATTACC
>JBFJTG010000178.1:0-4981 GCA_041625575.1 Litorivivens sp.
AATTTCTTGCTGCTTATTTATAATAGACAGTGATGCTTCAATTTTTGAGATTATTTCCTTTTGCTCACTAAGGCTACAGAATGGGATAAGCATACTTAAGAATGCTTTTTGATTGAGATTCAAACCACTATCGTTGATTCCGGATTTAACACCCTCTAAAACATCTAGGGTGGATGGAGAATTAAGTACAGCTTCGAGAAATTCTGGAAGGCAAATACTATCAAATCCTCTAATTCTATAGACTTTATCGCAGTTTATAAGCTTGGATCTCACCTTTTTCACTAGGCAACAGACACCTACCCTTATACGAGGCCCCGCACGCGTGATCAAAATATCGCCAGAAATTAGCTCATGCTGTTTCCTAGGTTCTAAATATTCCGGCAAGACTTTGTTTTCATGCTCAAGAAATTTGCCATGTTGAACTGCTGTGGTCTTAATTACTCCCCATTCATTAATATCAGCTTCTACATTCTCACATTTAGGGCTCCAACCTTGGTCTATTCTTGTTATTAGCTCCCCCAAACTCACCCACATCCATCCGATTGGCAACTTAGACGCTTCTTCATTAATTGAGACTGAATTATAAATATCGGGTTCCTTCGGCTTACGCGGCTTTTTCCCTTCTTTGCCTTTGGACTCCCACGCTTTTACCGCTGCTTTCCAGTCTTCCAATTGCTGCTGATAGCGGGCATCGCGCTCGCGCTGAATACAGGCGAGCAACTGTTCCGGCGACTCAAGCTTGTCCTGATTTTCCTCGCGCCACTGGGCGGTTAGCTTTCCTTCAAAGGCGTGCTTGAGCACGGCTTGGCGGTAGACCTTGAGCTGCTCGCGGGCGGTTTTTAGGGCAGCGATGCCGTTATCCAGCTCGGAGAATAGCTCTTCGACTTTGGCAACAATGCGTTTTTGTTCATTATGGGGAGGAAGTGGGAAATTGCATCTTTTCAAAAACGAATAGTGCCGAGAATAACCTCTGCTGGGCAATCGCAACGACCTACACGCATAAAATGCGTACTTAGGGTCAACTGGATTTCTTGGAACCAAAACCTTTACGCCATCTGCACCGGGTACAAACGAAAAGCTAATGAACTTTAGACATTTAGTATGGTCCCCGAAAACAATAGCTGGTCGCTCTAGTCTTATTAGCCTATTCTCGTCGTTCGAATACCCACCAATTTCAGATATACCCTGATCTACAACAGGAAACGCGCCGTTAGCTTCATAGTTTTTCTGGGCTAACTTCTTCCCTGTCAGCGACAGATTATCAAAAACTGTTTCCAGTTCTGTATAAACCCAATGATTAGGAATTGGGTATGAAACTGGAGTCCAGCTATCGCTAATTTCAATCTCTTCTGCCGTCAAGCCACCAACTCCCGATTAAGCTCATCCATCACCCAATCCATACGATCGCCAAACAGCTGGTACATACGCCCCAGACCGCCCTGGGCGTTAAAGGGCGCCATATCCAGGTCATCGCGCTCAATATGGAAGGAGCTGGCGATATGATCGCGGATCAGGTGCAGCCAGGCCATTTGCGGCTCGCTGAATTTGTCGCGGGAACCTGCGTGGTACTTCATAATCCAGTCCTGAAAATTCTTTCTGACGGTGCTGCTGAAGGTTTTGATTTCCCCGTCGATGCCGCACACCCGGCGAATCAGGGCCACCAGCGCGGTTAGCTCACTCAGCGGGTTGTCGCCCCGGTAGTTGTCCAGGTGGGTATAGGCCTGCCAGATGCGCAGGGGGGCGAGCTTGGGCCTGTCCTGCTTGATGGTTTCCAGCAGGGCTTTGATATGCCGGTAGGTGACCTCGCTGCGCCGCGCCGGGGTGTGAAAGTAAATGCTCAGCGCCTCGATGACATCGGCCTGCTCGCGCAGGTAGTCGGCAAACTCCCGGGTCAGAGTCTTGGCATTGTCGGTGGTTTCACCGTCCCATTCGGCCTTGAGCACGGTATCCAGGTCGTCGTGAACAATGGTCTGCTCTTTGTCGCGGCGGATGGTGTCGATCAGTTCAATCAGCTCGCCATTAAACACATTCGCCACCTGGCTCACCAGCTCCTTCTGCGCCTGGTCGCGGGCTGCGTCGCCGGGGTCGCTGCCCAGCGGCTGGCCAGTGATTTCCAGCGCCCTTTGCTCCACGCGGTCGCCATCGATGGCGTTGAACAGCTCGCCGACAATCATCAGCAGCGGGGTGCCGCCGGCTTTTGCGGCGATGCGGGCGCGCTCTTCGTCGCCCAGTTGCTTGTCCAGCCGCGCCAGGCGGCCGGCCAGTGAGGACACGGTGTCGCTGTCGCTGGCGCCCATCATCAGGCCCATGGCCAGGTCTTTCATCGACACGCTGGGTTTGGTGATCAGCGGCTGGCTGGCGGTCTTCACCGACTTGGTGACGCCGATGGCATCGACAATCACATAGTGGGTTTTGGCGCTTTGTGCCGAGGGCGTGACCTTTTGCAGGCTGTCTTTATCCAGGGTGCGGGTACCGCGGCCCTTCATCTGCTCGAAGTAGTTCTTGCTCTTCACATCGCGCATAAACAGCAGGCATTCCAGCGCCCTGACATCGGTGCCAGTGGCGATCATGTCCACGGTCACCGCAATGCGCGGGTAGTAGTCGTTGCGGAACTGGGCGAGCACCGATTTCGGGTCTTCGCCTTTTTCTATCACCCTACCCTCGGCGTCGGTTTTGTCGTTGGCCACGCGGTAGGTGACTTTCTTACAGAACTGGTTGCTCTCGCCAAATTCCTCACGCACGGTCTGAATGATGTCGTCGGCGTGGCTGTCGGTTTTGGCGAAGATCAGGGTTTTTGGCACTTCCGCGCGGCCGGGAAATATAGCGGGCAAGGCATCCTTGAAGCTGCGAATCACGGTGCGGATCTGGTCGGGATTGACGATATCCCGGTCCAGCTGCTTGGCGGTATAGGCCTGGTCTTCGTCCTGGGTTTCCCAGCGCTTGCGGCGGGTGCTGCGCTCGCGACGCTCCACCTGCTGCTTGGCGCTGATTGTCCCGCCCAACTGGGTTTTCTCGGTTTCAATCACGAAGATCTCATTGCCGACATTGACGCCGTCGGCCACGGCTTTTTCGTGGTCGTACTCGCTGACCACGTTCTTGCGGAAGAAACCGTAGGTGCGGTTATCGGGTGTGGCGGTCAAGCCCACCAGGTAGGCATCGAAGTATTCCAACACCTGCCGCCACAGGTTGTAGATGGAGCGGTGGCATTCATCAATGATGATGACATCGAAAAACTCCGGCGGAATTTTCTCGCTATACACCACCGGCAGCGGCGCTTTCGGCCGGGTGTACTGTTCGGCCGGATTCTGCTCTTCCAACGCCTCATCTAGCGGCTCATCTTTGAGGATGGAGTACATGCGCTGGATGGTGCTGATACACACCTGGGCATCCTTGGCGATGTACTGGTTTTTCAGCCGCTGTACATTGTAGAGCTCGGTGAACTTGCGGTTATCGTCATTGGGCACAAAGCTCATCAGCTCCTGCTCTGCCTGCTCACCCAGGTTCTTGGTGTCGACCAGGAACAGGATGCGATTGGCACTAACGGGCTCTTTCAACAGCCGATAGCTGGCGGTGATGGCGGTGAAGGTTTTGCCGGAGCCGGTGGCCATTTGCACCAAGGCGCGGGGCTTGTCCTGTTGCAGGGATGCTTCCAGTTGGGTAATGGCCTTGATCTGGCATTTGCGCAGACCGTCTTCATTGAGTGGCGGCATGTCCTGCAGGCGGCCGCGCAGACTTTTCGGCTCACGCAGCCACTTCGCCAGCGTTTCGGGGCGGTGAAAGTTGAACAGCTCCCGCGAGCGCGGATTCGGGTCCTTACCGTCGGTAAAACGGGTGATCACGCCGGTGCTTTCATACACAAAGCGCAGCGGCTGGCTGTTGTTGACCCATTTGAGTTTGGCGGTGGCATAGCCCAGGGATTGCTCCTCAACGGTGGTGATTTTTTCTCCCCAGGACTCCGGCTTGGCTTCAATGACCCCCGCCGCCTGCTTGTCGACAAACAGCACGTAATCAGCGGGGCCAACATCCGTTTGATATTCGCGCACGGCCACGCCCACCGAGGCCGAAAAATCGATCTTTTTCTTGTCCTGTACCACCCAGCCCGCTTTTTCCAGCAGGGCATCTATTTCATCGCGGGCAATTTGTTCCGGGTTCTGGTTGACCATCGTCATATCCCTTTGAGCTTGAGTCGGCCCTGTCGGTTAATCTGCCTGCGGAGTGTCAGTGCGTTCCAGCAGCTGATCGATCCCGCATTCGAATAATTCACATAACTTGTCGAGCACTTCCAGGTCCACCTTCTGCGCCGTTTCTTTATAGAGCAAGGTCACCGTGGCGCGGCTCAGCCCGGTTGCTCTGGCAACGTCGGCAATACGCATCTTGTGTTCGCCCATCATGCGGGCGAGATGGCAGCGGATCATGGCTTTAAGCCTCTACTATAGGGTTCCAGGATGAGTGCCGGAGCATACCACAAACTAGGGATTCACCTGGCATTTTGTCAGTTTGAATAATATTTTTGAGGCTAAAACTTAACTGCCAAGCCTGAGCTCGCGAGCAGAAGCGTTCAGGAATCCACATCCTGGGACTTACCGGGATGCGCCGCGCGCCAGCTGGCGGGTGATTCACCAAACTGCGAGGTAAACCAGCGCGTAAAGGAACTGGGCACCGAGTAACCCAGCAATTCGCCGACGCGGCTGAGTGAATAGCGTGGGTTTTCGATGTAGCGCAGCACCAGTTCGCGTCTGACCTCGTTGAGCAAATCCGAAAACACGGTGCCCGACTCTTCGAGACGTCGTTGCAGCGTGCGCACATTGATGCCCATGGTCAGCGCCACCTGGTCGATGGACGCGCGCCCCATGGGCAGCAGGACAATGATCGCCTTGCGCGCGTCGAGCACCACTGAGTGTTTGGTTTTTGCCGGAAGGGATTCAATGAAACGCTCGGCGTACTGGGCCAGCGCCGGGTCTGCGCTGGGGTTGGGGAAGTC
>JBFJTG010000179.1:0-4890 GCA_041625575.1 Litorivivens sp.
CTATGGCAGCACGGCGGAGAGAAAAGCAAAAGCCGCCACCTTCAGCCCCTTCGCCGACCTAAAGGCGAAGATGGAAGGCAAAGATGAGTAATAACCAAAGTGTTATAGAGCAATCACCCCGTGCGTGTTTGTTGCCAAGTTATGCCCACGACACGCGGCTTAACACCGCCTTTAAATAACGGGTTTCTGGAATGGCGGGGTGTACGGGATGATCCGGCCCTTGCATACCTTCGCTGATGATTTGGGCGTTGCGATCGATATTGCGAGCCGCGGCGCGTATTAAATCGAGCAGCTCTTCTCTGGGCATATGCATTGAACAGGAGGCTGAAATAAGGAAGCCGCCATCGTTCAGAAGGCGCATGGCCATCTCATTGATGCGCCGGTAGGCGAGTATCCCTTCTTTTTGATCTTTCTTGCGCTTAATAAATGCGGGCGGGTCGACAATGATGACATCAAAACGCTCGTTGCTTTCTTTGAGGGTTTTCAGGGTGGTAAAGGCGTCGCCTTGTATCGTGCTGACTTTATCGGCGAGGCCATTTAAGGCGGCATTTTTATGCACCATGTCCAATGCAGTCTCCGAAATGTCGGCACATACAACTTCTGTGGCACCGAATACGGCCGCTTGAACACCAAAACTACCGACATAACTAAAGACGTCCAGAACGCGCTTACCGGGCACGATTTTACGAAGCCATTCACGATTGGGACGCTGATCGTAAAACCAGCCGGTTTTTTGGCCAGCCGCCAAGGGTGCCAGAAAGCGTACGCCGTTTTCGGTGAGTTCAACCTCATCCGGTACTTCGCCGTGGGCGGTAAGCACTTCCTGCGCTAAACCCTCGAGTTTACGAACGCCGGCATCATTGCGTAGCAAAATGGAGCTGGGTTTTAAGAGGCTTAGTAAGGCCTCAATAACCATGTCGCGCATCGCGTCCATGCCGGCGGTGTTCAACTGCACACAAAGGTGGTCTCCGAAGCGGTCGACAACCAAACCCGGCAGCAAATCACTTTCACCAAAGATCAATCGATAACACGGTGCGTCGAAAAGCTGCTCGCGCAGTGCGAGCGCAGACACGATGCGCTTTTTCATGATGCTCAGATCAATGGGCTGATCGTTGCTCGTCAGCATGCGCGCACAAATCAAAGACTGTGGATTAACATACGCAACGCCAACGATTTTGCCATTTTGATTCTCAACGATGACCTGCTCGCCTGCGCTGAAATTGCGAAGGGGTGTGGTCTTGGTGTCTACTTCATTGCTGTAGATCCACAAATGGCCACTGCGAAGGCGTTTTTCTTCATTTTTAGCGAGGCGTAGGCGTTGCAGGGTCATACTGAGTCCTGTGCAAAAGGGAAAAGTCGACTGACATTATCGTTGATATAGACCAGCAGTTGGAAACTTTCTGAGTTAGGCAGCACGGCCGATAATGGGTGTACCCGTCTCAAGTTACTGGTAATTAGTGCGCTATCTGAATCAGTTGATTGCCAAGTGAACCGCAATACTGGCTGCGTAGCCAAGCGCAATAACGGGGGTCCATTTGAGGTGAGCGAAAAAAGTGTAATGCCCGCGGGCCTGCCCCATTAAGGCAACACCGGCAGCCGAACCGATCGACAGCAGGCTGCCGCCGACACCCGCAGTCAAGGTAACGAGCAACCACTGCACTTTTGGCATATCCGGCTCCATCGTCAGTACTGCGAACATGACCGGGATATTGTCGACAACCGCAGACATTAAACCGATCAGTATATTTGCGGTGGTCGGTCCGAGTTCCCCATAGAAAAAGCCGGACGCTAAACTGAGGTAGCCGATAAAGCCCAGGCCGCCGACAGCAAGAATAACGCCGTAGAAGAAAAACAGGGTATCCCACTCGGCTCCGGCGATAGATCGAAATATATCGAACTCTTCTTCTTCGGCTCCTGACGATGGCGGATTTTCGACGCGGTTGGCCCATGAGCGTTGCTTCATGCGCAGATAGAAGCCGAAAAACTTAAGATAGGCGAGCCCCGTCATCATTCCGAATACGGGCGGCAGGTGTAGAAAGTTGTGGAAACTTACGGCTGTAGCAATCGTACACAAGAACAATACAACTATGGTAATTGCGCCATGTTTGAGCAATTGATGCTGAGTATCTCCTGCGCCCGGCGCGCCTTTGGGAACTGCAAACTGCATGCATAAGGCCGGAACGAGAAAATTGGTGGCGCTCGGTAAGAATAAGACAAAGAACTCGTGAAACTCGATCAAGCCGCTTTGCCATACCATCAACGTAGTGATGTCGCCAAAGGGGCTGAATGCTCCACCAGCGTTTGCGCCCACGACGATATTGATACAACAGATGGCGACAAACTTGGGCTGGTCTGCGCCCACGGCCATGACGACAGCGCACATGATCAGTGCGGTGGTCAGGTTGTCGGCAACTGGCGAGATAAAAAAGGCTAGTAGGCCAGTCCACCAGAACAAGGCGCGATAGCTCAAACCGCGTGCTACTAACCAACTGCGAAGTGCATCAAAAACGCCTCGCTCGAGCATGGCATTGATATAGGTCATCGCCACAAGTAGAAAGAAGAAGAGCTCCGCATACTCCAGGAAATTATGCCGAATGCTGTCCTGTGCTGCGTGGGTGAGGCCGGCTCGATTACACGCAATCGCAATCAGTATCCAAATCAAGCCTGCAGCGAGCAGGACAGGTTTGGATTTTCGCAGGTGTAGCTTTTCTTCGAGAATCACCAATGCGTAGGCGATGACAAAAATGATGAGTGACAGCCAGCCGGTCCAGCTATCGGTGAGTTGTAAGTGATCGACGCTGGCTTCAGAGGCAGATGCTGGCGTGACGATCAACAGTGTCAGCAAGCCATAAAGAAAAATCATCATGAAGTACACGCTCCGATCGATGCGAAGTCACGCGAGTATCGGGTCACTATACGCCGATTCCCTGGCAGCTCGAAGAGGCTAAATGGATACCTGCCGGTTTTAATTTCAGCTTGAGATCGATTGGGAACTTTGCAAGATTCATAGTCTCTTTGCGCTGTCTAAACACCCGGAATGGGTAAATCGGCCGCACGATGCTTAACCAGAGGCCACACCTCTGCTTCGAAACATTTTAGTCCCTGCCACGCAAAGTCCGGATTCAGCCCTCCCAGCAGCGGCGTTAGGATGAAAGTGCTGATGTCATCCAGCGTGTTAATCATGTCTACGGCTTGTGATGGAGTCAGCACCTGATAGGCGCCACTTTTGCGAATATCCGCAGGGTCTACCTTTGCGGCAAAGGGGCCGGCTGCCCGGCCATAGGCCTCGCGTGTCCATTCCGCGTAGGAGTTCACGCAATGTAAGGCATGGGGCAGTATTGTCTTCCAGGCGGCTTCGACATCATGGGTGACGTAGGTGAAGATGGGGCCAAGTGCGTGAAACTTTTCACCGGGATCCGACTTCCCTAATTTAATACGCTCTTCGCGGTAGAGCGTCCAGTTCTCACCACCCGGCGGAAAGAAACCATCGGCAATACGGGCTGCTCGTCGGGCGACGGCGGGGTGAGCGCCGCCTAGTAGGAGTGGAGGCGCTTTGTCGGGTATAGGTCTAACCAGCACCTTCCTGCCTTGATAGTCAAACTCCGCTCCGGCCCAGGCTTTTCGTAGCACATCAAAGACCTCGAGGTAGCGCTGCTTGCGCTCGCTGCGCTGAGTGCCAAACATTTGGAATTCGTAAGGTCGATAACCCGCGCCAATCACCACCTGTAGGCGGCCGCCACTGAGAATTTGCAGCACGGATAAGTCTTCCGCCAGCTTTACCGGTTCGTAGAGCGGGGCGACCAAGACATTCGGCCGAATTGTGACGGACTGCGTTCTCGCGGCAATTGCGCCGGCCATCGGAATAGGCGAGGGCAGGTAGCCATCCTCACTGGCATGGTGCTCGCCAAGGCTTACACAGTTAAACCCTATTTTGTCTGCCCATTCGCTCATATCCAGAGCGGCGGAATAGATATTTTCGGGTGAGGCTCCAAAGTCTGGTGCCCGCATATCGAAACTAATAACAAATTCCAAGGTGATGGCTCCCAAAATAGTATATTTGTAGATTTTGTGATCAGTGAATCTTGCGAGTACCGATGTTGAAAAAGCAGCCTTTTAAACTGCGTTTCAAGCCTTTCGACTCACATGCTTTAAAAGCTTCACTACAGCTTTGAAGCGGTTAATCAGCAGCGACATAAAGATCAAAAGACAGCCCACCAATTGTGAACTGCTCATGGACTCCATGAACCACACCGTAGCCAGTATCGCCGTCCATATTGGCTCCAAGACCATAATGACAACGCCGTGACTGTTTTCGGTCAGGCTTTGTGCATAGGTTTGGATTAAAAAGCGCAACGCGGTGCTGATGAGTGCTGAGAAGCCTATCCATACCGCGAGCATAGGCTGAAAGTTGTTGAGGGTAGGCTGCCAAGGTTCCAATGCCAGTGACAGCAGTCCGGTAACCAGTGCGACAATGAATAACACAAGGGTCGTAAGCGCCATAACCGATATGCGCGGTGTGTCGATACGAGAGCCGTCGGCTAATGTTGCTGACTGGTTGTTTGCCGCTCGAGTATTCAAGTTGAAGTACAGCGCGAAGATCGCAGCCGAGCCCAGCAGGAGTAACTGGGCACTTTCGAAGCGAAGCTCATTGCTCAATGACAAAAATGCGAGACCAGCAATGGCAAAGGGCATCGCCAGCCAGGTATTGAGCGGAATGGCCTCCTTAAAAAATACGCGACCTATTATGGGCACCATGATGATGCCCAAGCTGGCGATAAAGGCTGCCTCGCCAACGTGTGCCGACTTTGCCAGGCCAACAACCCAGAGGCTCATGGCAATGCCGAAGACCAGACCAACCCGTGCACAGCGCGCTAGCTCGTGCCGGCTGAG
>JBFJTG010000180.1:0-4783 GCA_041625575.1 Litorivivens sp.
GATGATCTTCTCGATCAGGGGCAGAAACTTATGAAGGCTGCCGGTGCTGTATATACAGTTCAGTCGGATCAAATCGGTGCGCCGGGTTTGGGTATTCATGAAATGGGTACGGCGCGTATGGGGGAGGATCCGACCGAATCAGTATTGAATGCCCAAAACCAAGCTCATGACGTGCCCAATCTGTTCGTGACGGATGGCGCGTGTATGACCTCTTCGTCCTGTGTGAACCCCTCGCTGACCTACATGGCTTTAACGGCTAGAGCCTGTGATTACGCGGCCAAACTGCTAGTAGATAACAGGCTGTAATTCGCGAACCCAGTATTGGCAGGCAGGGGATTCGATTCTAGTTTTTTATCGAGATTGCGCAACGTTTTAGGTTGCAAAAAAGCGACCTAGATAGGCCGCAAAATGTACGTGATTGTGTGCAATAGGCTTTATCTTATTCTCCGCACTTTAGTCCGCCTGGCTCAAGGCCTCCGGCCCAGATGATGGCATTGTGTAGTAGTGTGATATGGGCAGGTTCATCGAAGCTTTCGGCAGTGTGTCCTAGGGCCGAGTAGAAGACTCGGCCCTTCTCAACGCAATGCTGCCAAATTACAGGATGGTCGTCGCCCATGCGAAGTTCCTTGCCAAAAAATTCCGGTGAATAACTAGTCTCATCTAGATTGCCGAGAATGTGGCTACCCTGTTTGCGTGGGCTATCTGCGAAGGAGTACCACTCGTCAACGCGCTTCCAGGTTGAGCCGAGGTGGCTGACGATCGGGTTATCTAAGTCTTCGATGCGAACTGTGGCTTTCTGAAATTGCGGAGACATTGGATGGCCGATAAATTTCGCGCGTATCACCGTATTTGTGTACCATTTCCAGGGATCGTGAGAGTTGTCTCCAGCAGCGTGAATGCCGACAAATCCGCCGCCATTGCCGATATAGTCGATAAATGCCAGACGTTGCGGTTCGGTTAGTACTTCACCAGAGACATTATTCCAGACGATAGCGTCAAACTTCGATAGCTGTTCAGTATTGTGTACGGCTCCATTATCGGTCACAAAGATCGACCAGTTGTTGTCTTTGGCCAGTGCTTGCAGCATCGATTTTGCTGCGGGAATTGCGTCGATGTGAATGAACGCATTGGTCTTAGAAAAAACAAGTATTGAAGGTCGATTCAGCTCTGGTAGATTCGGTGCCGCTGTTTCAAATACCGGGTCGCGAAAGAAGCCCATCGAGCGCATGGTGAAATACCAGTTCGCGACACCAATTATCGCGAATATCCCCGCAGCGAGACCGATACGAACAGCCCATTTTTTTAGCACAGTAACAATCCTCATTCTGAGTAAGCTTAAGACATCGCTGAATTGTTCAGTGGTGCCTTACATAATAGTGATTTAGCGTTTCCGATTAGAAGCGTGCTTCTAAAGATATGCCGTAGATTCGTGGCGGGATATTGTTGCTGAGCGAAAAGGTATCCGGTTTCGCGCCTACAGCAATTGGCGTGAAGGCGGAAAAGAAGATGTCGTTATTGTCCTCTATATTCTCCACAAATGCGCTCACGCTCCAGTATTGGCGAGGGCTTTCCCATGTAAGGCGGGCATCGCTGGTGCTGTGCGATCTAACAGTATCGTTGGGATTGCCTAGGCCGCGACGGTCTAGCTCGTCGCTCCAGCTACTTCTTATTGAGGGGGTGAGGGTGCCAAAGTCACTCAAATTGAAAGTGTAGCTGGCCAGTAGTGCAGCGGAGTATTCGGGTGCGGCAGTCATTCTTGCTCCGGCGAAGCTAGTCGGATTAGCATCAGTGCAGCCGGGATCGGTTTGGACCTCACCGAGAGCTGTGTCTGTGCCGCAATACTTATCGTAGGTTGCATCAGTCCAGGCCGCGCTAGCCTGCAGGTAGAACGCTGCTGTCGGTGACCAATGTAATTCAACTTCAAATCCGTCGATAGTCGACGAACCGGCGTTATCAGTCAGTACTCCCCCGGGTGTTATTTGGCTAACTTGTAGGTCCGTATAGTCGTAGTGGTAGGCGGCGATATTCATTTGCAGGGAGCGGTCAAAAAACGATGTCTTCCAGCCAGCTTCCAGTGCGTTCAAGAATTCTGGGTCTACCGGATTTTGGACGGACGTCCCGTCTGCACGGTCGACTCGCTGAGCTAAGCCGGGTTTATAGCCGCGCGCAAATTTCGTATAAAACATACCTTCGTCGCTATAGAACCAGCGCGCGCCCAGTTCGCCGGTGGTTTCATCAAACTCCGCAAACTGTTTTAGATTACGTGATTGAACTGCAGGAATATTAAAGCCAGGTAGCCTGGGAACGGAGAGTGTTATGTCGCTGCGCGGCGTTGTCAGGCCGAAGGTGTCCCGATTCTGTCGTACCCCTACGCTAATTGTGACCTGGGGTAAGTCGAACAACTGCGCCAGATCCATATCCACGTTGAGGAAAGCAGCTTTGCTCTGGTCTAATCGCCGTTCGCCGTCAACGTCGACATCTACGTCGACAACTATCTTCGGTTCACCGGTAAAAGATGGTCCTACGCCAAGGCCTGAGGGGGCGATCAAGGTACGCGCATCCACGTGCAGTGCAGTAGTGCTGGTCTGTTTGTACCAGAAAAGCCCGAATAGCCAGTCGAGGCCGTTGTTGTTGTGTGAGGCAAATCGCAATTCAGCTGTGCGGCGGATATCGTCATTTGATTTAACGGAGGTGTCGACGATGGGTTCTTCGGTACCATCAAGGTCAAAATCGATAACAATATCTCCGCGCATCTGACCCCCAACCAGAACCATATCAACATCGCCGAACAAAGGTAGGTCATGCATGGCCCAAGTTACATCGCCGTCAATTCGAGTGCTCTCAGAATACGGCTTTCCAAAGACTTGCTTGATGCGGGAGCGTACCTTGGTGACATCGTTTGGAAGCGGCTGCGCGCCAAGTTCCTCGAGCTGGCCCGAGCGCCGGGTTTCCAATGTCGGGCTAAATACGGCCTGGGTACCTTTTGGGTTGCTTTCGTATCGAATCGCGCGCAAGGCGAGCTGTAAGTTGTCGGTGACTTCGCTGGTAAGAAACAGGCGAAAAAACTGATCGTTGACGTTGCCTGGATCACCCGCATCGGAGGCTAACAAATTGTCGATAGTACCATCACCTCGCCGCTTGAAGACTGCAAACCGCCCAAGCAGTCGGGTGTCGTCCTCTCCGAGAAAGGGAATGTTTAGGTATGCACGTACCTGCTCGTCCTTCAGACCTGAGTATCTCGCATCTCCGCCAATACCCCACGTAGCGTCGGGTCGTTGCCATTTAGCATTGACTGCCCCAGCTGTAGCATTGCGTCCGAATAAGGTGCCTGACGGCCCGCGCAAAATTTCTATCGCGCCGAGGTCATAAAATGGTTCGCCACGTGTTGCGATGAACACGTCGTTGACGTGAAATGCTACCGGAGAGGGCCCGTTTCGTGTGCGGCTGATGCCCCTAATTGCGATGTTTTCTTCATCTTGCGCGACCATCCCCGGAATTAGCTCAACAAGGGAGTTTAGATCCTGAATATTGTTACGTTGCAGCGTGTCGCTTGAGATGGCCGACACAGAGCCCAGTACTTCTTGTAATGATTCCTGGCGCTTGGATACGGTGACAATCACTTCCTCGATAGCTAGACCGCTTTTTGTGGTAGCGGGAGGTTTAGTGCTAGACGGATCTTGTTGTCGATCTTGTGCATTGATGGCGTAGGAATAAAGCAACATTGCCGTAAGGCCGATATGTTTCAACAAAATGGCATATTTCGTGGTCTCATTTTCCCCTGTAACAGGGGTGAATGAGCGAGCACCGGACTTCGAATCTACAATGGCCATGATGCAATCCTCGTAACTTTATTATTTAATTCTGGAGTCAATTCTATGGCATGTTTTATGCCGCAAGCTGTAAACGTTTACATAATTTATAGGTAATTTAAATATAAACTATGTGATTGTCAATAAGTGTACGTATCTCTGATTCGCGAGAAATGTTGGTGAATGGGCTTTTGTTTCAGGCTCTTGATTTATAGGAAGTATTAGGCGCCCCTGAACTGATCAGGCAATCGAAAGCTAGATAGTGCCAGCTGCGTCAGTTCGCGTGGACTGAATCGTTTGATTGGTTGGCGAGTTATGCGAGCAGGAAAGGCGCTTACACGGGCTTGCGGTGTTGATTTGATGGCGCTGATGCTAGGGTAGGGCGGACTTCTAATATTCAATAAAATGCGCGCCTTACGACAGATTGACCGCTATTACCTTTTCATTAACTTAGCAATATATTATATCTTGACGAATTGCATCAAGCGTTGTAATTTGAGCTCACTATTTTGTCAAAACTAAAGATAGGATTGTCGGTCTAGGCTTTGATACCTAAGCAATAGCCTCGCTCACGGCCAGTTCTATAACAAGGAATGCATAATGCAAGGTGCGGCTAATCATGCTGGCTAGGCAAATGAACCCACGTTGGACGAAGCAATAGGCGCGCTTGATCCTATGGTTGCATTGCTTTCGCTTGTGCAAATTACCGGTGACCGCACTTTGCTGCATAAATACGGTGCAATTTTGAATGGCATGCAGCATACGGTGACCGAAGCTTTTGTTGACTTTGGTAGCGAAGAATTTGTACCAAGCGCTGAGCAATTATTGGCTGCCGCAGCTGTGCGAGATCGGTTGCGAGAGGTGCTCGCGGCAGGCAAGCCCGTTGTGCTGCCAACCTTGGACCTGCCGCTGTTTCGTCAAATGTCAGAACTTGCCGTGGGTATGCAATTGCCAGAAATGTCGCTTGAGCCAGC
>JBFJTG010000181.1:0-4770 GCA_041625575.1 Litorivivens sp.
CGCTTGCGCGCTTGTTCTTGACGCCGGTAGCGCTGTGGATGCTGGACGAACCCTTCACGGCCCTCGACAAGCAGGCTGTGCTTGATCTGGAGGCCTGGATCAGTGAGTTTGCCGCTGGCGGGGGAGCTGTCGTCCTGACAACTCATCACGACCTGACCAGAGTCTCGCCCTTGCAAAGTCTCCGGCTTGGGGGGCGCGAATGAATCATTTATCGCCGCTGGGGCTTGCCAAAGAATTACTCGCGCGCGAACTCCTGGTCATGCTGCGCAGCCGCGCTGAATTAGCTAATCCGCTGTTTTTCTTTCTCATGGTGTGCACGCTTTTCCCTCTGGGCTTGGGCCCGTCCCCGCAGGTGTTGGCCAACATGGCACCCGGAATACTGTGGATTGTGGCTTTGTTGGCGGTACTGATGGCTAGCGACAGCCTGTTTCGTGGTGATTTTGACGATGGCACCTTGGAGCAGGTGATCCTAAGCCCGGTTCCGCTTTACTGGGTGGCGCTGATTAAAACCCTCAGTCATTGGCTGCTTAGTGGTCTGCCGCTTACCTTATTAGCGCCTTTGCTGGCTTTAATGCTGCAAATGCCAAGCTCGGGGCTGCTTGTGTTGGTGTTGAGTCTTGGGGCGGGCAGTCTGGTGCTGAGTTTTATTGCGGCAATCGGTGCCGCACTTACTGTTGGCTTAAAGCGCGGCGGAGTGCTGCTTTCCTTGTTAGTGCTGCCGCTATTCGTGCCGGTATTGATATTTGGTAGTGCCGCGGTACAGCGCGCCGTGCAGGGCATGGACAGCACCTCGCCCTTATTGTTGCTGCTTGCAATGGCGCTATTGACCTTAGCGCTGGCACCGCTGGCTATTTCCGGTGCCCTTAAGGTAAGCCTCGATCAATAGCTTGGGGTATACTGTCGCGCCAGCATTTTCGGTGCGCTACTGATAGCTCCAGTGGCCGCCTCGCTTAACCGTTTCTTTAAAGAGTGATATTTATGTGGGCCTGGTTTCACAAATGGAGTTCGCCGCGCTGGTTTCACGAGCTTAGCGGTAAACTACTCCCCTGGTTGGCGGTGCTAACGGCCCTAACGCTTATCGGTGGTGTTGTCTGGGGATTGTTGTTTGTGCCGCCCGATTACAAGCAGGGCAACAGTTTTCGCATTATCTATATTCATGTTCCTGCTGCAGCGGTCGCCATGGCGGGCTATATGGTGATGGCAGTGGCGGGCGCCATTAGCCTGATCTGGCGCATTAAACTGGCCGATATGGTGATGAAGTGTTGCGCACCCATTGGTGCCGCCCTGACATTTCTCGCGCTGGTCACCGGGGCTATTTGGGGTAAACCGACCTGGGGAACCTGGTGGGTCTGGGATGCGCGCATTACCTCCGTACTGGTGCTGTTTTTTCTCTATGTCGGTGTATTGGCCTTGTACGAGTCTTTTGACAACAAGGAAGCCGCCGGGCGAGCCTGTGCCATATTGGCTCTGGTGGGCGCGGTGAACATTCCGGTCATTTATTGGTCTGTAGAGTGGTGGTATAGCCTGCATCAGCCTGCGAGTATCAGTTTTACCGGCGAATCCACGATTCATCCCACTATGTTGCGGCCCTTGCTGTTAACCATAACGGGGTTTTACAGCTTTTTCGCGCTGTGCCTGCTGTTGTTTGTTCGCAACGAAATTCTCGATCGCGAGCGCAACACCCGCTGGGTGCGAGAGCGGGTGTTGGCTGACGCATCTAATTAAGAGTTGCCAAGTAGAGGGTGTAGATGTATTTCGAAAGTTTCCATGACTTATGGACGATGGCGGGGCACGGCGCTTATGTTTGGGCCGCCTATGCGATCACCTTTGTCACGCTGATTGCTTTGCTGTGGGTACCGCTGCGCGCAGGGAAGAAGCAGAAGCTGAACTTGCGTGCTTTTTACCGTCGTCAGAATGCTGTACTCAAGGGGGTGGAGGAATAATGCACCCGCTTCGTCGTCAGCGACTACTGATTGTGTTGTTTATTGTGCTTGCCGCGGGTATTGCCGTTGCCCTGCTGGGCTACGCACTGCGGCAAAATATCAATTTGTTTTATCCGCCCTCAGCTATTGCCGCTGGCGAAGCACCGGTGGGACGCGACATTCGGGCCGGTGGCATGGTGTTGGAAGGCAGTATTGAGCGCGCGCCAGATAGTTTGCTGGTTAGTTTCATCGTGACCGACTATCAGGCCAATGTGCCGGTGCGCTATACCGGTATTCTGCCTGACCTCTTCAGTGAAGGGGAAGGCGTCGTCGTTGCCGGTCAGCTGGACGACGAGGGCGTTTTTCAGGCGACCGAGGTTCTAGCCAAGCACGACGAAAATTACATGCCACCCGAAGTTAGCGAAGCGCTTAAAAACGCAAAGCCGGAGTACTGAGCTTGATACCGGAGATTGGAAATTTTTCGCTGATAATCGCGTTTTGTCTTTCGCTATTACTCTTCACACTGCCCGCTTTTGGCTACTACCTAGGCAATAGGCAATTGCTTCTCAGTGCGCCGCGCCTGGCTGTGCTGCAGTTAGTGTTTGTAGCAATCGCCTTCGCTTGCCTGGCCGCTTCCTTCTTGCTCGACGATTTCACGGTGTCGATCGTCGCCCTGCAATCAAACACTCAGTTACCGGTGCACTACAAATTCACCGCACTGTGGGGGGGGCACGAAGGTTCGCTCTTGTTGTGGGTGCTTATTCTGGCGGGCTGGACCGCTGCAGTTGCAGTGACCGGCAAACAACTGCCGCATTCCGTAAAGGCCGTTGTTTTGGCTACCATGGGTGCGATTGCCATTGGCTTCCTAAGCTTCATGCTGTTCACATCCAACCCCTTTGATCGATTGCTGATATCGCCACCCGCCGACGGACAGGATCTCAATCCGCTGCTGCAGGATTTCGGCATGGTGATCCATCCTCCCATGTTGTATTTCGGCTACGTCGGTTTTTCGGTAGCCTTCGCCTTTGCGATTGCGGCGTTGGTACGCGGTAAACTGGATGCCAGCTGGGCGCGCTGGGCCCGCCCCTGGACCAATATTGCCTGGGCCTTTTTGACAGCAGGCATCACCCTTGGCAGCTGGTGGGCCTACTATGAATTGGGTTGGGGCGGCTGGTGGTTTTGGGACCCGGTTGAAAATGCATCCTTCATGCCCTGGCTAGTGGGTACGGCCCTGATTCATTCTCTGGCGGTGACCGAAAAACGCGGCGCCTTTAAAAATTGGACGCTGCTGCTGGCGATTTTTGCGTTTTCCCTGAGCCTGCTCGGAACCTTCCTCGTCCGCTCCGGCGTGCTGACCTCGGTTCATTCTTTTGCTGCCGATCCGACTCGAGGCCTCTACATCCTCGGCTTTCTGTTTATTGTTATTGGCGGCTCGTTAACCCTGTATGCGCTGCGCGCGCCCCAAACCACGTTCCGGCCTGTGTTCAGCAAGATTTCACGCGAGTCGCTATTGCTGGCCAACAACATTTTGCTGGTCTGCGCCGCTCTGGTTGTCCTGCTGGGCACTTTGTTTCCTCTGGTAATGGATTATCTGGGGCAGGGTAAATATTCGGTAGGGCCTCCTTATTTCAACGCGATGTTCGTGCCCTTGGCAGGTGCGCTTGCGGCGCTCGCCGGTGTCGGTATGTTCAGCCAGTGGAAGACTTCTCGCGGCCTGTTTGGCTTTCTTTGGTCACCCTTGACGCTGGCGCTTATTGTCGGACTCTTGCTGCCCTTGATGTGGGGCCAGTGGTTGCCCGCGGCGGCTTTTGGTTTGTTTCTGGGCTGCTGGTTGATTTTCGCGAGTTTGCGCAGTCTTGTTCAGCAGACGCGCAACGCGGCGAGCTTTACGAGTGGTCTGAAGCGGCTGCGTATGTCCTATGTTGGTATGTTGCTCGCCCACATTGGCTTTGGTTGTGCTGTTATCGGCGTGAGTGTGGTCAGCCAGTACAGCAGCGAGCGCGACTTGCGTCTTGAGCAGGGCGAGAGTTTGCAGGTGGCGGGTTACAGCCTGCGTTTTGAGGGCACCTCAACAATACAGGGGCCTAACTATATTGGCACCCGTGGCGCTATTCGCTTAAGCAAGAACGGCAAGGAAATCTCCCTACTGCACCCTGAAAAGCGCCGTTATCACGCCCGTCAGGATCAGGTAATGACCGAGGCCGGCATTGACGCCGGCTTCCTGCGTGATGTTTACGTTGCCCTTGGTGAGCAGTTGCAGGGTAATGCCTGGTCGGTGCGCGTGCATTACAAGCCCATGGTGCGCTGGATTTGGTGGGGTGGTGCATTGATTGCCCTTGGCGGTTTGCTGGCCGTTATGGATAAGCGATACCGCCTGCAAACTCCGGCTCGAAAAGCAATTGAGGTCTGATGTGGCTCGATTAAAACTGTTTATTCCGCTGTTTCTCTTTATTGCCCTGGCGCTCCTGTTTTTTGGCGTTGAGCGGCAGGTTGTCGAGGGAGAGTACGATCCTAAATCACTGCCCTCGGCCCTGATCGGCAAACCCTTTCCGGACTTCGCCTTGCCTGCGCTCCTGAGTGGCCAGACCGTCGACCAAAACATATTCAAAGGTAAGGTGAGTATCGTTAACGTGTGGGCGACATGGTGCCCGACTTGCCTTTACGAACACCCCTTTTTGGTTGAGCTGGCTGCCCGTGATGAAGTGAGCGTGTTTGGCATCAATTACAAAGACGACAGCGACAAGGCCAGACGTTGGCTGGCTGACAAGGGCAATCCTTTTGCCGTTAATATTGTGGACACAGCGGGGCAGCTGGGGCTGGACCTTGGGGTGACCGGTGCGCCAGAGAC
>JBFJTG010000182.1:0-4746 GCA_041625575.1 Litorivivens sp.
AGCATCAGGCGAAACACACCCGCTACTCCTCCCACGGCCCAATTATCGTCATCCGTCACGGCAACTACCTTAAAGCCAGCTCTCGCGAGCTCCAAACCCAATACTCTCTCGGTGTAGCTACGCAAATGAGTCGCGTCGTTATACAGCCAAAACGGGGAGAGCGACGCCAAGGCATTGGGAACCGACACATAGAGTTTCCCGTCGGGCGTCAGTGAACTTTTGGCCGCTTTCAAAATGGCGCGCACTTGCTCTTCCGGAATATGCTCGAGAATATCCTTGCAGATCACCATATCGACTTCGCGTTTAGCTTCCAGCCAACTCGCGCTATCGGCCACCTGTTCAGCCTTCACACCCAGCTGCTCACAGAAGGCAACCTGACCTTGATCAGGATCTATACCCGAGGCATTTCGGTAACCTTTGTCGTACAACCATTCCAGAAGAATACCGGCACCGCAGCCCACATCGACAATGACAGCATTCTCGTGTGCCGGGAGAAAACGTCCGAGTGTTTTCTCGAAGGGCTTCCAATGGCTGCGACGCCCGGCCTCACTGAGGTCATTGACGCGCTGGTAATGCTCGAAATAATCCATAGTCAATCACACCTAAGTACTGGGTGCTGCTCGGCCTAGAATTAATAGGCAAAACAGCTGACCCAGCACTAACGTTATATAAGCGGCGTACTTGGCGTACACAGCGACCACAAGCCCCGACCCTTTAAACAGGAGAAATACTGCTATTGAGGCTAGGCAGCCCAGACCAATCGTCACCGCCGACGTTTTCCCCTTGTTTTGCATCACTAGCAAAGTCCCCAAACATGCGACCACAGCATCCAGGGCAATCGTTGGCGACAGCAGCCTCAACATAGCTCCTGCTTGCTCAAACGCCTCACCATACACCAAGGTGACCAGCCACTGCGCACCCAAAAATGCTATTGCTGCAGCAACGAGGCCAAAAGCAAGAAAGCCGAACACGAATATTAACCAATAGCGCGAACCGTCACCCCTCGCCGGCGAATACCTGGCAAAGTGCGGCGAAAAATATTGCGAGAGAATCCACCCAATAGCATAAATACTAAACACCAAGCGAAAGGGAGCCGCAAACGCTGCAGAGGCCTCTTCCCCCCAAAAAAAGCCTGCGAGCAAGATTTCCACCGAGTGGAACAAGGTATTCAGGGTAAACGCGATGGCAAGCGCAAGGGAAGCACCCCACGCCAACTCATTTTTCACTGCAATGCTGCCCGGCCGGTCGGGCAGAGACGCAGCTTCCTTAACACCGTATTTCAGCAATAGCGCAGACACAGAGGCAAAAACCCCGTAGCCACAGGCCACGATCAAGGCAAACAGGATGAGGTCAGCCCCGACAAGGTAGGCAAGGCCCGACAAGGAAAGAATGACAACAGCGTACGCTGCGCGAGCAAGGCCAGCCAAACCGCCGCGCCCCATCGCCAACAGCACCCAGTCAGAGGCGGCAAAATAGGGTAAATATGCCAGCACAATTAATGCGAGCCCCAAAAACGCTCGCACATTGTCAGTAACCATCGCAACGCAGATCATCGCCGCCGGCAATCCGAGCACAAGCACTGAAACAAGGCGACGCAGAAACACTTCGCGCATGACATTAGCGCGCTGTGCATTTTCAACCGCAATTAGACGAATACCCGCCGAGCGAAACCCGAGATCGCCCAGCGAAAGGAGAATCATGCTGGCTGTTTGGGACAAGACCACTAAAGCTGCCTCATCCTCCGGCAAGACCCGTGATGCAACAGCAAGCAAGACAATATTCGCAATTTTCCAGAGAATATCTCCCGCCGCAAATTGAGCTGCACCAAGTGCTTTTTTAATCAAGTACTCACTCCCGGCGTGGCACGGCTTTGGCGTTGAAGGGCCCTGTTCATAGTACGCGGCTCTCTATGCTGGCTTATCGTTTTTCTTTACAGACCGCTTATATCTAAGATTCTGCAATGCCAGCGTAAAACGTCCATAGAGAGTCTCCGCCAGCACCTCAGGTAAGACCACATGCGTGCAGGTGGTGCGAACCCTTCGCAAGCGAAAGGCTCTGCTGTATTTTGACAGCAGCCGCTGCCGGGAGGGGTAGAAATCCAGCCTGGCCTCACTTTTTCTTGAGCCCACATTGCCGCCGCTCTTGTGATACACAGGATAATCAATCACCCACGCGCTATAACCCAGCACATCCGCAGCAACGCACAAATCCAAGCCGTAAAGATGAAAACCGTGCAGATCTCCGCTAGCCGCGATACGGCTAGCGGCCTTGACCACAATAAAGTTTTCATCCAGAGAGCACACTCGGGCAGGGCAGTCACCGACTTTCTGATCCAATCCATGCGCGTCGCTGATTCTGATATGAAGCTTGCGCTCGTCGCCACCGGCATTGCCGGCTAGAGCCCAGTCCGGCGCGAGGCTGTCCAGCTCCTGTAATTTCGCCTCAAGTGTCGTCTTTTGAGCTAAAAGCTCAACATCCTGATGACACAAGATAATGTATTGGCCGCTGCTTTCCGAGAGGATGCGATTGATGCCTGCATAAGCATCAAGAACATTCTCTGCGGTGTTATCGACTTTGAAAAATTCACAGTCAGGGCCGTCAAAACCCATCTTTGCACAGGACTGAAGAAATTCGTCGTATTGCCCCGAATCGGTAACAAGCGTACCAATTGAGAATGTACACGTGTACTGCGGATGCGCCTGCAATGTTCTTATATTCATACGTCGCTATCTGCTAACGGTGCGGGTACTTCCCGCAGAATTTTTCGGCGCAGTGCAGGCCCTACTTGCTGGCCTGCCACCAAGCATCGTTGTCTAGAAACCATTGGATGGTTTTCGCCACGCCTTCTTCAAATTGCACATGGGGAGAAAAACCCAGCTCCCGGGTAATACGATTCGAATCTATCGCATAGCGCCTGTCGTGGCCGGCCCTGTCCTGAACGAAACGAATACGATCAAGGCTGGTACCGCCCTGCGCTTTCGGCGCCTGCGGAAACTTTATGGAAAGCTCCGGATTCTCTTCAAAGATGGTATCCAGACGCGTACAGAGCTCTCGAATAAGCGCAAGATTATCCCACTCATTTTCACCGCCAATATTGTAGACCTCGCCCGGAACGCCCTTCAGCAACACCGCCTCAATTCCACGCGCATGGTCTTCGACATAGAGCCAGTCACGGATATTTTTGCCGTCACCGTAAACCGGAATCTCGCCGCCTGTGAGCAAATTGGTGATCGCCAAGGGAATAAGCTTTTCCGGGAAGTGGTAAGGGCCGTAGTTATTTGAGCAGTTGCTGGTCGTAACATTAAGGCCATAAGTATGATGATAAGCCCGCACAAGATGATCCGACGCTGCCTTACTCGCGGAGTAGGGCGAGTTGGGTTGATACTGGTTATCTTCACGGAATGCCGGGTCGTCAGCTTCAAGCGAACCGTAGACTTCATCAGTGCTGACGTGGTGAAAGCGGTGCGACATGCCTTCACCTTCCAGCCAAACCTTGCGCGCCGCCTTCAGCAGCGAATGGGTGCCAAGCACATTCGTCTCGATAAAAGCATCAGGGCCTGTGATAGAGCGATCGACATGGCTCTCCGCAGCGAAATGGACAATGGTATCGAGCGACTGCTCGCGCAGCAGCTTTTCCACCATATCAGTGTCGTTAATATCACCATGTACAAAACGAAAGTTCGGATTGGCTGACACTGGTACAAGATTTGCCTGATTCCCTGCGTAGGTGAGCGCATCCAGTACCACCACCGTATCTGCAGGGTGCTGCTGCATCCAGTAGTGGACGAAATTGCAGCCGATAAAACCGGCGCCGCCAGTAACAAGTAATTTTCGAGACATCTTCAACCTATGTTCGGATGGATAATTGATTTATTTGTTCACGCAGTGCGCGCTGCCAGTGTATCGCTGGCCAGCCAATTGCTTCACGCAAGTCAGAGGTGTCCAGCACACTGTAGGACGGACGCCGCGCCGGAGTCGGGTACTGCGCCGTTTTCAAGGGATTGATAACAAGGTCGCGATCAAGAATGCCCTCATCCAGCGCCGCCTGATAGATGCTACAAGCAAAATCGTACCAGGACGCAGCTCCCGCATCGGTATAGTGCCAAATACCTTTGAGCCGGTGTTCGAGTACGCGCCAAACCACGGCCGCGAGGTTATCCGACGATGTCGGCGTTCCTATCTGATCTGCAACAACGCCCAGCTCGTCACGCTCGGCCATAAGGCGCAGCATGGTGCTCATGAAATTGCCGCTGCCAGCACGATACACCCACGCAGTGCGAACAATCGCTGCCTCGGGGTAAGCCCGCTGCAAGGCAAGCTCGCCTTCGCGCTTGCTTTCACCGTATACACCCAGCGGTTTACAAAGATCATCAGCCCGGTAGGGCTGCGACTTGCTTCCATCAAAAACAAAATCTGTTGACACATGCACCATGGGGCAGCCGAGCTGTGCAGCGGCGACACCGATCTGCTCCACAGCGTCACGGTTCAGACAGAAAGCAAGGTCGGACTCGGACTCGGCGCGATCCACAGCCGTATAGGCGCTGGCATTAATAATGCCCTCGGGAGCGAGCTCGAGCAGACGGGGCAGGATTCCCGCAGTGACCTGCAGGTCCAGCTCATTGCGCCCCCAAACACTCAGCTCGACGAAGTCAGGTGCCGAGTCCACCAAAGACTGCGCCAGCTGCCCTGACTTTCCCAAAATTAAAACCCGCACTATTCGAAGACCTCAATGTCTGACAGGGCTTG
>JBFJTG010000183.1:0-4689 GCA_041625575.1 Litorivivens sp.
CTGGGAATACAGGCGCCGCCTCAAACGCGTTGACTGGGCCGCGTTTGAGGTGGGTTGATATTACGCACTGTTCGCCAAATTACCCACTGTGTCGGTGTTGGCGCGCTAATGGATGCTATTCCCCTGCACTTCACTGCGCGTGCAACTGATGACATCGTGAGCCTGTAAACCCATCAACTCCAGAAAGGCGCCGTGGTCGAGATGAATCAGGTGTTGATGATCGCCGCCCTCCAAATAGATATCCTGCACGTCGTTGAGTTCTTCATCCCAGATGACCGGCATGCCGTAGACTTGGCCCAGGGCCGGAACGGCTCCGGGCTCACAGTCGTCGAACAAGGCGCTGACCTCCTCCTCCGATGCCAATCGGTAGCGGCCGTGCATACGGTCATTCAGCCAATCCAGAACCAGGCGGTGGTTGGCAGGCAATACACACATGCAGTACTTGTCGCCATCGTGGGCGATAACCGCCTTGGCTACCTGAGTGGGGGGCAATTTTGCAAATAGGGCAGATTGAATGCTGGATTGGCTGTGCCGATGCTCAACCAGATCGTAGTTGACGCCCACCTTGTGTAAGTGAGCTTCTATGCGAGGTGCTATGGCCATGACTGTGTCCTCCTCGTTTGCCTGAGCGGCGAATGCCGCCCTTATCGGCAGCTAGTCGGTAAGCGGCTATAGCCGCTGCGTAGCGGCAAACCTGCGTGCCAATTTTTACTATAAATTTTCCATGGTCGTCTGTCCAAGACATGATTTGAGTAAAGAAGTCGCTGGATAGGGCTAGACGATATATAGCGGAGTGAGAGTGCTTCCGGACGCGAGCTGGAAAGGAACGTGGGTAGGGCGGCTTACTCCTTGGCCTCCTGTAGTTTTCCGTATTCACCAACCGCGCGATTAAAGGCTTTGGAGGTTTTTTGCATTAGATCGACCATCGCGTTATAGCGTACGACGATGTCTTGCCGCTCCGCTTCTGTTGCGGCGACAGCCTCCTCATTTTTTGTGCAGTTCAGGTAGATACGTCCATCTGCAATGAAGTCTTTGACATTCGCCTGTGCGGCGAGCAGTTTGTCCTGAGTTACCGTGCGGCCGTCGGGTATTTCCGGCACTTGGGGCGCCTTGCAATCCGATGCGATTGAAAGTGGCGAGGCCAAGCTGGTTACCAGGGCGAATGCCAAGGCGGGTATAAATTTCATGTTAGCTCTTGCTTGAGTTTGCGGTGAGCACACGGTATCACGGAGCTCGGGTACAGATTCAAGTTCCGACTATGTAAAATACTGCACTCGGCGGTTTTCTTGCCGGAAATGCGAACTCGCGCGCGAATCCATTTTGGCAGGGTTCACGCATTATTTTTGTTGGATTCCGGAGTGGGGCAGCGTCTTGAGCGTTAATGAAGAACATCAGCTATTACTGGCGGCCGTCAACCAGACGATGCCCTTTGGCAAGTACAAAGGGCGCCGTTTGCTTGAACTCCCCGAGCCCTATTTGGTGTGGTTTCACCAACAGGGCTTTCCCGCCGGCAAGTTGGGTGAGCAACTGGCATTGATGTACGAAGTAAAATTGAATGGCCTGGAAGACACGTTGAGGCCCTTGTTGCGGAAATAGCGTGGATCCGCCGACAGTTGCCATACCCTTAATTGGACGATCAGTCGTGCTGCCCTAGATAGGGATCTGCCTGAGTCGCTTGCTATGGACTGCTATTACACCGCCAATGCGATCTGATACACCCTATGGCTATGGCACCGATCATCGTCGCTCTGCTATCCGGGCCTAATGACGCGATGTGTTGGCTCAAAGCTGGAGCATAAGAGTTGCTACCTTCATGGGCCACAAGAGCGTGAGGGGCGCGGAGACATCCATCCTTGTTACGCTGCATATCAAGCAAGTCGAGTGATATGAGCGTCTTGGTTACTAAGCGGCGCTTTTCTCTGACAGGCACTCCACCGATAGAGCCATGGCCTCGTCGAAGCCTATTGCGCTGCTGAACCCACTGGCTGCGCGAATCTTTTCCGCGGAGTGGCCGCAAGTCTTGCCGAACATGCAAACCAGAAGTTTATGCAGGGGCGGTTCGATCTGACTGCGGCCGGTGGCCCGGTAGAGTTTTTCCAACACGGTTGCTGCAAGCATGGCCGAGCGGTAGGAAAGGTTAGTGATTTTGCTCCGGGGCTGCGTGAGTTCCTGCAAGCGCGTGAGGAAATCCAGCCAGCTTACGTCGTAAGCGTCGCGGACATTGTAGACCTCGTTTAGAGCATCTTCGGATTGGGCTGCCCACAATAGGTAATCCAGCAAATTGTCGATATACGTAAGTCCTGCGTTGGCTGAACCCTTGTCTATCGTCAGCATTTTCCCGGTGCGCAAGGCCTCATTAATTTGTTCGATGAATTGGCTGCCGGGCCCAATAATATTGGCCGGTCGTAAAATAACATAGGGAATATTGTGGCCATCGGCTCTGTTGCGAAGCAGTAGTTCGCCATCTAGCTTGCTGTCGCCATAGCCAAAACCCACCTTGCGAGTGGCGCTGAGTTCGGTGCAGGGGGAGTCGGGGTAGCCGTAGACATCGACGGTGGATACATGCACGAGGCGTCGCAGCGACAAATTGACTTTGGTAAGGGCCCTGAGCAGGGTGCGAACGCCGAGTACATTTGCGTCCTGATAACTTTTGTGAGTGTCCCAGGTATTTGCGTTAGCGGCACAGTGAAATACGTAGTCGCATTCTGCTACTGCGGCTTCAACAGCGGCTCGATTGTTTAGATCACCCTCAATAATTTCGCAGTGCGATAGCAGGACATCGCTGGCGGCCTGAGGACGTCGCAATAACAGCTTGACCCGATAGCCTTCGCGCAGCAATCGGCTGGCGAGATGCCCGCCGACAAAGCCGCTGGCGCCGGTAACCAATGCGAGGGTTGATTCGCTCAAAGCGCTTTCCCCTATTGTCCGTAATGCAGTTTGACTGGCTAATCGTTAGCCGATGAGAATTCTATTATACTCCAGATTGCATCTTACTCTTATCTGGCCAGCCATGTGCGATAAAGTATCATGCGGGCTTATGGTATGCTTTTCGCCTCTTCAGATGCTCGTCGCCGTTTATGTTACTTCCTGTTCATTCCGCCCTGCCACCGCTGCTTCAGGCCCTTATTCAGCGTGATGAGGCCATTCTGGTTGCTGCTCCCGGGGCCGGGAAAACGACGCAGGTGCCACTGGCCCTGCTCGATGAGCCGTGGCTGGGAGAACAGCGCATATTGCTGCTGGAACCGCGGCGCTTGGCGGCGAGAATGGCAGCCCAGCGCATGGCTGAACTACTGGGAGAGCGTGTCGGCGATACGGTGGGCTATCGCATGCGTTTGGATAGCAAGGAATCGGCGGCGACCCGCATTCTGGTCGTCACCGAGGGTGTGCTGACGCGGATGTTGCAGGGCGACCCCAGCCTTGAGGGCTATGGCCTGCTCATCTTTGATGAATACCATGAGCGCTCTCTGGACGCCGACCTTGGGCTGGCCTTAAGCCTTTATTCCCGCTCCTTATTTCGGCAGGAAAAACCACTAAAAATACTGTTAATGTCTGCGACTCTCGATAGTCAGGCTCTAGCAGAGATGCTCAATGATGCCCCGGTCGTCAGCAGCGAAGGTCGATCTAATCCGGTTAGTATTCAATACGGAAATACGCTTTCCTTGCGCGATCTGGTTCCGGAAACCGCGAATACTGTGTGCAGGAGTTTGGCTCAGGACGAGGGCAGTTTGTTGGTATTTCTGCCGGGCCAGGCAGAAATTAGAGCCTTGGCACGGCAACTGGAAAATCGTGTATCGGATGATGTGTTATTGGTGCCTCTCTATGGCGATTTGGCTATCGACGAGCAGCGCCGTGCCATCGAGCCGGCCGCGCCGGGTTTTCGTAAAGTGGTTATGGCCACCAATGTGGCGGAATCCAGTCTCACCATTGAGGGTGTTAGGGTTGTGGTAGACAGCGGTTATACCCGCGCTCCCAAGTTTGATCCGCGCAGTGGTATGACGCGTTTACATACGCAAAAAGTCTCGCGCGCCAGCGCCGACCAGCGTGCTGGCCGGGCTGGTCGTCTGGGCCCGGGTATTACTTACCGTTTGTGGCCTGAAACAGAAACCCTGACCGCCTTTTCCGAGCCGGAAATCGCGCAGGCCGATCTCGGGCCGCTCGCTCTGCAATTACTTCAGTGGGGAGTCGAACCGCAGGCTCTTGAGTGGCTGAATGCCCCGCGCTCTGCACCCTATCAACAAGCCATGGATTTGCTATTGCAGCTCGGTGCCTGCAATGAGTGCGGTCAAATAAGCGCGCACGGGGAAGCCATGGCCGCTTTGCCCGTGCATCCCCGGCTTGCCCACATGTTGTTGCGCTCGCAGGAGTGGGGGATGAGTCAATTGGCCTGTGATCTCGCTGCCATTCTGGCGGATCGCGATCCGGTCAATGATGCCGGTGCCGACGTTAATGTCAGGCTGAACTTATTGGCAACAGGCTCGGACAGGCAAGCGGGCGTCAAAAGGTTACGTCAGCAAGCTCAGCAGTACCGCCGATTGCTGAAAGACGGTTCCAGTCATGCGGTTGATGTAGGAATGGCTGGTCTACTGCTCGCATTGGCTTATCCAGATCGTATTGCCAGGCAGCGAGGGGTTGGCACGCGAGACTATGTGTTGGCGAATGGCCGCGCAGCGAGCTTGCGTGACGATGATC
>JBFJTG010000184.1:0-4660 GCA_041625575.1 Litorivivens sp.
AGGCCTTGCGCGCTCTGGGCTTTTTAATGGCCCGCACCTTTCCCGGTGCCTTGGTGCTTTGTTCTGAAACCGGCGGTCGCCCCGAATCCCGAGCTTGCAGCCAGCGTGCAGATTCCGCCCACACTGTTTGCTGGGCCTTGCTGCCGAGAATTACGCCCATATGGCCTCCCGGCACGACCTCAAAGCGCTTGTCCTGTGAAGCCACAATATCCATAATTTTCTTCGCGATATTGGCGGGCACCAGCGCATCGGTCTCACCGGCAAATACCAGCATGGAGCAATCAATACTGCCGAGCTCTGCCAGCTTGCCGCCAATTTCTATTTCACCGCTAGCCAGCTCATTATCCACCGCTACCTTTACCGCCATGTCCTGAAGCACGCCACCGGGGTATAGCAGCATATTATTCAGGTAGTCCGAGGTTGTGCTGTGGGATTCAACAAACTCCCGGTCCCACAAGCGTGTCACCAAATCCCAGTAGGTAGTGACACTGCTCAGGGGATCCGTCATTTTAAACGTTAGGGTTGTCAGCCAGGGTGGCGCAGATAGCACCGAGGGATCAAGCAGGTGTAAGCGGAAATCCGTATAACGACGTATCAGTTGTGCGGGCACGTTCAAGGCCTGCGCAACGCCGGTGGCCAAGCCACCTCCGCGGATATCGATCGGGCTGGCTACGGTGACCAGATTGCGTACTTGCGGGTCTTTGTTGATGCCCATATATAACAGGCTAATCAATCCGCCCATGCACCAACCCATGAGTGAGACTTCTTCAACGCCTGAGTGTCGCCGAACTTCCTCCAGCGCCTTGGTCATCATGTCATCGGCGTAGTCACGCATGCCAAGATGCGCATGCTCTTTGCCCGGCTTGCCCCAATCAATCAGGTAGGTTTTAAACCCGCAGGCAGCCATGTAACGCACCAAGCTGCGCTGGGGCATCAGATCAAAGGTCTCGGTAGTGACACCCAGCGGTGGCACCAGGATCAGGGGACGCATATGTTGCTTGCGCTCGATAGGCATGATGCTGCCGTCGTTTAGGGGGATTTCCTTATCTTCCGGCAGCTCGTAGTAACGCACCGCCATAGGGTCGCCGTCGTAAACAAGTTCAAACCAGGTATGACCCGACTTCACAAGATTGTTGCGACGGAACAGCCAGTCGAAACCATTACCCGCGGCCTGTGCTGCTAGCTGATTAAATACCAGACCCTGATCCAACAAGCGCTTTGCCAGAGGGTTCATTCGGATTGCTCCTTGCGTGCCACTTCCGCCTCCAATTGCTCCAGGGCTTGCTCCATGTAAACCGCAATACGCTGCAAATGCGGCAAGGTATCGCGAGCACCGGTCAGCCCAATATTCACGGTACCGGCATAGCGTTGACAACTAATACTCAGCGCCGCCCCCGGCAACAACATAGACAAACTGTGGATACTTTCCAGGGCCGCACCTGCCAAATAACGCTTTTCTTCAGGGGCCGGCAGAATATTCACAAACACATTAAACATGGCCGGCAGCCACGGCCGGGTGCCACTGAGCTGGCCCAGTAAAAAAGGCGCCCCGGCAGCCAAACTGTAGGCCATGCGCAAGGACTTCGGCACAGCGCCTAAGTGCTCCTGCGCCGCTGCATAAGATCGCTCCACAGCGGCAAAGCGCTGCAAGGGCCTCGCATGGTCGCTGGCCAAACTCACAAAGGACAAATTGAAATCTGCCAGCGAACCGTTGCTCTGCGGTACGGCCGCGATCAGTGGCTCATCCGGAAGTGCATTAAACTCCTTTAAAAAGCGGCGCAGTGCGCTGCCGCAAAGATACAACAAAATAACCGTGTCATCGTCCTGCCCCAGATGCTTTGACAATGCCTGCAAACGGCTCGCCGCATATTGCTGGGTGGCAAAACGACGCTGACTATTTACGGGTCCATTCAGCGCGGTTCGCGGCGCAGTATAGGGCACCGATAAGGCCTGATTTTTGCGAACGCCCGCCGACAGCAGGCGACCAAAGGCCGAACCTATACTGGTGGACGCGCGCAATGTTTCCGACAGGGGAAAACCCGGCGCATCGCGCAGATCGTCACTATCAATACACGTTGTCCACGGCGCGGCTTTACTTTTATCGCCGGCAGATGAACCGAGAAACGCGTGAAAAATTTCCGGTCCACCGGCCACGTCAACCAGAGCGCGGTGTATTTTTAAATAGATGGCAAAACAATTGTCATCCAGGCCCTCTATCAAATAGCACTCCCAGGGCGGACGCGTCATATCCAGTGCCTGACTGTGCAAACGTGAAACCAACACGCCCAGCTCGCGCTCGCCTCCCGGCGCCGGCAAGCCAATCTGGCGAAAATGATGGTCCATATCTACCGACGAACACTCTTGCCACTGCGAGCGCAGCGCGCCTAAGCCGGCACGTTTCAAACGCCAGTGCCAGGGTGTAATCAGCTCGGTCTGGGCACAAAAACTGGCCGCAAGTTCAGCAAGAAAATCCGCAGGGGCCTTTTTCGGCAGTCGAAAACGCAACAATCCGCCCACATGCATCGGTGTATCCGCCGACTCCAGGGTCAGTAGCGCAGAGAGAATTCCGGACGATTGCGGGCGGCTCACATCCATCACCCGAAACAGCGATCGATAAAACTGTGCATATCACGCAAGTAATGCGTTTGCTGCAAGTGCAGCAAATGATTGCCCGGGAACCAGTGAATACGGCTACCCTCCCAGTGCTCATGCAACATGCGCACAAAGCGCGGCGAGGTGAAGCGATCACCAGCGCCACTGATAATAAACAGCCGGTCGTGCGCAATTTTGGATTGGTAGGTCAGCGGGCTGTGCAAGGCCATACAGTGACGCATCTCGGCCATGTCCAGATCACCCAGTGAAAACATTAACTGGGACACCGGAGCAACCGGCTGCCACTGCAGGGCCATATCCACTGGCGCCACGACCGGTGAGTTAGGAATGGCAAAGGCCAAACGGTCTTCAACACAGGCCAGCAGCGCGGAAAGATAACCGCCCAGGGAAACACCGGATACACCAACCTGAGTTGCACCGCGATTGAAAAGATAATCCATCCAGATACGGGCATCAAAAATTGACTGCAGCATGGCCTCGTTGGTACCGGAAAGACCATTGGTGTAAAAACCCATGCCACTGATGGGATGATTGCGGCTAGCGCGCGGCCCATGAAAAGGCAGCGTCATCATCAGCACATCGTAACCCTGATCGTAAAGCTCGGTTAGCGAGAACCACCAGTTATTGACGCGATAGTTGTCGAGAGACTGGCCATGAATAAACAAAAGCGTCGGCCGGGGTTCATCGTGGCACAAATGCAAAGCCTGCGCCTTACGATTGCGAGTATGACTGAGATAGTCATCAGCAAGATCAGGATTCAGCGGCTGATAGGGAGATTCGAAACTCAGGTAGCGGCAATTAACACCCTTGGGGTGATAGCGACGCTGTGACGACAGCCACGACGGCTCCTGCTCAATCACCGACACTTTAGGTGGGCGGACAAAGGTGCGTTCAATATCGACATTGTCGGCAAAGCGACTATAAAAGCGCAGCTTTTCGTTCTCTCGCTGCAGTTTGCCTTTGCCCAGCAACATCGGCGCCATGGCAGAGCAAACCATAGCTCCCAGACCCGTGCGCGCAACCCGGTCCAGGGCTGCGGTGGCCGCTATACTAAGCAAGCGGCCATCACTGATGTCAGTGTGATCCGACTGTCGGTCGGCATCTGCCTGCAATTGATCCCACCACGGGAGTACCTGAGTGCTGTTGCCCGACGCCATCGCTTACCTCATCAAAACCATTGGAATTATTTGACCTTAAGATTACCGGAGAACTCAGGCAAGGTCGATGTGCGATCAGTCGATGTGTGGGCGCAGCAAGTGGTCGGCAAAAAACTGGCCGCGCAGGGCGGCGACCAAGGCATATACGCCCATCAACTTGCGCATGACATAGAGAAACTCCTTGGGCGGCAGCGCGAAATACTTGCTGATTGAGGCGGCCAGCGCACGCTTGGCAATGCGCTTGGGCAATTCGCTATTGTGCCAGTCGTAGGCTCCGTCGCTGAGCGCTTCGGGGGGCAATGCGTCCGAATGCGGTTTGAGCGGCTCAAGGATATCCATGCCGATATCAGTAAAATTGTTAAGCACCGCTTCAGGGAACTTGGCCTTCATAAAACCCAGTGCAATCGAACTATCGAGGAAGCTGACTTTATCGTTGTAGTAAGCAGCTCTAATCATGCGTTTGAAGTCGCCCGCAAACTCATCCGGCAGAGGCCTTATCGCACCGAAATCCAGCAACACCAAACGCGCGTTCCCGCCCTCAATTTGGACCCGATAATTGCCGAAATTCGGATCGGTTTGCATTCGCTGCCAGTCATACAATTCGGTCAGAAATAAATCCACAATCGATTCACCCAAGGCGTTGCGTGTCGCCTGAGGCAAGGCCGCTACCGACTCGTGATTAATAGACTCGCCCTGCTCCCACGACATACACAACACACGCTCACTGCAATAGCGCGGGAAAACCTGCGGGACAACAAAACGCTTATCGCCCTGTAAGTTTTGGCGGGCAAACTCAAGCTCTTGGCGCTCATTGTTGTAATCGACCTCCCGGTGCAATAATTCACGAATATCGCTAAACCAGTCATCAACACTGCGGGTGGATTCAAGCA
>JBFJTG010000185.1:0-4610 GCA_041625575.1 Litorivivens sp.
GCACTGGGGTCCGCTATCACGGGGCCGCAACAGTGTCGGAGTTCGGATCCCGAGCCGCAGGGGCAGGGGGCTGCACTAGAACGATCTGATGTCATTGGGCTTTGCAGTGGCTGGCGTGTCTGCATGGTAGGGACGCTGCGCGCTGCGATCAACTGCCAATCGCCTATCGATGGTAGGCTATAATTTCAATGAGCCGGCTCCAGACGGCTGGCCACAAATGACTCAGCTGCGGATTGATATTTTTGCCCTCCTATTCCCATCGTCTTGATCGCTTCATCAGTAAACATACCGGGATAAAACGCGGGGATGTGCGCATTCTGTTGGCGCAGGGGCGGGTGCAGGTGGACAACGTCATCGCGACACAGGGATCGCAAACCATCGGCCAGTTCACCCGGGTCACACTGGATGACCGGATTGTGCAGGCACGCGATCCGGTTTACATCATGATGAACAAACCTGCCGGTGTGCTTAGCGCCACCAAGGACAAACGGCATCAAACGGTTATCGATCTGCTGAGCCGGGATGATCGTGAACAATTGCATATACCCGGGCGTCTGGACTTTAACTCCACCGGCTTGCTGTTGCTCAGTAATGACGGCCAGTGGTCGCGTCAGCTGAGTTTGCCCGAGCGCGAAATCAGCAAGGTCTATACGGTGACTCTCGCCAAGCCACTGAGCAGTGACTACATTGAGGCTTTTGCCGCCGGCATGGTGTTCGACTATGAAAATATAACGACTCGCCCCGCCGGCTTGAAAATCGTGTCCGAATATGTGGCCGAAGTGACCCTGACGGAAGGGCGCTACCATCAGATCAAGCGCATGTTCGGTCGATTCCAGAATGAGGTGCTGGCCTTGCATCGCCATCGCATTGGCTGTCTTGAGTTAGACGCAGGTCTGGCACCGGGTCAAAGCCGCAATTTGAGCGCGGCGGAGGTGGAGAGCTTGCGCTAGCGCCGGCTATGTCACATATAGCGAGCGTAGTGCAGTGGGTTAGCGGGCGCTTACTCTTTTTCGGCGCTGGACTTGCCCCGCAAGTCTGACTACTATCAGTTCAATCGGTAGCTGTTATCAGCTCCTGCAGCTGGTGAGTTTCAAAGAGACGCCACGCCAGTGACGAATGCAGTTCTCTAGGAGACTCCCCTGCGCCACAAAAGGGAGAACTGTTATGAAGCGGCATTATTATATTAGTGATGATCTCGAAGACTTGTCCGCGGTTGAACGCGACCTGGAAGCAGCTGGCGTCACTACCCCCCAAATACACGTCCTTAGTGAAGATGACGCGGCCCTCGAAAACCACCACTTGCACAAAGTCGAAGCTGTGCTCAAAAAAGACGTCGTGCGCGGCACCGAATTAGGTGCGGTTGTTGGTGTGATCGGCGCGTCGATCGTCATACTCGTAAGTTGGTTAACCGGTTTTGCGGAAAGCTATACCTGGGTTCCGGCAATCTTCCTCTCAATTATTATTCTTGGATTTTGCACTTGGGAAGGTGGGCTGATCGGTATCCAGGAACCCCACGCTGAATTCAGACAATTTCAGGATGTTCTGGCGGCGGGTAAGCATATCTTGTTTGTAGACGTGGATCCGGATCAGGAAGAAATTCTGGCTCGTGTGACGGGCGAGCATCCCAAGCTTGAAGCGGTTGGTATTGGTTCGTCGACGCCGCGTCTGGTCGTTGTGGCACAACAAAAATGGGCGCATTTTATAAAAGTTGCGCCCTGAACGTATTAGTTTAATTGGCTCTTCACTCATTGAAAGAGCCATTTTATTACCCGCAGTAAGGTGGATTTAGCATTGGTCGTACACGCATCCGGGGCAGTAAGAGGTAAACAGCAATAAGTAGATCCTGAAAAATAAAAGTGGGATGGCGCAGTTATGAAATTGGTGGTTGCACTGGTTTTACTGGTACTCGGCTCACTGCTGTTTCACTGGTGGAGTCCGTGGTGGTTTACGCCCCTGGCCTCAAACTGGAGCACTGTGGATACCACAGTGGACATCACGCTTTATATCACCGGCATTGTGTTTGTTGCCGTCAATCTCTTCATGGCTTACGCCATTTTCCTCTACCGACATAAGCCCTCCGCTCGCGCTCACTACGAGCCCGAAAATAAAAAACTCGAAATCTGGCTGACCGTGATCACCACCGTCGGCGTGGTGGCAATGTTGGCGCCGGGTCTGGTGGTTTGGGCAGAATTCACAAGCGTGCCCGAAGAAGCGCATGAAGTCGAAGTGGTGGGCGAGCAGTGGCAGTGGAGTTACCGCTTCCCTGGCGCCGACGGCAAGTTGGGCGCGGTCGATTCCCGTTTTGTCAGCCAAGCCAATCCCTTCGGGATGAGCCCTACAGACCCCGACGGCGCCGATGACATTCTGGTGCTTAGCAATGAACTGCATTTGCCCGTCGATCTTCCGGTTAAATTATTACTGCGATCAAAAGATGTCTTGCACGATTTCGCGGTGCCGCAGTTCCGCGTAAAAATGGACATGGTGCCGGGCTCGGTGAGCTACACCTGGTTTGCACCTACCGTTAAAGGGAAATACGACGTGCTCTGCATGGAGCTCTGCGGCATTGCGCACTACACCATGCGCGGCTATGTGGTGGTTGATTCGGTAGCGGATTTTGAAAAGTGGCTTGCGGGTCATCCTACGTGGACGGAGATGCAGGGTCGGCCCAAAGCTGACGTGATTGCGGGCAAAGCCCAGTATGGCGTATGCGCCTCCTGTCATGGTCAGCAGGGAGAAGGCAAGCAGGCCATGAATGCACCAGCGCTAGCGGGGCTGGCGCCTTGGTATCTCGAACGCCAGATTCGTCACTACCAGCAGGGAATTCGCGGTGCGCACAAAGACGATATTTTCGGTCAACAAATGGCCGGCATGTCCAGAGTGCTGGCCAGCGAGACGGCTGTGCGCAATGTCAGCGCGTATATCGAGTCGCTGCCGCCGGCGGAACTGACAAACACAGTCTCCGGTAATGTCGCCAAAGGTGAAGCTCACTTCAATAGTTGCAGCGCCTGCCACGGTGCAAAAGCCCAGGGCAATTACGCCTTGCAGGCGCCGAGTCTGGTTGGCCAGCAGGACTGGTATTTGCGCCGACAGCTGGAGAATTTTCGCAAGGGCATTCGCGGTGCCCATGCAAAAGACAACTACGGCCATCAAATGGTGCTGATGGCCCGATCCTTACAAAACGAACAATCCATTGACGACTTACTCACATACCTGAATACGCTGTAGGCGTTTTTTGGGGCGGAGCCAGGAGCTGATATGCAACACGTTGCACTCGCCGATCAAGCCGTGGAACTGCATGATCCGCAGAGTTTTATAACACGCTACATTTGGAGCCAGGATCACAAAGTCATCGCGATTCAGTACGGCCTCACCGCGATCTTTGTTGGGCTGGTGGCCTTAGTGCTGTCGGGCCTGATGCGGCTGCAGCTTGGTTTCCCGGAAAGTTTCGATTTCATTGACCCCAGTGCCTATCTCCAGTTTGTCACCATGCACGGCATGATCATGGTGATCTATTTACTTACGGCCCTATTGCTGGGCGGCTTCGGCAACTACCTCATTCCGCTGATGGTGGGTGCGCGCGACATGGTATTCCCCTATATGAATATGCTCAGTTACTGGGTGTATTTGTTGTCGGTGATTGTGCTGCTAGCCAGCTTTTTTGTGCCGGGAGGGCCGACGGGTGCCGGCTGGACGCTGTATCCACCGCAAGCAATTTTGGAAGGCACGCCGGGGCACGATTGGGGCATTATTTTGATGCTGGTTTCTTTGGCTATTTTTATCGTGGCCTTCACGATGGGCGGCCTGAATTACGTGACGACGGTACTGCAGGCAAGAACCCACGGCATGACATTGATGAGGATGCCGCTCACGGTATGGGGGATTTTCACGGCAACGGTGCTTGGTCTGTTGGCATTCCCGGCCCTGCTCGTTAGCGCCATTATGATGTTGTTAGACAAAACGATTGGCACGAGCTTCTTTATGCCTGCGATTGTGTCCCTGGGTGAAACAATGGATTACACAGGCGGCAGCCCGGTGCTGTTCCAGCATCTGTTTTGGTTTTTCGGTCACCCGGAGGTATACATTGTTGCCCTGCCGGCCTTCGGCATGGTGTCCGATGTGCTGGCCACCCACGCCCGTAAAAATATTTTCGGTTATCGCATGATGGTGTGGGCGATCGTTGCCATCGGCGCGCTCAGTTTTGTGGTTTGGGCTCACCATATGTATGTCAGTGGCATGCACCCTGCATTCGGCTTTTTCTTTGCCACAACAACCCTGATCATCGCCGTGCCTACGGCAATCAAAGTGTACAACTGGGTGCTGACCTTATGGCGCGGCAATATACAGCTGACAGTGCCGATGCTGTTTGCCATCGGCTTTATATTTACCTTCACCCACGGTGGTTTGACCGGCCTGTTTCTCGGCAACGTGACCATCGACTTGCCGCTATCTGACACCTACTTCGTGGTGGCCCATTTTCATATGGTCATGGGAGTCTCACCCATCATGGTGCTCTTTGCTGCCATTTATCATTGGTACCCGCTGATTACCGGCTACAAGTTGCATGAGGGTCTCGGCAAGGCGCATTTCTGGCTGACCTTTCTGGGCACCTA
>JBFJTG010000186.1:0-4498 GCA_041625575.1 Litorivivens sp.
GCGACACCGATCTGCTCCACAGCGTCACGGTTCAGACAGAAAGCAAGGTCGGACTCGGACTCGGCGCGATCCACAGCCGTATAGGCGCTGGCATTAATAATGCCCTCGGGAGCGAGCTCAAGCAGACGGGGCAGGATCCCGGCAGTGGCCTGCAGGTCTAGTTCATTGTGTCCCCAAACACTCAGCTCGACGAAGTCAGGTGCCGAGTCCACCAAGGATTGCGCCAGCTGCCCTGACTTTCCCAAAATTAAAACCCGCACTATTCGAAGACCTCAATGTCTGACAGGGCTTGCCCGGCGGCGTCCTTTTGCGACAACTGGGGCAACTCGCCCGCTACCAATGGCCACTCAATACCCACGGCTGCGTCATTCCAAAGCAGGCTGCGCTCAAATTCCGGGGAGTAATAGTCGGTGCACTTGTAATGAAAGTCTGCCGACTCCGACAGTACGTAAAAACCATGCGCAAAACCTGGCGGCACCCAAAATTGACGGTGATTGGTTGCCGACAAAATAAGCCCATACCATTGACCGAAGGTTGGCGAACTGCGACGCAGATCGACCGCCACGTCAAACACTTCGCCATCGGTGACGCGCACCAACTTTCCCTGCGGATTTTGAATCTGGTAGTGGAGCCCACGCAAAATACCCTGCCGCGAGCGGCTGTGGTTATCCTGCACGAAGTCACCTTCGATTCCGGCCTCTTTGTAGCGAGCCGCTTGCCAGGTTTCAATAAAAAATCCGCGCTCATCGCCAAAAACCTGTGGCTCAATAACGAGCAAGCCGTCGATTGGCGTCTTTTCTACCTTCATCGAAATACTCCGGGCGTTGCAATCTTCCGCAGATAAGCGCCGTAGCCGCTCTTTTCGGTTTCAGCCGCAATGGTCAGCAGCTCGTCCGTGCTGATAAAGCCTTTGCGCCAGGCAATCTCTTCCGGACAACAGACCTTTAAGCCCTGACGAGCCTCCACGACGCGCACAAAATTAGCCGCATCCAATAAGGACTCGTGGGTGCCGGTATCCAGCCATGCGGTGCCTCGCGGCATAAAATGCACGCTGAGCTGACCCTGCTCCAAGTAACGGTTATTGATGTCTGTGATTTCCAGCTCACCGCGCGGTGAGGGCTTGATTGATTTGGCGATGTCCACGACCTGATTGTCGTAAAAGTAGAGCCCGGTAACAGCATAATTGGATTTAGGCGACTTGGGCTTCTCTTCAATACTCGTCACCTGCCCGTTTTCGTCACAGGCGACAACACCATAGCGCTCGGGATCATCCACGAAATAGCCAAAGACTTCAGCACCACTTTCGCTTTTGCTCGCAATCTCAAGCTGCGTGCCAAAACCGCTGCCGTAGAAAATGTTATCGCCCAACACGAGCGACACCGGGTCCCCGGCGATAAAGGATTCACCGATGATAAAGGCTTGCGCCAAACCGTCTGGGCTGGCCTGCACCGCATATTGCAGGTTAATACCCCACTTGGAGCCATCGCCCAAGAGATGCTCGAACTGCGGAGCGTCTTGCGGCGTGGTGATGATCAGGATATCCCGGATGCCCGCCAGCATCAGCGTCGACAGGGGATAGTAGATCATGGGCTTGTCATAGACCGGCATTAGCTGCTTACTGACCGCCATGGTGAGCGGATACAATCGCGTGCCGCTACCGCCCGCCAGAATGATTCCCTTTCTCATATTGCCCCTTATATCCCGGAAAAACTGTCCCCAGCCGATCAAGCCGAGTAAAATTGCGCGCATTATCGCCGATTTCTGCGAGGATTTCCCCCCTCAACTTTCGAGGAAACAAGCGGAATCATCGCCACCTCGATTATGGGAGCAAAAATGTATGGCAGGCTCGGAAAACGCGCCAGCACCTCTCGTGACCATCGTGGTCTCCTGCTACAACCATGCAGCCTATATTGAAAGCTGCATAAATAGCATTCTCGGCCAGAATTACCCTGCCATCGAGCTGCTCACCTATGATGACGGTTCCAGCGACGGCAGCGCGGCAATCCTTGAACGGCTGTCGACGCAGCACGGATTTTCCTTTACCGCCCAACAAAACAAGGGGCTCTCGGCCACCCTCAACGACGCCTTGACCCGCGCCACCGGCAAATATTTCTGCTCCATCGGCTCGGATGACATATTGATGCTGGATAAAACCAGCAAGCAGGCGGCCTATATGGAAGCCAACCCGGATGTGGCAGTGTGCGCCGGCAACGCGTTACTAATAGACAGCAAGGGCGTACTAATCAATAAGCGCAGTCGCTTTCACCCGGCGCGCGACCTGAGCTTCGAGGAGCTCTTCACCGCCTCCACACCGGGATTTATATCACCCACCGCAATGATTCGCACCGATACCCTGCGCACTGCCGGCGGCTATAGAAGCGACATCCCCCTGGAAGATCTCTATCTTTGGCTCAAACTGGCTTTTGCCAAGAACCGAATTCATGTCCTGAATGATATCTGCCTGTACTACCGCAAACACGAAACAAATACCTACAAAAACACGGCCTTCATGCTGGACAGCATCTACCGCACCCTCAGCGAATATCAGGACCACCCTCTCTATAACCGCGTCATGGGAGATGAACTGAACAGCCTGCTGCTCACAGCGGTGAAACAGAAAGACCGGCGCACGGCACTGAGCGCTCTTAGACGTTTGAAGCCCAGCCAGTATTCCAGCAAGACACTGCGCGCTATTTTGCGTCTGGCCCTGCCATGAGCGAGCACAACAAGGTACTGGTGTTAGGCCAGCAAGACCGCGATATCGATTTTACCCACCTCTACACCTACCTCGATGGCCAGGACAATATCGACGTTAAGGTTTTGGCTAAAGCCGAGATAAAGCAGCTAAAGAAAACGCTCGGTAAAATTAGCACGAGCGGCTATGACCGGGTGCTACTTGACCTGCCCTTCTCCAAAACCGTAAAAGCCATTTCTTCGCTGCAGAAATTGCCGGGACTCATTATTTTCGAAGAAGACGCCTGCCAGAATTTTCTGGCCGCATCGAAATGGCGCGGTGCGTTTGAAAAATACTACCGGGCACTACCCGACGCGACGCTGGTCTTGTGTGGCTACAACACGGCTAGCCGCTACCAAGCCTTAGGCTTCAACCCGGAAATCGTGCCTAAGGGCTTCGACGCCCAGTCACTGTTCAATACGAACAGCAAACGGGATATAGAGCTGGCCTTCATTGGCAGAACGCAATCCAATGTCTACTCGGAGAGGCTTGAGCTACTCGATACCGTGGCTAGCCAGTGCGAGTTATCTAAAATGCGTACCTCATCAATAGACGAATACCGCGAAACCCTGAACCGCATTCAATTATTTCTGAGCGCCGATGTGGGGCTCGGCGAATACATGGCCAAAAACTTTGAAGCCATGGCCTGCGGCTGTACTGTAATCGCGAGCTATCAGGGCGGCCTGGACGAAGAGCAGCTCGGCTTTGCCGACATGGAAAACATTGTGCTTTACAAGGATCCCGCCGAAGCGATCGCCAAAATCCGCCTACTTAAAGCCGAGCCCGAACTCGCCAAACGGATAGCCGTCGCCGGGCAGGCGCACGTTGAAAATCGCTTCAGCCACAAACACATTGCTGACCAGCTCATTAAGATCGCCCGAAGTCCGGCGCCACCAACGACAAAGAAGCCCGGTACAATTCAAAGCGTTATTCAGCGCCTTCGCGGCTAGCAATAAGGCAGCGCAAAAACCTCAGAAAATACTTGGGTTGCCGCAGCGCTTCTCTCGCATCGGCGCCAAAGGCCACCTGAAAATACTTCGCCGCTTCCGAATAATTTTTTGCCCGATAGCACAGCCGAAAGACGGACAGCGCCCGCCGCGCCTGATAACGGGAACGATGCTGCATCAAATGACTCGACAACAGGCGCACATCAAACACCTGATCCACCAGTGACATGCCCAGCTTGAGCGCCGTGTCGACATCGTGGCGCATACTGCCCTTATGTTTATATATTCGCGTTGTCGGCGCATCAACGGCGCAAGCTTCAAAATTCGCCAAACAGTGAGCAAAAACAGGGATATCTTCGGTTTGTCGCAACTGGGGGTTGTAGCGAATAAGCGCAAACACCCTGCGATGCATCGCCACGGCACCGTTGGAGATCGGCAGACGTTTGTAGAGAAAATCCAGAAACCGGGTTTCTGCATCGTCAGCAATAGCCAGCTGCCGCCCTGACTCTATCCGACCATCTTCGAACACGGATATTGTCGGGGCAATTAACAATCCCGCTTCAGGGTGCAAAGCAGCCGCACGGCGGAAACTCTCAAGGGCATCGGGCTCCAGCTCGTCATCGGCATCGAGAAAGATAAGGTAGGTGCCGCCGGATTCGTCAATGCCGCGATTGCGCACCGCCGCCAGCCCCGCATTGTCCTGCCTGATTGTACGCAACACTGAAAACTGCTCGCACAAGCCGGCCAACACCGCCGGAGTATCATCGCTCGAGCCGTCGTCAATCACGAGCACCTCGTAGTCTTCACCCGCTTGCGC
>JBFJTG010000187.1:0-4418 GCA_041625575.1 Litorivivens sp.
CCGATATTCAGATTCCAAGCAATCCTCCGTCAGTTGAACGAGTGGAATGGGAACATATCCAGAAAGTGCTGGCTGAGAACGACGGCAATGTGTCTGCCACCGCGAGAGCACTGGGAATGCATCGGCGCACCTTACAGCGCAAATTACTGAAAAAACCTGTACGGCAATAAGCCTACACAGCAAGCCCTAAAGTGTGCAGCCATAGCCCCAAACATTTAGCCTAGATGTATATTCTGAGCGCCAATGCGATCTGGCTGTAATCTTTTCCCAGCCATAAATGTTGGAGACCCACACCTGCCGCGCGGCCACCGAAGCCAACTTCTACGCCAGCCGCAGGGCGATTAAGCTCATCAAGTACGCGACCCGCACCATCCGACTCTTTAATGCGCTGATAGCTGTGACCCAACTTAAAATCCGCGTAAGCCCAGCTACCCGCTCTGTAGCCGACGAAAAAGTTGTGGCTGTATATATCGTAGTCAGCGTCCGGGGGAACAACGACACTTTGATTCCCGAAAGCAGACACTGTCAGCCCTTCGAATAAATCAAACTCTGTGAGCTTGCTGTAGTCGTATTCCGCAAATAAACCCTTGGCGCGATAACCCAGGCTGATGCCCGCACCAAGCGCGGTATCGCCATTGCCCACATAATCAGCATCGCCCAATACCGATTTCATCGATACCTGAAAGCGTTCATCGGCAGTACTGGCAAAGGCAAAAGAAGAAAAAAGAAGACAGCAAATAAAGATAAATTTTTGAGGCATGAATTCACAGTCCGTCGCAAGAATTGCACACAATATTCTCATGATATTTTGTTTTCACAAAGCAGAACTTACCGTGCCGACACGCTTTTTTCGCACATAGACACGCTCTTTTTTGCACATAAAAAAGCCCGCATAGGGCGGGCTTTCGGGCTCAGTTTTACCGCTTACCTAGAGTTGCGAACGACCTTTATTGGCGGCAATTCGCAGACGCAAGGCATTCAGCTTGATAAAGCCTTCAGCATCTTTCTGGTTGTAGGCGCCGGCATCATCTTCAAATGTTGCGATAGCTTCATCAAACAGCGAGTTGTCGGACTTGCGGCCAACCACAATCACATTGCCTTTATATAATTTGAGGCGAACCACACCGTTGACAAAAGTCTGCGACTCATCAATCGCCGCCTGCAGCATACGACGCTCGGGACTCCACCAATAACCGTTGTATATCAACTTGGCGTAACGCGGCATAAGCTCGTCTTTCAAGTGCGTCACTTCACGATCCAGCGTAATGGACTCAATCGCGCGGTGGGCACGCAACATAACCGTACCACCGGGGGTTTCATAACAGCCGCGCGACTTCATACCTACGTAGCGGTTCTCAACCAAATCCAGGCGGCCAATGCCATTCGCACCAGCCAGTTTGTTCAGGGTTTCGAGCATCACGGCCGGGCTCAGTTCTTTGCCATCCAGTGTTACGGGGTCGCCGTTTTTGTAGCCCAACTCAATGTAAGTTGGGGTATCGGGTGCGGCCTCGGGGCTAACACTCCAGCGCCACATGTCTTCTTCAGCTTCTGCGTAGGGATCTTCCAGAATGCCGCCTTCGTAGGATATGTGCAGCAAGTTGGCGTCCATGGAATACGGCGATTTTTTCTTCTGGCCGGCAAAATCCACGGGGATTTTATTCTGTTCGCAGTACTTCATTAGCTTGTCGCGCGAGTTCAAATCCCACTCGCGCCACGGTGCAATTACCTTGATGCCGGGCTTAAGCGCATAGGCGCCCAATTCAAAGCGCACCTGATCGTTACCCTTGCCGGTGGCGCCGTGAGAAATCGCATCGGCACCGGTTTCGTTGGCAATCTCAATCAGACGCTTGGCAATAAGCGGCCGGGCAATCGAGGTTCCCAGCAGGTACTCACCTTCATAGAGGGTATTGGCCCGAAACATCGGGTAAACGAAATCGCGCACATACTCTTCACGCAGATCGTCTATGTAGATTTCTTTTATACCCAGAGCTTTCGCTTTTGCGCGCGCAGGCTCAACTTCCTCGCCCTGACCGATATCGGCCGTAAAGGTTACGACTTCGCAGTTATAGGTTTCCTGCAGCCACTTGGCGATGACTGATGTATCTAGACCACCGGAATAGGCTAGAACTACTTTGTTAATGTCTGACATGAAGCATCTCCAGAGATCGCAAGTACGACCCCGCATTGGTAGCAACGGCTTGAGCGCTTACGAAATCGCCCCAGCGAAAAGGGGCGGAATTTTACCCTATTCGGGCAGCTGGCGACAGGGTAAGCCAATACCTAGTAGCACTGTGGGCTCTGACTCACTGTGTAGTAGGTGTCGCCCATCGCCACGCCCTCGCCCTGCTCACGGGTATAGAACTCCAGATTCCGGCCATCGTTTGAGTCCATTAGCATGGTGGCCCTACCGCCAATATCAACCACCAGCCACCACTGGCCGCTGTGCGAGTCGGTTTTGGTATTCGATGCCGACATGCCCTCAATCGACATGAATGACTCGCGCTTATAGTAATAGGCGTACTGGCCATTGCGGCAGAAATCGTAATATTCGTCGGTACCGCTGGCGTAGGAGCCGCTGCCGCCCGCCCCACCCTGACTGTAATTACTCGCCGAGCCCGCCGCACTCAAGCGCCGCCCCCAGAATAAGCGGGCCCACTGCGTACCGGTGGGAATACCCCACTCAATCTTCTTGCACAAGCCCTCGGTTAGCGCCTTGAGCTCGCTCGCCGCCCCCTTATGCGTCAATGGCGCCATGGCCACAGCCGAGAAGGCATTGCCCCCACTCCCGGCTACAGCACAGATATGGAGTGCGATTGCCTGATTCTGAAATTGACCTTTATAGGCCTCGAACAAACCTTTATCGCTATAGCGCGGCTCATGATCGTAATCAATCTGCACACCGGCCTGCTCCAAAGCAGTCGATACCACCAAGGCAGTGTCTTGCACAGAGGCTGCAGAATAGGCAAACAAGCCCAACTGGACATCGCCCTTGCGCAGTCGATAGCCGCCGAAGTCAGCGTCGTAAGCGCCCTCATAGCCTGCGGGGCGCGCAAGACTGACGCCTGCCGCCGCAGAGGCAATATCCTTGGCCTGAGCGCCACCCGCCACCAACAGGCACAGTACAAAAGCCGCGATACCGCCCCCCGGCAAGCGCTTAGACCAGCCCCATCCAAAGTGCCTCATAGCTCCACCCCCCGCTGTTTTCCTCAAGTTTAGTGAATCCGGCGCGATATGGGGAGTCAGCTTGCTTTAATCAAACCGCCGAATCCGGTAGCATGCGCGCTCAGCCACGACAACGCCAAATGATGCCCTCAGACACGCACGCCCAGACGCCAGACCAGCTAATCATCACCAGACCGGACGACTGGCACGTACATTTACGTGACGGCGATGCGCTCCCGCAAACTACGCGAGACATGAGCCGTTACATGGGCCGCGCCATTGTCATGCCCAATCTGACGCCGCCAATTTGTAATGTTGCGCAGGCTGAGGCTTACCGAAGCCGCATTTGCGCGGCCATGCAAGACCTGCCCCGCCAATTTGAACCGCTGATGGTCCTGTATCTGACCGACAAGACCTCAAGGGCCGATATAAAAGCAGCGGCGGCGAGCGATCACATCTACGGCGCCAAGCTCTACCCTGCGGGCGCGACGACCAACTCTGACTCTGGTGTGACCAACATTGCCGCGCTGTCGCCAGTACTCGCCGAGATGGAGGCACAGGGGCTGCCGCTTCTGGTTCACGGCGAAGTCACCCATGACGACGTGGACATCTTTGATCGCGAAAAGCGTTTTATTGACGATACGCTGGTTGCGCTGGTTAAAGACTTTCCCGCCCTGCGCCTGGTACTGGAGCACATCACCACCGCTGACGCAGCCCAATTTGTGAAGGAGGCCAGCAACAAAGTCGCGGCCACCATTACTGCCCACCACCTTTTATACAATCGCAATCACATGCTGGTGGGTGGTATTCGACCACACTACTACTGCCTGCCCATTCTCAAGCGCAGCTCTCATCAGCAAGCGCTAATTGATGCTGCCACCTCCGGCTCGCCCAAGTTCTTTCTCGGCACAGACTCCGCACCGCACCCGCGCAACAAAAAAGAAACCGCCTGTGGCTGCGCCGGTTGCTACACCGCGCACGCGGCGATTGAACTGTATGCCGAAGCCTTTGAACAAGCTCAGGCGCTGGACATGCTGGAGGCCTTTGCCAGCTTCCACGGCCCGGATTTTTACGGGCTGGCGCGCAACAGCGATACCATCATACTTCAGAAAACACCCTGGAAAGCGCCAGCAGAGCTTATGCTGGGAAGCACACCCTTAAGCCCATTGCGCGGCGGAGAACATATCCAGTGGTCGGTAATACATGATTGATGATCAGGATGATAAGCCCTACCCCATCGCCACGCGCTTTCGCGG
>JBFJTG010000188.1:0-4381 GCA_041625575.1 Litorivivens sp.
ACAGTGCACAGCGACAATGAGCGTTTCTTGGATTATTTACAGCGCGAAATGCAGCGACTGCCCATTAACTTGCGTCTTGGTGTTGAGGCTGATGTGAGGCTGTTGGCCTCGCTTGCACCGGATGAGCTTATTGTTGCCACGGGCGCAACTCTGGCCATGCCTGAGCTGAGTATTGACGATGCATCTGCTGTAATTGGCGGAGACCAGTTACGCGCGCTGTTTGAGGGCCGCCGCGTAACGGCGACTAGTTTGCCGCTGTGGCTGCGCTTGGGGAGTGCTCTGTTCGGGCGACTATTACTGAGTCGTATCATCACGCCAGCGCTCCTGCGTGCGGCGAGTCGCTTTTATTTACCGCTGGGGCGACACGTGGCGATTGTCGGCGGTGATTTAGCCGCCATCGAGTTAGCCGAATTTCTGGCCAAGCGGGGTCGCCGTGTCTCGCTGCTTTACAGTGGCGAACAGATCGCGCCGGAAATCGGCCCAAAGCGTCGATTGGAGCACGAGCTCAGGCTTGAAGGCTTGATGGTATCGATTAACTGCGGTGTTACCCTCGACAGTATCAGGGGCACTGCACTGTGTTACTCGGTAGGCGGTAAGGCGGCAAGTCTGACGGTTGATTCGATTGTGCTGCCAGGCGAAGCGATGCCCAACCCAAGCTTGCATGAGGCGGCGCAGGCGGCTGGCCTGTCGAGCCATGCAATTGGTGACTGCACCGGTCTTGGTCTCATCGTTAAGGCAAGTTCGGAAGCCTCGGCGCTCGCTCATAGCCTCTAGCGCCAGTTCGGCTTTCCAAATTCTTCTGCGCTCGGGTAAGGTGTGTTCAAACATAATTTGCGTGGGGGTCCAACATGGAAGTGCTGGCGTTACTGTTAGGATTGATTCCGCTGGGCCTGGCGGTAGGTGCCGTGCTGGGCTGGGTGGCCTATCGCAAAACCCTCGACCTCGAAGCGCAAGTTAATAAGCTGCGTCAGCAAATCTGGAAAATGCAGGCGGACGGTTTATATCAAAAGCCGGCACCGCAAAAAACCGCGACCGCAGTCGAACCAAAAGCAGAAGAGCCGCAAAGGGAGGCTTCTCAGACGGCATCAGCTATACAGCCGCTGCCTGCTGCAAAAACAGCGGGCCTTGCGAGCGGCAACATGACAAAGAAGCCCGCCGGCCCGACGACTTCCCATCCCGCGACCCCCAAGCCCTTTTGGCAAAGCCTGCGCGATAACTGGATGATCTGGTTGGGCGGGGGCAGTATCGGCCTGGCCGGAATTTTCATGGTGCGTTACGGTATTGAGCAGGGCCTCTTGGGTCCCGGCGCGCGAATAACACTAGCCCTGCTAACGGGCATTCTTTTTCATGTTGCGGCTGAATTTTTACGTCGCCGCAGCGGCAGCGAACAACCCGCCTTGGCGGCGCTGGCGGGCGGCGCCAGCATTACCCTGTTTGCAGCGCTATTAGCGGCTTTGCACCTTTACCAATTACTAAGTCCTGGCCTGGTATTTATCTTGTTGGCGCTTGTGGCTGTGCTGACCATGGTGCTGGCGTTGCGGCACGGCCCGGTGCTGGCGATTATCGGATTGCTCGGTGCCTATGCCGTACCGGTGTTTGTTTCCACGGGCAGCAATAATCTGACCGGGGCACTGATTTACGCTCTGATTATTTCGCTCAGCGCCCTGCTGTTAATGCGTTATGTCTACCGCTACTGGCTGTGGCTGGGCATGATGGCCGGCATATTATTTTGGGGGCTGGTGTCCTTGCCTGAATCCAGTGCCGATGGCTTTCGACCACTGTACAGCGCACTGCTTGCCTATTTGATACTCGCTATTCCCGCCTTTGATTTCAGGCTGCAAAAGCCGCTGCTTATTTCCGGGAGTTTGCTGCGCGGCTTTTTAGCGCCCGAGCACAGACGCGAGCTCTTGTCATTGTTATTGCTGCTATGTCTGAGCGCGTTCTCGCTGCTCTCTCAATCATTTACCCTGACCGCATTTATCGCCCACCTGATAATTGTGCCGGTGCTCTTTTTTGCCGCACGCTACCGGGAGCCCTTACTGGCTTTGCCGTGGTTGGCCTTGATCGTCTTTGCCGCGACTACGGTTTTTCTCGCCGTGGAAGAAAAGCATCACGCGCTTGAGATCGCTACACTCGCGCTCTCTGCGCAGGGTGACTTGATTTGGGGTCTGGTCTCGGCGGCGCTGCTATTCTCTGTTGCCGCTCTTTGGAATCTCGGAATTTCACGTCACCGTCATGTCTGGTCATCGCTGGCATTTCTGGCACCGATATTGTGGCTGGGGGTCGCCTATTTGCGCGTGCCCGAACTTGTTACTGGTTGGCAGTGGGGAATATGCAGTCTCTTGCTGGGTGGCACCTATGTTTTCTTTGCAGGAACGCGCTTGCAGCGTCAGGACGGTGACATACCGGCGATCTGGATGCTGCTGGCGGGACACGCCGCTTATTCTCTTGCTGTCGCGATAGTTTTTAAGGAAGCGGGCCTCACACTGGCTCTTGCAGCACAGCTGGTATCACTGGCCTGGCTCATCCGCCGATTTGAGCTGCCGACCTTGGCCTGGCTGGTTAAACTTGTTGTGGCCGTTGTGGTAGTGCGCCTGAGCTTGAATCCCTGGCTGCTAAGTTATCCGGCTGATGTGCATTGGTCCTTGTGGACCTACGGTGGGTCCACCGTGTGTTGCCTGCTTGCGTCTCGCCTGCTCGGTCAGCATGTGCGAGTTGCGCGCTGGCTGGAGGCCGCTGCCCTGCATTTACTGGTACTGACGCTGGGCGCGGAAACCCGATACTGGCTTTATGATGGTAACGTTTTTGCAGGTCGCTATGGCTTTACCGAAGCGGCCATCAATACCAACTTGTGGGCAGCACTTGCACTGGTCTATCACTATCGCGCGCGTTTCAGTAATCATATGCAAATTGTCTATCTCCCGGCTGCGCGCATACTGATGTGCCTGGCGCTCGCCAGTTATGCGCTCTTGCTAACAAATCTCAACCCTTATTTTAGTCGAATCGATCTTTCACCAACTCCGATTTTCAATGGCCTCTTACTTGCGTATGGTATGCCCATGCTGATGGCAGTTCTCGCTTTGTTCTACTACGAACCCCGCTATCGCCGCGTAGCGGCAGCGACGGCGGCGATAGCGGGTTTTACCTTTATCAACCTGCAAATCAGACATTTGTGGAATGGCGCCGTCAGCGACTATATTCCTGTCTCCAGCGGTGAGCTCTATACCTATTCGCTTGTGTGGCTTATTGTGGCGGTTCTCACCGTTCTGGCAGGAGCCCAGCGCCGTTTGCAGCCGGTGTACAAGGCGGGCATGGTGGTGCTGCTGGTGGTGATTGCGAAAATATTTATAGTTGATATGTCGGATCTCGACGGCTTGCTTCGAGTCGCCTCCTTCATGGGGCTGGGTCTGACATTGTTGGGATTATCCTATCTCTATAAACGATTAACAGCGGAATTAACGGAGACATCTTGATGGAATGGTTGGCCAGCCCCGAGGCGTGGATAGCCTTATCGACTCTCATTGCACTCGAAATTGTACTGGGTATCGATAACATTATTTTTATATCCATACTGGTGGCCAGATTGCCCCAGGAGCAGCGCGACAGCGCGCGTAAGATTGGCATCGGTTTGGCCATGCTATCGCGGCTGCTGTTGCTGTTTGCTCTGAGTTGGGTGATGGGTTTGACCGCCACACTGTTTACCGTGTTTGAACAGGCGATATCGGGGCGCGATTTGATTTTGATTTTTGGCGGACTTTTTTTGTTGATGAAGTCTACCCATGAAATTCACAACAGTTTTGAAATTGAAGAGGAAGGCATGCCTGCGCCGGTGGCCGCTACCTTTGGTTCCGTGCTGTTTCAGATTTGTCTACTTGATATTGTATTTTCTTTAGACTCGGTCATTACCGCTGTAGGGATGGTCGATCAGATTTCTATTATGGTGATAGCGGTTGTTGTTTCAGTGATCGTCATGCTGTTGGCATCAAAGTCGATTGCTGAATTTGTTGATGCGAACCCAACTATCAAGATGTTGGCATTAGCCTTTTTGATACTTATTGGGGTAACGCTGATTGCCGATGGCTTTGATGCCCATGTGCCGAAAGGCTACATTTATTTTGCGATGGCGTTTTCTGTTTCGGTAGAGATGTTGAACATCCGTTTGCGACGTAGGCGGCAAACAGCGAGTATGAAGCTCAACAAGAAAATAAGCTAAGAGAGTGTTCGCCTGCAGGGCAGGCTCCTGCGTACTAGCGATGACCTTGTAGGAGCCTGCCTCGCAGGCGAAAAAATTCAAAGTGATAATTGCGTGGTGGTGTAAGAGGCCATCAATTCGCCCACTACCGTAAATATCACTTCACCTTGAGCAGGGTGAACGGAATAG
>JBFJTG010000189.1:0-4379 GCA_041625575.1 Litorivivens sp.
CCACCGGGGTAGTCGACCTCGGGGGTAATGCCCACCACGATGCCGGCGTTGGCATTGCGCTCTTTGCGTGAATACTGGCTCATACCGTTAGTGACCACACGCTCCACTTCCGAGGTTGCTGCCACCACCGTACCGCCTGGGCACATACAAAAGCTGTAAACCGAACGGCCATTCTTGGCGTGGTGTACCAGCTTGTAGTCTGCTGCGCCTATTTTGGGGTGGCCGGCATACTGTCCCAAGCGCGCCTTGTCGATCAATGACTGGGGGTGCTCAATACGAAAGCCGATGGAAAAGGGCTTGGCTTCCATAAAGACTTCGCGACTGTGCAACATACGGAAAGTATCGCGTGAGCTATGACCCAAGGCCATAATCACGTGGCGACTTAATACCTGCTCGCCACTGTCTAATACCACGCCCGTGAGTTGGCCATCGTCAATTTGCACGTCAGTAACGCGCTGTTCAAAGCGTATCTCTCCGCCCAAAGCTTCAATCTGGTGACGAATGTTTTCCACCACACCGGTGAGCCTGAAGGTACCGATATGGGGTTTGTTAACAAAGAGGATTTCTTCCGGGGCACCGGCTTTGACAAATTCGTGAATGACTTTACGCCCAAGATAGTTGGGGTCTTTAATCTGGCTGTAGAGCTTGCCGTCCGAGAAAGTGCCGGCCCCGCCCTCCCCGAATTGCACGTTGGATTCGGGGTTTAGTACTCCCTTACGCCACAAACCCCAGGTATCTTTGGTGCGTTGGCGAACATCTTTACCACGCTCAAGCACGATGGGTTTGAAGCCCATCTGAGCGAGCAATAACGCCGCAAATATTCCGCAGGGACCAAAACCCACCACCACCGGACGCTCGGCCAAGTTGGCCGGCGCCTTGCCGACAAGCTTGTAGCGCATATCAGGGGCCATGGCGACGTGCCGGTCGTCACTGAACTTGCTGAGCACGGCAGGCTCGTCGCGTACTTCCAGATCAACGATGTAGATGAAATAGAGTTCGCTTTTCTTACGGGCATCGTAACTGCGCTTGAACACAGTGAAATCAAGCAAATCTGCATCGGCGATGCCGAGCCGACGCACGATGGCCGGACGCAAAGCTTCCTCTGGATGATCAACCGGGAGTTTAAGTTCAGTTATGCGTAGCATGAAGCAATCCGGAATTCAGGCGGCTCGTCAGCCCCCTAGTTTACAAAAGGGGCGATTATACCTGAATTGAAGTTTCTGACGCGCTAGGCAGAGTGATGATTGGCGTCACTGGAATGATGCAATTGAATTTGCAATTTACAACTTAAAAACTGGCGTCCTGAGGCGAACGCACAGTTAGAACTTGAAAATCTAAATTACAGGCCGAGGTTTCGCGTCAAAACCCGTCCGGATTTGATGATAAGTTTCTTGCGATAAAGGTCAGGGTGTTTCTCGTCGTCAGAGTAGCCAACAGGTTCTCCGGCAGCGGTATTAACAAACCAGGAGTTTTCCGGGCGGCGATCACCCAGCAGCTTTTTAAATTCCGGCGGCTTGATGCCCAAGGCTTCAGCTGCGGCATTATAGGTACAGCGAGTTTTGACCTCGTTGATGTAATCGCGAATGATGTCGAGTTTATCCTGCATTAAAAAAGTATGTCCTGTGTTTTAACGCATGGATTCAGCGGCGTATGAAGAGGGATCGTCCATTTTACCCAAGCTCAGACACATCAATCAAGTCTGCCGCCTCAGTGATACAGACAGGAAGCGCACTCCCCACACCCGAGTCCGCCACATCCCCCTGCGTAAAACTCGCCACCTTTTAAGCCCAAGCTACTGATTAGACAATGTATATGGGTCATTGAAGCCCTACTTCCAAGCCCAAAAATAAATCACACTTGTGTCGTTTTCCCGCTTTCACCACGCCATATCCATGTAAGCGGCCTAAGGAAAATAATCGAAAGCTTTGTGTCGTGACCCGATGATGTACGCGAAAGGATTTGAAAGCCTCCCCCGCAGAGCGCGGGAGAGGCGTAGGGAAGGATATCGCTTACAAAAAGAAGTCGGTATTGGGATGCCCCAGCTGCACAGCACCCCAGTTGCCGCCATACTTTTGCGGGTTGTTCGCGGTGTGGGCGCGTGAGGCATGTATGTCAACAAAAGCGCGCATCAGCTTATTGCCCTGATAGATACCCGATCCGCCGGCAAAGGCAAAGAGCGGATCTACGCCTTCAATGCAGCGCTGCGGCACCGCCGCCGATTCCCAGCGGAATTTAATGCGCTCTTGCATGGTCAATTCCGGGCCGCCATTAGCCGCTTCCATCAGTCGGTCAAAATTGCGGAACAGAACCAGCTTAAGTTCATCCACAATGGTACTGGCTTGAGTCAGCGCATACTGGGCGTGAGGGTCTTCACCGGCAGACTTGCCATCGTTTTTACCTACTTGTTTTGCGGTTTTTTCAATGAAGTTGTCACAGGCACCCTGCAAGGCACCAATGGCAGCGCTGGATACGGCACGGACAAACATTTGTCCAAAAGGAATTTTGAACAGCGGCGCGGTATTCACTGCATTGCCCGGGCTGTTGCAGGTAAAGCCATCCATCGCCTTGTGGGTACGATACTCCGGCACGAAGGCGTCTTTCACGACGATGGTTTTGGAACCCGTACCTTTCAGACCCATAACATGCCAGTCGTCGACGATTTCATAATCCGAGCGAGGAATAAGGAAGGTGCGCATATCGGGCGGGCCACCGGCTTCGCCATCTTTCGGAGGCACGATGGCTCCGAGGAAGACCCAGTCGCAGTGATCGCTACCGGATGAGAAGCCCCACTGGCCGCTCAGCGTCAAGCCACCGTCTACGTGGGCAACCTTGCCCACCGGCATGTAGGATGAAGAGATCAACACGCTGTCGTCTTCGCCCCATACATCCTGGGCTGCGCGATCGTCAAACAGGGCCAACTGCCAATTGTGAATAGCGATGACGCCCAGGCACCACGCGCTGGACATGCAGCCTTCGGCCACAATCATTTGCACGTCGTAGAAGTCATGGGGGTCCAACTCATAGCCGCCCCACTTTTTGGGCTGAAGTATGCGAAAGAAGCCGGCATCGGCAAAATCCTTGATGGTTTCGGCGGGTATTTGCCGCGCCTGCTCGCAGGCATCTGCTCGCTCACGCAATACCGGTACCAGTGCCCGTGCGCTAGCTCTGACTTTTTGCTGGAGTTCTGCTTTCTTTGACATTCATCTGTCCTCTATTACTTTTACCTGCTATCTCTATACGCGCCAATCGCCGCCAGTGGATCACAGCCTGAAAGCCGGCCTATTCGGGCATTTGGAACTTGTGTCCCCACAGGCTGGGCAGTGTGCTAACAGTGGGGGTATAACCTTCCCAATCCATCTGCAATCCGTCGGTACCAAATTCCATCGCAAAACCTGTCGGAGTCGCCATATAAAATGACAGCATACCGTCATTGGTGTGACGACCCAGCGTAGACACGATGGGTATGCCGGCCTCATTGACACGGTCCATGCAGTAGCCCACTTCATCGACATCGTCACGCACTTCTACCATCAGGTGAATACAGGCCGTGGGGCTTTGATCCTGATAAAGCGCAAGGCTGTGATGGCGCGGGTTGTTAACGTGCATGAAATGCAGGCCCTGACCGGGATCATTGGGGTCGGGGTTGAAGTTAAAGTGCATGTAGTCGGAATCGCCAAAGCCCAGCAGATCTTTGTAGAAGGCGTGGGTTTCCGCAAGATTGGGGGCTGGCAGAACCGCATGACCAAAGCCCATGTCGCCGTTAAAGCCGGTTTCAAAGGCTTGAATGCCCTTCGGCGATATAAACTTGGCGTAATCCAGTGAAGCGCCCCAGTACAACTCCAAACCGTTGCCGGCCGGGTCCTGCAGACTGATAAGGCCACGAACCTGACGCGCCGCTGCCTGTTCCTTGCTGCCTTCGGTGTACTGGATGCCAGCGCTGTCCAGTGAATCCTTGGTGGCTTCAAAGGTTTCCTGATCAGCCAACTCCCAGCCGCAGACGCTGAGTTTGTCTTGCGAGCCCTTGGTAATGGCAAAACGGAAGGGACGCTCATCCATTTTCAGATAGATATTGCCGTCATCAGCCATACCGGGAGCGACCATCAGGCCGAGAATATTAGTGCCGTAATCCAGCCACTTGGCGGGATCTGTAGATTCGATTACGACATAGCCAAGGCTACGAACATCCATGGTGATTTCCTTATTTTCAGAGTGTTATTCCGGCGCGCGGGCCTACCTTAATAACAAAAATAAAAAGCCCGGTACAGTAGGCAATGATACTCCCACTCTCACCGGGCTTGTTGGTTTACTGCATTCTCTTATGCCGTGTCACTGACATTGGCTCGCGTTCACGCTCAAACATTACGCATCGCGTAGTCTAC
>JBFJTG010000190.1:0-4366 GCA_041625575.1 Litorivivens sp.
ATTTGAAAGCCCGGTACTGGCGCGCAGTCGACCGTCAGGATTTGAGCACCATTCGTGACTGCCTTTTAGCCGACGCCAGAATTGATATGGAAGGCGTGGGCATCATGACGGGCGCCGAGTTTATCGAATTCGTTGAACGCAACGGCTGCAAACCTGGCTTGTACAATTTGCATGCAGGGCAAAATCCGATCATCGCCATCGAATCAGCCAATCAGGCCAGCGGCGTCTGGGACGTATTTTTTACCAGCATCGATATGGAAACGCGCCAAACCATTCAGATGAGTGGCGACTATGCCGACAGCTACTTAAAAGTTGAGGGGCGCTGGAAAATCGCCGCTATGACCTATCGCCAATTTTCCTTTTTGACGCACGCCTACGACGAAAACGGAACGCCTTCGGCTATTTCTATGGGCAAGGGCAACGATAATGCCTTCGGCGCATAAGCTCATCGTCGAAAAATTCTAAACAAGAGCATGACAATGACGTGGGACGAAGAAATCGACTTTCTTATTGTAGGCAGCGGAGCCGCAGGGCTAAGTGCTGCCATAGTCGCCGCAGAACACAAAGCCCGCATTAAAGTCATTGAAAAAAGCGCTTATGTCGGCGGTACCTCCGCCACCTCCGGGGGCGGTGTTTGGATACCTTGCAGCCCACTCGCCGCCGCCATGGGTGAGCAAGATAGCCCACAGGAAGCCTTCGACTATATGCGCGCCTTAGTTGGAGACGGCATCAGCAGTGAACGCATTGAGGCCTTTGTGGAGGCGGCGCCCGCCATGCTCAACTGGATGGCAGAGCACACAGAGCTTCGTTTCAATAGCGTGCCCTACCCGGATTACCACCCCGAAGCGCCTGGTGCCAAGATAGGGTGGCGCACACACTTTCCCGAGGCCTTCGATGGCCGCCGCCTTGGCAAAACCGTTAACCACATACGCGAAGCCTCGCCTGCGGCTAGCTTTCTCGGCATCGTCAATTGGACTCTGGAAGAAACACATTTTCTACTGCATCGCCCAAAAGGCTGGAAGCGAGTCTTCGCCAAGTTACTATGGCGCTATTTCAGCGATATTCCCCAGCGCTTGCAGTCGCGCCGTGATCGATTCCTCACGCTAGGCAATGCCATCATTGGCAGCTTGGTATACGCCCTGCGCGAGCGCAACGTAGAAGTGCAGTGCAATGCCGGATTGGTTGAATTGATTTGCGAGAATGGCGCAGTCGTCGGCGCACTCATCGATCAAGACGGAAAAGCGCTTCGTATAAAAAGCCGCGCTGTATTGCTAGCTACCGGCGGTTTTGAGCGTAACGCAGCGTTGCGCGCCCGCTTCCTGCCAAAAGCCGGACAAGACCCGGAGATGAGCGGTTCGCAAGAGAGCAACCTGGGTGACACGATCAGTATTGCCGAAGCCATAGACGCCAAATTACTCAACACCGATTCCGCTTGGTGGGCACCGGTATTTAAAGTGTCCGGAGAATACCGCGCCCGTTTATGTGCTTTTGAGCGCGCCTTCCCCGGTTGTATCATGGTCAACCAGCGCGGCGAACGCTATATGAATGAAGCGGCCTCCTACCATGTTGCCGCCCAAAAAATGATTAGCGAAGACGAAGCCAATGGCGGCGCAGCACCCTCGTGGATAATTTTTGACGCCCGTTTTCGAAAGCACTACCCGATGGGCCCCTTGCTGCCCATACCGTTTTTTCTGCACCCCGCCGCCATTCGGAAAACCGTCACGCACGCTGACACCATCGAGCAACTGGCGATGAAAACGGGCCTACCTGCCGATAAATTGAAATCCACACTCGAACGCTTCAACCACAACGCCGAAAAGGGCGAAGACCCAGACTTTCATCGAGGTGCCACCGAATATGATCGCTATTACGGTGACCCGAAGGTCAGTCCCAATCCGACCCTGCTGCCCATAAGCTCACCGCCCTATTACGCCATGCAGCTGTACGTTGGCGACATCGGCACCAACGGCGGACTAGCAACCAACGAACACGCGCAGGTACTGAACTCGACCAATGAACCGATTGACGGCTTGTATGCTGCTGGAAACTGCAGTGCATCAGTCATGGGCCACTGCTACCCCGCGGCTGGCGGCACGTTGGGACCAGCCCTAAGCTTTGGTTTTGTCGCCGCTCACCACGCCCTCAAATTGCCAAAAATGGCGACGACTACGCACAAATCATAATTGCGAATAATTCTCATTAACACTACAATGGCGACCTTGTCTACTTCACCCTAAGTCAAAGGGAGTCCGCCCCTCATGCTGTCGCTCAACAATTTGCGCACACCGCTGCGCTGGGCTGCGCCCCTTGTACTAATGATTTCATCGATTGCAAACGCGGCTCCTGCCACTTCCGTCAATGACACCTATATTATTATTGCCGGCGCGGTATACGAAGACGCCCTCATTACGGCACGGCAGCTACGTGAGAGCGTGTCTGCATTGGAGGCCGCCCCTTCAGAAAGGACTCTGGAAAAAGCACGTCAGGCCTGGCGTACAGCGCGCGTTCCCTACCAGCAAAGCGAAGCCTTTCGTTTCTCCAACCCGGAAATAGACGACTGGGAAGGCCGACTGAATAGCTGGCCGCTGGATGAAGGACTCATTGACTACGTGGCCGCTGACTACTTTTACGAGATGGGTAATATGGGGGCGCAGCTCAACATTATCGCCAATCCCGTTATCAAAATTGGCGGACAGGAAATTGATGCCCGCGCTATCACGCCGGAGTTAATTGCATCCCTCCATGAGTTTGCAGGCTCCAGCGCTAATGTGGCATCGGGCTATCACGCCATTGAATTTTTGCTATGGGGGCAGGACCTAAACGGCACAGGCCCCGGCGCGGGCGAAAGACCCTACACAGACTACGTTGTAGGAGAGGGCTGCAGCAACGGCCACTGTCAGCGCCGAATCGATTACCTTAAAGCGGCAACAGACTTGCTGGTCAGTGATTTGGAAGCTATGACGGCGCGCTGGCAAAAGGGAGGCGATCTGCATGCGAAATATAAAGCCCTCGCCCCCGAGCAAGTGCTAGCCAATATTGTTTTCAGCATTGGCTCGCTATCGCTGGGTGAACTGGCCGGCGAGCGCATGAAGGTAGCGCTCGAAGCCAACTCGACTGAAGACGAGCACGACTGCTTTAGCGACAACACCCACTACTCCCACTACTACAATGCATTGGGCATGCAGAATCTGTTTTTGGGTCAGTACCAGCGCGTCAGCGGTGAACGCCTCAGCGGCCCCTCGCTTGCGAGCTTTGCCCGGAGTAAAGCACCGCTGGAAACCGAACGCTTACGATTAGCCGTGCAAGATAGTGTCGACAAAACCCGGGCTCTTGTTCAGGCGGCGGAATTTACGAAGCCAACCATGAAGTTCGACCAGATGATTGCCGAGGGCAATAGCGCCGGTAAAGCACTTGTAGTTGGCGCTATTGAAGCACTGGTGGAACAAACCGCGGCACTGGAAGCCTTGGCTAAAGCAGTACAGGTGGACAGCTCCGGTGCGCTCACATTTTGATGTTTTAATCATCGCCAGCCTCATTGCGCTCGCTGGCTGCCAGACCGATTCTCCCCCAATTAGGGCCGCCGCACTTAGCGCAGAAGGTCCGGTTCGAATTTCGCCGGAGTTAAATCCCGCTCAGCGTCTGGAGCACAGCCGGGGCGCCTCATTCTTTCAGCGCCCCTGGGTTACAGCGCCAAGCACCACCACCGATCGCGACGGCCTTGGCCCACTCTTTAACGCCCACAGCTGCGAGAGTTGCCACAAAAATTTTGGCCGCGGCACCTTGCCGCAGCAATCTACCTTAGAGAGCGGCGGGCTTCTCTTTCGGGTTTACGATTCGGAAAAATTTGGCGAGCAACTGCAAACCCGCGCCATCGCCGGCTTAAACGCCGAAACACAAGTCGAGATACGCCGGGAGAAAGTGGCTCTAAGGCGACAGTTTTCGGACGGAACACTCATTGAACTCATCGCGCCCGACTATGCGCTAGGCAATAGCAGCGAACACGCTGCGCTGTCACCCCGCCTGGCTCCGCCACTCTTCGGTCAAGGCCTCCTAAATGCCCTGCCGGATTCGGCGTTTCAAAAACTCGCTGACCCAGAGGACAAAAATGGCGACGGCATTAGCGGTCGTTTTGCAAAGCTTGACGGCAGGCCCGGTCGTTTTGGCTGGAAGGCAGAACAGGCCGACTTGCGCTCGCAGGTAGCAAAAGCATTTCACGAAGATATTGGCATTAGCTCCAGTCTGTTTCCGGTCGACAATGTCGCACCCTGCGAAGCTCAGACTTGCGCCGTGGCGACCGCAGGGATACCCGACATTTCCGATGAAGGGCTGGACTCGGTAGTGAATTATTTATCCGTCTTGAGTCTCC
>JBFJTG010000191.1:0-4322 GCA_041625575.1 Litorivivens sp.
CTGCTCATACACATCGGTCGAGGGCATGGACACCACGCGCACACGCTTACCGCTTAACTTGGCCTGAGCCTCCATCGCAATTTGTACTTCAGAGCCGGTAGCAATAATGATTGCTTCAGGCTCACCCTCACAGTCGCTCAACACGTAGCCGCCTTTCGCGATATTGGCGAGCTGCTCGGCGTTACGCGCTTGCGGTGCCAGCCCCTGACGGGTAAGCGCCAGCGAGGTAGGACCATCAGTGCGTGCCAGCGCCGAACGCCAGGCCGCCATCGTTTCTGTCACATCACAGGGGCGCCACACGCTCATGTTGGGAATCAGGCGCAGGGTCGGCACGTGCTCAACCGGCTGGTGGGTAGGGCCGTCTTCACCCAAACCAATGGAATCATGGGTCAGCACAAAAATACTGCGCTGTTTCATCAGTGCCGCCATGCGCATCGCGTTGCGCATGTAATCCGAGAACACCAGGAAGGTGCCACCGTAGGGAATAAAACCACCGTGCAAAGCCGCGCCATTCATGATGGCCGCCATGCCGAATTCACGCACCCCGTAGGACACATAATTGCCGGACATATCGTCCGCGGATATCAACGAACAACCCTGCCACCAGGTATTGTTGGAGCCGGTCAGGTCAGCTGAACCACCAAGCAGTTCCGGCATAAAGGGGCCGAAACCATTCAATGCTTTTTCCGAAGCCTTGCGGGTCGCAACTTTTTCCGCTGCAGCCTGGGCCTCGTCAATCAAGGCCTGCGCTTTTGCTTCAAAATCCGCTGGCAATTCACCCGAGGTACGACGCTCAAACTCCGCCGCGAGTTCAGGGTGGGCCGCACGATAAGCTTCCAGTCCAGCTTGCCACTGGGCTTCCTGGGCACTGCCACGCTCAGCCGCATTCCAGTCGGCGTAAATGTCGTCAGGCACTTCGAAGGGGCCATGCGGCCAATTCAAAAACTCGCGTGAAGCTGCAATTTCTTCGGCTCCCAATGGCGCGCCGTGCACGTCGTGGGTACCTTTTTTGTTGGGTGAACCAAAACCGATAACCGTCTTGGCGCAAATTAAACTGGGCTTGTCGCTGACTGAACGTGCTTCTTCAATCGCCTTCTTAACGGCCTCGCTATCGTGCCCGTCAACATTGCGCACCACATGCCAGCCGTAAGCCTCAAAGCGCGCCGGGGTATCGTCGGTAAACCAGCCTTCGACTTCACCGTCGATAGAAATACCGTTGTCGTCGTAGACCGCAACCAGCTTGCCAAGACCCAGGGTTCCTGCCAGTGAGCAAGCCTCGTGGGATACGCCTTCCATCAGGCAGCCATCACCTAAAAATACGTAAGTGCTGTGATCTACCACATCGTGGCCGGGGCGATTGAACTGGGCGGCCAGAATTTTCTCCGCCAGCGCCATGCCCACAGCGTTGGCCAAGCCCTGCCCCAGCGGACCAGTGGTTGTTTCTACGCCTGGCGCGTAGCCATATTCGGGGTGGCCCGGGGTTTTGGCATGCAATTGGCGGAAATTTTTCAGGTCGTCGGCCGACAAGTCGTAGCCCGTGAGGTGCAATAAGGAGTACAGCAGCATCGAGCCGTGGCCGTTAGACAGCACAAAGCGGTCACGGTTAAACCAGTTTGGATTGCCCGGATTGTGGTGGAGAAAGTCACGCCACAGCACTTCGGCGATATCGGCCATACCCATCGGGGCGCCGGGGTGGCCGGAATTGGCCTGTTGGACGGCATCCATACTGAGGGCGCGGATAGCATTGGCGAGATCGCGGCGTGAGGGCATTGAGGGCTCCTGTGAAAGCGTTTGTCAGGCATTTACCTGACCGTCAAAAGACTGAAAGACCGGGGTCGGAAGAAAAAGAGGCGCTATTTTCCCCTACTCGGAGGCTAACGGCAAATCGGCTGAGCGCCCATGAGGCGGGGGATCAAACCAGAACAGGGACAATCCACCTTTTCTTATATAAAAATATTTTGATATTTACCCTCATCTTGCTACACTGCCCCACCATGACAGAAGCTGCGCTCCAATCCATTGTCGGCTCAAACGACTGCCGCGACGCTCTCGCCACCCTGCTAAAAGCGGCGGCGGACCAACTGCGCCTGTCGGTTTTACGCATTCTGCGCCGCGATACCTTTTCCGTGCAGGAGCTCTGCCAGATTCTCGATATCAGCCAACCGGGCATGAGCCACCACCTAAAGATACTGGCTACGGCCGGCCTGGTAAGCACCCGCCGTGAAGGCAGTACCATTTTTTACCGACGCGCCCACAAGGCATTAATGCCTGCCCTGGCCGACCTGCAGTCGGCCATATTGGCCAGCGCCAACCTGATTTCGCTGGATACTCAGGCTGAACAGCAACTGGCACTCATCAATCAGGCTCGCGCCGAGAATTCAAAACTGTTCTTTGAAGAACATGCGGGCGAGTTTCGCAGCCAGCAAGAACAAATAGCCGCTTACAGCCTTTACGGCACCAGCAGTGCCGAACTACTGGCCAGCACCCAAAGCGGTGGTGAGCTGGCGATCGAAGTCGGCCCCGGTGAAGGTGAATTCCTGCCGGAGCTGGCCTCGCGCTACCAGCGTGTTATTGCCGTCGACAACGCCAGCAGCATGCTGGAAAAATCGCGCCAGGCGGCAGCAGGCAAAAGCCTGCACAATATCGAATTTATGCTCGCCGATACCGGCAGTGCCAGTATCGCGAGCAACAGCGCCGATTGCGTGGTCATCAATATGGTACTGCATCACGTACCCTCACCCGCCGACATTTTGGCTGATGCCTCCCAGTGGCTGCGACCCGGTGGCGTGCTCAGCGTGACAGAGCTTTGCCCCCACGATCAAAGCTGGGCGCGCGATGCCTGTGCCGATTTGTGGTTGGGATTAGATCCGGATGACCTCAGCGACTGGGCGGCAGAAGTGGGTTTAAAAGAAGGACCGTCAGTTTATCTGGCACAGAAAAACGGTTTCCGGGTTCAGGTACGCCAATTTTTAAAACCGGAGCGCAACTGAAACCGCAATCAGCGAGTTTTATTTATTTTTGATAAGTCGACCCAAGTGTCGCGTTTACAAGAGGAAAAGAGCTATGTCCGAATACGCCCTGTTTACTTCAGAGTCCGTCTCTGAAGGGCACCCCGATAAAATGGCCGACCAGATTTCTGACGCGGTACTCGACGCTATTATCGCTCGCGATAAACATGCACGAGTTGCGGTAGAAACACTGGTTAAAACCGGCATGGCCGTTGTGGCCGGCGAGGTTACCACCTCCTGCTACGTCGACCTCGAAGATATTATCCGCGATGTTATCAGCGGCATCGGCTACAACAGCTCCGATGTTGGCTTTGACGGCGCAAGCTGCGCGGTTTTGAATGCAATCGGCAAGCAGTCTGTCGACATCAATCAGGGTGTTGACCGTGCCAAGCCCGAAGATCAAGGCGCTGGCGACCAGGGACTGATGTTCGGCTACGCAACCAGCGAAACCGAAGTATTAATGCCCGCACCGCTGTTTTACTCGCACCGACTGGTTGAGCGTCAAGCCTACCTGCGCAAGCACGGTGTGCTGTCATGGTTGCGCCCGGATGCCAAAAGCCAGGTTACCCTGCGCTATGAAAACGGTAAGCCCGTCGCCATTGACGCCGTTGTACTGTCCACTCAGCACAACCCTGACATTTCCCAAGCGGATTTGCGCGAAGCCATCATGGAAGAAGTCGTCAAAAATGTACTTCCTGCAGACTTGCTTCACGCGGGAACCCAGTATCACATTAACCCCACCGGCAATTTTGTCATCGGTGGCCCTGTGGGCGACTGCGGCGTAACCGGCCGTAAAATTATCGTTGACACCTACGGCGGCATGGCACGTCACGGTGGCGGCGCCTTCTCCGGAAAAGACCCTTCAAAAGTTGACCGTAGCGCCGCTTATGCTGGCCGTTATGTGGCAAAAAATATCGTTGCTGCCGGCCTGGCCGACCGTTGCGAAATTCAGGTGTCTTACGCCATCGGCGTCGCTGAGCCTACTTCGGTATCAATCAATACCTTTGGTACCGGCAAAGTCGACGAAGCAAAACTGGCTCTGGCCGTTCGTAAAGTCTTCGATCTGCGCCCTTACGGCATTACCAAAATGCTGGATCTGCTGCACCCCATGTATCAACCCACAGCGGCCTACGGCCACTTTGGTCGCGATCCCTACGAGCACACTTACACCTTTAAAGAGGGCGGCAAAGAGCGCACTGAAACGGCTACCGCCTTTAGCTGGGAAAAAACAGACAAGGTCGAAGAGCTCAAGGCCGCACTGTAATACACGCGTAGGAGCCTGCCTTGCAGGCGAATATTGAGTCATTGCAGCAC
>JBFJTG010000192.1:0-4304 GCA_041625575.1 Litorivivens sp.
ACTCAGCTGTTTCAGCGCTACGGACGCGACAAGGGCGCCGACATACCCAGCCGAGTCGAATATACCCGCGCACTGCAACCCTTACTTGACCGCGTAGGTAATGAACCTGACTTCAGCCTGATTCTCTTTACGCTGGACGAAAGCACTTACGCCCGCGAACTCGCGCCCCTGGCCGGCCACTATCCCTGCCTCAAACTCGGCCCGGCGTGGTGGTTTCACGACAGCCCGGAAGGCATGCGCCGCTTTCGCCAGCAAACCACGGAAACAGCCGGCTTTTATAACACCGTCGGTTTTAACGATGACACCCGCGCTTTTCTCTCCATTCCCGCTCGCCACGATGTGGCACGGCGCATGGATTGTCGCTACCTCGCCGAGTTGGTCGCCGACCACCGCCTGAGCGAAGAACAGGCCGCTGAGCTGATTGTAGACTTAAGTTATACCCTCGCGAAAAAGGCCTACCGGCTGTGAGGCTCGGCAATTACAGTCTTGCGGCTCTTGCTCGCAAGGACATTGTGCAGCCGCGCTACGACCGCAATAGCACCCGCCCCGGCATTGTTCACTTGGGAGTGGGTGCCTTTCATCGCGCCCATCAGGCCTGGTATACCGAGGCTGCCATGAACCGGTTTGGCGGCGACTGGCGCATTATCGGTGTCAGCCTGCGACGCCCGAACATGCGCGATGCGCTGGCTCCTCAAGACGGTTTATACAGCCTTGTCACCCGCCGCAATGATCTAGCCGAATGTCAGATAATCGGCGCTTTGAGCGACATTCTGGTCGCCCCCGAAAGCCCGGATGCCGTAATTAAGGCGCTCGCTGCCGCTGACATTCATGTCGTCACATTGACCATCACCGAAAAAGGCTACGGCCTTAGCGGCGAGGGGGAACTCAACCGTGAGCAGAGCGATATCGCCCATGACCTGAACACTCAGGGCGCACCGCGAAGTGCGCTGGGCTTTTTAGCTCAGGCGCTTGCCCTGCGACAAGCAAAAAAACTACCCGGCTTAAGCCTGATATCCTGTGATAATCTCAGCGACAACGGCCACAAACTGCGCAATGCGCTATTGCAATTTGCCGAACTGAAAAGTGCGGCCCTTGCGCAGTGGATCGACGCGCACTGCCGTTTCCCCAACACCATGGTGGATCGCATCGTACCTGCCACCACCGATCTAAGCATTAGTGAGTTTGTGGACGACTTTGGCTATAGCGATGCGGCGCCGGTTTTTACCGAGCCTTTCTCACAGTGGGTCATTGAACGTAATTTTGCCGGGCCCGTGCCACCCTGGCACAAAGTCGGCGCCCGGTTGGTCGACGACGTCGCACCCTTCGAGGCAGCCAAACTGCGCACGCTGAACGCCAGCCATTCCCTTATTGCCTATCTCGGCTACGTGCAAGGTAAGGAAACTGTCGCCGATGCGATGGAGGAAGTAAGCATTCGTGAATTCGTCCGCGGGTTAATGCACGAAGCGGAAGCTACTTTCAGCCTATCGAGCGACTTTTCCGTTAATGCCTATCAGAATGACTTGATCACCCGCTTTGAGAATCGGGCCCTGAAACACCGCTGCGAACAAATTGCGATGGATGGCTCACAGAAAATCCCGCAACGCATCGTACCCATAATTGAATGGCACCTTGCGCGAGGCTCAGTACCGCACTTTGCCTACAAGGCCATAGCGGCCTGGCTTGCCTTCCTGCGCAGCGACGCAACAATAGAAGATCCTTTGGCTAATCAATTGCGGCAACTCAGAGACAGCAGTGCAGAAGGCGCAGTCAATGCTCTGCTCGGTATGCGCGCTATATTCCCTGCCGCCCTGGGCGATCACCACGAAGTTCGTTCACAGGTTTATGAGGCACTGCGCAATCAACTCGTCTAATTAACAAATTCGTTTTGGGACGCTCTTTAACCGGTCTGACAATGAAAAATACAATACAGCTCTCAATAACCCTGACACTATGCTGCATTGCCGCGAAGGCCTACGGCGACTGTAGCCCTAAGGATATTCCCCAAGCCCACTTCGGCGATCTGCATGTTCATACAACGCTGTCCAACGACGCCAACGGCATGGGGCTGCGGGCGCGCCCTGCCGATGCCTATCGCTTTGCGCTGGGTGAGTCTCTCGCGGTAAACAAAGCACTCTCGATTACACCCAAGGGCAAGCTCGACTTTGCAGCAGTAACCGATCACGCCGAACAACTTGGGGCTGCTACCTTATGTCACGACCCTGAGAGTGCAACTTACCAACGCTGGAGCTGCCGCCTTGAGCGCAGCCGTCCACGCTTGGGACTTCTGCTGGGCACCATCAGTGGCGCACTGTGGGGCGAACCCGGCGGCCCTCATTGCGCGGAGAACGCCTGCACCAATGTGCAGCTATCAGCCTGGGACGAAACCGTTAAGGCGGCCGAGACTTTCGACAAACCCTGTGAATTTACGAGCTTCGTCGCCTACGAGTGGAGTGGAAACGGCAATGGCGGAGCCACCATTCACCGCAATGTTATTTTTAATCAGAACCCGGATATCGATCAGCCCTTTGGCGCAGACACATTCAAAACACCGGAGCAACTTTTCGAGCAACTGCGCGCCCACTGCGTTGATCAGGACACGGGCTGCGACGCGCTGACCATTCCCCACAACAGCAATCTAAGCAAGGGGCAAATGTTCCCCCGACGGGACAATACGGAATCAATTGACGCCGGAGAGCGCGCCTACTTTGACCGCCTGGCGGAAATCATTCAGCACAAGGGTGCCTCGGAGTGCTACAGCGGAGTCATTTCAGGGATGGGCTCCGTTGATGAAGCCTGCGGCTTTGAGGCCCTGCCCTATGCCTCTTTTCTCGGAAAGTTTTTACCGCTGCTTGGCTCGGCCCCCGAAAACGACACCAGTTTTTTAAGGGAAGGCCTGAAAGAGGGCCTGCGCTTTGACACTGACAACCCCTACCAACTGGGTCTGATCGGCAGTACCGATACTCACCTTGGCACTCCTGGCCAAGTGGACGAACAAAGCTATCGCGAGCATCACAACAAAAACCAACGCATCGGATCGGCGCTCATTCCTAAACAGCCCGAACTCAATCCCGGTGGATTGGCGGTTATCTATGCCCGCAACAATACCCGCGCCGATCTATTTGATGCGATGAAGCGTCGTGAAGTTTATGCAACCAGCGGTACCCGCATCGGTTTGCGCTTCTTCGCAGGAGACAAGCTGCCCGACAACTTGTGCACCCGCCCCAAGGCCCTGGAGTTTGCTTACAAACACGGACAGCCGATGGGCGGAACGATAGCTGAAGCCAAAGCGCCATCGTTTTTTGTTATGGCCACAAAAGCCCCCCATGGACAGGGCTTGCACAGCCTGCAACTGGTGAAGGGTTGGATGGACGCATCAGGCGAGACACACGAAAAAGTCATTTCGCTGGTGGACACCCCAAGCGCAGGCCTTGATGAGCCAAGCTCATGCGAGGCGCAGGCGCCGGCAGAAAGCTCCATTTGCGCCCAGTGGCGAGACCCGGAATTCAATCCGCAGCAAAAGAGTTTTTATTATGTGCGCGTATTGGAAAAACCGGGTTGTCGCTGGAATCAGGCTATTTGCAGCCGACTCCCGACATCCGATGCCGCCGAAGCTGCCAGCTGTAAACTTGAACAAAGTCCAATTCAGGAAAGAGCCTGGTCGTCGCCCATCTGGCTTAGCCAAGCTAAATACTAGCTGCACCGCACAGGCTTCAAAATCTACGGGCTACTGATCGCCTGCTATCGAGCCTCAACTTACCAGTGATACAAACTTGATTCGGTAGAGACCTCGCCAAACTTTGGCGAGGTCTCGACAAGCACGAGGTTATTTCTTAATCATGCCCGCAAGCGTTTTGTCACACTTATCGCCATAGGGAGGAACCATACCGCCCAGCTTTTGCAGATTGATTTTGCTTTGCTTGTAAATAGAGCGTGCGTGACTAAAGGTTTTGAAACCATCAAAGCCGTGATAACCACCCATGCCGGAAGGACCAATGCCGCCGAAGGGCAAATTCTCGCAACTCACATGTGATATTACGTCGTTAATTGTGACGCCGCCGGAAAGCGTATTGTCGAGCACTTGGCGCTGCAAACCTTGATCATTGGTGAACATGTAGAGCCCGAGCGGACGAGGATGTGCGTTTATATAATCCAGACACTCTTCGACATTCTTGTAGGTTTTTACAGCGATGAGCGGCCCAAATATTTCATCCTGCATGATTTTCATTTCGTCGCTAGGATTAACCACGAAGGTGAAAGGAATTTTAAACACGCCTTCCTGTTGACTGAAATCTTCACCGGCAGGA
>JBFJTG010000193.1:0-4281 GCA_041625575.1 Litorivivens sp.
AACAAAAAAGGCCACTCGATTGAGTGGCCTTTTTTGTTGAATTGGTCGGGACGGCAGGATTTGAACCTACGACCCCCACACCCCCAGTGTGGTGCGCTACCATACTGCGCTACGCCCCGAATTCAGGGGCAGGATAATACAGTAGCTGGCATAGCAATGAAATAGTGAAAACCTTTTTTCGGCGCTTCATTTCTGATCAATTCTTACGAAACAGCTTCAACGCTCTTTCGGGTGTAATCCCTGCTCATTACTTCTTTCAGTATGGCCTGTTCAATCGCACTTTGCCGGGCGGTTGGCACCGGCAAACGCGCAACCAGATGAATCTCATCGGCACTAGGCAGCTGGAGCAACACACGCGCCTCAAGCGACGGAGCGTCCAATCCACGCTGATGACTAAAACCCAACAGGTAGCGGCGCGCATCTTCCATATAGGGCTTACATTGCGCTTGCGCGGCGGCCAAAAGGATGTCTTGCGCTGTGCGCCAGTCGTGATCTCTTTTGAAAGGCACGCTGATTACATGAAACATGTAACGACGGGTCGGTGTTTCATTTATGACGGCGTCGGACACAAAGAGAGCGTTGGGAATGATGGCTAAGCGACCGGTGCGCTGCTGGGTGATTTTACCCGGGCCAACTTCCAGCAAGGTTGTTGCCAGCAGGTTGTGGTCTATAACGTCGCCACGGTAGTCCTTGATCTGAATACGGTCGCCAATATCAAAGGAGCTGGAGGCGGTTTTTACAATTGAGCCAGTAATGCAAAGAATTAGCTCCTTTGTCGCCACCACAAAGGCAACAGCAATTGCGACAATGGACAGAGCCAAAGTGCGCAGCTCCTCGCCCCAGATAATCACCAGTCCCAATAGAAACAGCAGTACCAGACCATTTCGGGACTGGACCAGCCATTTGCGACGCAGCTCTGCCGCTTTGACGTTGCGTCGAATAAAGCGCCAACTGAGTGCTCTAAGGGCTATCACAGCCACCATCAGAACCAGAGTACTGGCCAATAATCCGAATACCGGCGTCAACAAGGCCAAGGGCCCTTCGGACAAATTAAGCTGTTCTATCATCTATGCACTCCAACGCTTTGACACAGCGCACTTATATACTACAGGAAGCGATACGAGACGAGGCTGCGAGAATCCACACAGATTGTGGGTAATTTGAGGAAGGCTGCCAAGAAAAAAGCAGGCTGAAGGGATAAATCAGACTGAAATAAACGACCCGGCCTTCAGACTTTAAGTTCTTTTAGAAGCTCTTCGAGCTCACTAATCATTTGGCGGATAAGTTGCTTGTACTGTAGTTCATCGCCTTTGACATCGTCACCGGACAAGCGCTGTCTGGCGCCGCCGATGGTATAACCCTGATCGTAGAGCAGACTGCGAATCTGCCGGATCATGATGACATCCTGACGCTGGTAGTAGCGGCGATTACCACGACGCTTAACCGGCTTCAGCTGGGGGAATTCCTGTTCCCAATAACGCAGTACATGGGGTTTAACCAGGCACAAGTCGCTGACTTCACCGATAGTGAAATAACGTTTTCCCGGAATTACAGGAAGTTCGTCGTTATGACTCGGTTCCAGCATACTGTTCTACTCTCGCCTTTAGCTTCTGGCCCGGCCGAAACGTAACAACGCGGCGGGCGGATATCGGAATTTCTTCACCAGTTTTGGGGTTACGCCCCGGGCGCTGGCTTTTGTCACGCAAGTCGAAGTTACCAAACCCCGATAGCTTGACCTGCTCGTTGTTCTCCAAACAGTTTCTTATTTGCTCAAAAAACAGCTCGACAAGCTCTTTCGCTTCGCGTTTATTAAAGCCCAGCTGTTCATAGAGGTGCTCAGCCATTTCGGCCTTGGTTAGAGCTGCCATGACTCTAGTTCCTCAAAGTTGCGCTAAACCTCTCCTCCAAAGCACTGATAACCTTGGCAATGGATTCATTCACTTCTTCTTCAGTAAGAGTGCGCGATGAATGCCTATACGTCAAGCCCAAAGCCAAACTTTTTCTTTGTGGATCAATACCTTCACCCTCATAAATATCAAAGAGGTTCAGGTTAACTAGGTAACTTCCTGCCGCAGCTTGCGCAGCATCCAGAAGCTCTTGGGCAGGTGTAACCCGGTCGATCACAACTGCCAGATCACGCCGGACTTCAGGGTAGCGTGAAGGCGTATGAAATTTCGGTACCTTACGATCTGTGATCGCAGCCAGCGCTATTTCGAATAAGTATACGGGCTGACCAAGATCAAATAGCTGCACTAACGTGGGGTGCAAAGCGCCGATAGAACCCACCTTTGCCCCTTCCAGAAAGATATCCGCACTTTGGCCGGGATGCAATGCCGAATGCGCGCCCGCGACGAAGCTAAAATCGCTCCCGGCGCAGAGCTTCAGCAAAGATTCCAGATCCCCTTTTGCATCAAAAAAGTCGACCTTGGTGCCCTTATCATGCCAGGATTCGGGCGATCGCGGCCCTGTAAGTACAGCCGACAATGTTGCTTCCTGGCGCAACTTGCCGCCATCTTCCGCTAAAAAGCACAAACCAGTCTCGAAAAGGCGCACTCTTGCCTGCTGGCGATTAAGGTTATAAGACAGGGCTTTCAGCAGCCCCGGCCAGTGGCTCACGCGCATATCCGCCAGATCGGCCGAAATGGGGTTCACAAGGGAAACGGCGTTTGAATCCGGGAATAGCGCTTTTTGCCAAACGGGATCTACAAAGCTATAGGTAATAGCCTCCTGATAACCCAGCGCGGTCATGCGCCTGCGCAGCTCGCCGACGCCCACACCGGCCTCGGGCTTGGCTTCTATGATGAGCGAGTCGGTAATCGGTTTTACGGGCAGGTTGTTGTAACCCACGATACGGGCAATCTCTTCCAGCAAATCAACTTCAATTTCGAGGTCGAAGCGCCAGCTGGGATTGGTCACCGACCAGCCGCCGTCTACTCTATCAACCTTGAGCCCCAGGCCTTCTAGTATCGCCTCGACGCGCTCGGGTGCAACGGCCATACCCAGCATTTTCTCGATACGCTCTTCGCGCAAGCTGATCACATTCGGCTCAGGCAGTGCCTTTGTGGTTCTTTCTACCACCGGGCCCGGCTCGCCCCCCACAATATCGACAATCAGGCGCGTCGCGCGCTCAATGGCCGTCATCGGCAACGCGTAGTCCACGCCTCGCTCAAAGCGATGTGATGAATCCGTGTGCAATCCGTATGACCGCGCCTTGCCTGCCAACTTTTGAGGTGCAAAGAAGGCCGACTCTAGAAAGATATCGCGGGTCTGCGCGCCAACCGCACTGCCCTTGCCACCCATAATGCCGGCAAGTGCTAGCGCTTTTTCCTGATCGGCAATGACTAAAGAGTCACTGCGCAGGGTCAGTTCCTGGCCATCCAACAAGATCAGCTTTTCGCCATCCTTTGCCAAACGGACACAAATACCGCCCGACAGCTTGGCAAGATCAAAGCCGTGCAGCGGCTGACCCAACTCCAAGAGTATGTAGTTGGTGACATCGACTACGGCGTCGATAGATCGCAAGCCAGCGCGGCGCAATTTTTCCTGCAGCCAGCTTGGCGAGGGCTTGGAGATATCGATATTGCGAATGATTCTGCCCACGTAACGCGGGCAGTCTTCGCTTGCGCTGATATCTACGCTCAATACGTCATCGCAAAGTGGAGCAACTGCAGCGCAATCCGGCTCAGTAATACTTAAACCGTTCAGCACCGCCACGTCGCGAGCGATACCGCGCAAGCTCAAACAGTCGGACCGGTTTGGCGTAAGACCCAACTCAATCAACATATCGTTTAAGCCAAGTGCTTTGCGCAAATCTTGGCCCGCAGTCAATTCAGGGCTCAGCTCAAGTAAACCACCCGTGCTCTCACCCAGATCAAGTTCGTCTGGCCCACACAACATACCGAAGGATTCAACACCGCGGAGCTTGGCCTTTTTAATTTTGAAATCGCCAGGTAACACTGCACCCACAGTCGCAAACGGCACTTTTATACCCGCACGGGCATTGGGCGCGCCGCACACAACCTGAAATTCGGATTGGCCGTCGCTCACCTGACATACACGCAGCTTGTCTGCGTCCGGGTGCTGCTCGGCAGATAAGATTTCACCAACGACGACACCGCTAAATTCGCCGGCAACGGGCTCAATCGCGTCGACCTCTAAACCAGCCATCGTGATCTGATCTGCCAGCTGCTGTGTATCCAGCTCTGGATTCACCCACTCTCTAAGCCACTGTTCGCTAAATTTCATTCTTGTTCCATTTATTCATCAAGAGTATTAAGGCCT
>JBFJTG010000194.1:0-4211 GCA_041625575.1 Litorivivens sp.
AACAAGCTCCAAGGGCTCAATACGACGACTGCAAATCACGACCTTTGCACCCTCTTCAGCAAAGCGGATGGCTGCCGCCGCGCCGATGCCCTGACCACCCCCGGTGATAATGGCGACTTTGTTTTCCAATCGTTTGCTCATAATAATTTCCCGTCTGATAAACATTTTTTCGCCTGCAAGGCAGGCTCCTACAACACAGTCCCGCCGTCCCTGTAGGAGCGAGCCCTGCTCGCGAAGATCTAAGCCAAAGCTATTCGCCTGCAGGGCAGGCTCCTACAACACAATCCCGCTACCCCTGTAGGAGCGAACCCTGCTCGCGAAGATTAAAGCCAAAGCTATTCGTCTGCAGGGCAGGCTCCTACAACACAATCCCGCTGCCCCTGTAGGAGCGAGCCCTGCTCGCGAAGGTCTAAGCCAAAGCTATTCGCCTACGAGGTAGGCTCCTACACAACACAGCTTACGCTAAATAAGTCCCCAAATTTGCCATCAAGGTTTGACCGGTAAACGCAGAGGATTCGTCGCTCGCCAGAAATAAGGCCGTGTTCGCTATCTCCATCGGTTCTCCCATTCGCCCCATGGGTATAGCCGCCACCATGGCCTGTTTCCACTCGTCTGAAATATTGGCCATGATGGGAGTGTTCGTTGGCCCGGGGCAAATCGCATTAACGCGAATATTGCGAGCAGCCACTTCCATTGCCAGCGATTTACTAAGCCCCAGAATCGCGGCCTTGCTCGCGCAATAATGCACTCCACCCTCGCCGGACACGGCAGAGGTCGATGCTATATTGATAATGCTGCCGGCAATATTTTGCGCAGCCATTATCCGCACAGCCTCGCGACAACAGTAAAAAGCGCCATTCAAATTTACGTTCACAACTTTCTGCCAACCCTCGTCCTGCATATCGGTAATATGATCGGCAAATACGCTGGGCGTTTCGCCAGCTTGCAATTGTGCCTTGCGCCGAGCCGTCCGTTGCTGATAAAGATCAAAGCCGTCATTAGGTGCCGTGCCGATACCGGCGTTGTTAACCAAAATATCCAACCGGCCGTAGCTTTCATTTACTGCAGCAAATAAATCCGCAACTGAATGACTGGAAGTGACATCGCAGACTTTTGCAATGACTTTGCCGCCCGCCTCTTCTATTTGCTTCACCGTTTGAGAAAGCGCGTCCAAACTGATATCGGCAACGGCCAAAGCAGCACCTTCACTGGCAAGACGAACAGCGATTGCCTGTCCAATACCCTGCGCTGCACCCGTCACCAAGGCCACTTTGTTTGCTAATCGTGTACTCATGTCATCTCCGTTTGTTGCCGCCTAATGCAATACAACATAAGCCCGAGCTCCGGCCCCTCTATTTGCCTCGAACCTCAGGGGGCCAAGTCAGGGCATTAATATTTGACGCACCAAACTATACGTCACGCCTAGCGTGCAAATAAACGTTTGAGTTCGCACCCATAGCGTGCAATATTGCACGCATGAACTGGGATGACCTGCGCTTTTTTCTCGCTGCTGTTCGGCTGCAAACCTATTCGGCGGCGGCGGATGAGCTGCGCGTAAATCGCACCACGGTCGCTCGCCGTATCGGGCAATTAGAACGCCGACTCGGTCAGGCACTATTCGTGCACCACAACCAGCAATACCAGCTCACGGCCTTTGGCACCGAACTCTACCAGCAAGCCAGCCAGCTTGAAGACAATATCAACAGCCTGGAAGACTCTCTCGGGCTCGGCGAACAATTGCTGGAGGGCCACTTGCGCATTGCGGCTCCTCTGGGCCTGGGCCCGGAATTTATACCGGAGCTAGCGGCCTTTTCCGCGCACTACCCCCAAATTCGCTGGGAGCTGCTGAACACCGTCGATCCCGTCGCTGCGCTAAACCAGCGCAAGGCCGATGTTGCTCTGGCCGTCAGCAATAGCTGCCCCAGCCACATTCGGGGCTACCTCATTGGCGAACTCGCCCGTGCGCCCTATGCCAGCAAGCACTATCTAAAGAAAATTCCTGCCAAGCATCCGCTCGCAGAGCATCACTGGATTGGTTGGGGGCAAGAACTGGGGGAATCACAGGCAGCAAAATGGATGGCCCGTGAGCTGCCTGAGGACGTTTATAAGCCGGCTGAAGTGAATTCCTGGAACGCCATTCTCGCCGCGGTGCGCGGCGGTTTGGGCGTGGCTCACTTGTGGTGTTTTCTGGTCGATGGCGACAGGCAGCTGCAAGCCATTCGCGAACCCACCCGGGAGCTGAGCATGGGGCTCTGGCTCATGAGGCCCGCCAATATACCCGCCAGTCCACGCGTAAAGGTATTTGTACAAAGCCTGCGGGAAAGCCTGAAGACCCGAATTACCGTTTAGCGCTACGTCGACTATGCGGCGTTTCAAATCCCGATGCGAGTTCCAATGTCAGCTCTGCGGCACCCAGTTCCCGGCAGGTATAAGCGCGCTCACCGGCCCACAGAGGTGAAAAACTGCTATCGCCCCTGGCTTCAGCCGCTACGCGCAAGGCAGTAACAGCCCGGCTAGCCAGAGGAAATTCCGGCGCACCGGAAGACATCGGCCCCAATTCCCGCATCAAGCGGGTCATGATCCCCCCGCGCAGGGCGCCCGGAGTAGAGATTGGTCAGCGCAGTATCACCCGCTTTGGAGGCCTTTATCGCACTGCGATGTAAGGCGCTGGTATTGGCTTCCGGGCATAACAAATAGGCCGACCCCACCTGCACCGCAACAGCACCGGCCGCCAGAGCATTCCGAACATCCCCGGCATCGGCAATTCCCCCAGCGGCGATTAGCGGCAACTCTATGTCTTTCGCGATAGCTTCGACTAAATCCAGAGTCGGCAGCTGCGAGTCCAGCCCCTTATACAAAAAGTGACCGCGATGCCCACCCGCTTCCAGTCCCTGCGCAATGATCGCATCAACACCGCGAGCCTGCAGCCAACGCGCTTCTGCTACCGTCGTTGCCGACGACAATACCTTGCACCCCCAGGCTTTAACACGAGCCAGCAAATCGGACTCGGGCAGGCCGAAATGAAAGCTGATGACCGCCGGTTTAAAGGGCTCGATGATATCCGCCACGTGCTCATCAAAAGGCCGCCGCTGAGCACCTTCGCTCAGCGTGGAGGGGTCAATTTCCAGCTCCTCAAAATAGGGGCTCAGCAACTCCAACCACGCCGCTTCAATGTCGGGGCGGGGCCAGGGCATCTGATGGCAAAAGAAGTTCAGGTTTATTGGGGCGCCCGTCAAGGAACGCAGAGCCTCAAGCTCTGAAGCAAGCGCCTGTGCCGACAACATGGCACAGGGGAGTGAACCGAGACCGCCAGCGTTGGACACTGCTGCCGCCAGCGCACTGCCCTGCACGCCGGCCATGGGTGCCTGAATAACTGGCAAGGAAACATCCAGCAATGACTTTATATCCACGCGGACCCTTGTCTGGTTGTTCGATTGAGCGTAGTCGCCTAAGCGCGTTTAGGCGAGCAGTACATATTAATTTCTGCGGTAAAGACCTCGTCACCCGCCTTATCCGTAATGCTCACACTGACGGGCACGTCGGCCGCCGCTCCGCTGGCAATCGCGGGTAAACTCGCAGCGACTTTCAGCAAACCGCGCGCCGGCTTTAAATACCGCACCGTCATCCCCTTGGGGATCCATCGCATACCCGAGGGCACCGAATATTCCGTCGACATTCCCGCCACCAATTCCGCCGCATTGCACAAGGCAATCGCATGCACGGTGCCGATGTGATTGTGCATGGAGCGACGGTCCCACAGCGTCAGCTTGGCCATACCGACACCCAGGTCGTCAAAGCGCGCCTTAATGGATGAAAAATACGGGGCCTTAAAGGAAATAACTTTCGTAAAGAGCCACTTGCCACCGGGCTTGGTATTGAGGGAATTCCAGAGAGATTTAACCGCGCTCATGTCGCATTCACCTTTGTTGTAAGACCTATTCCATCAGGCCATGTTTACAGTGAAAACAAACTATCACAGACTCGGGCTTGCTGCTCGCTTACCGTACATGCAATTGCGCACAAGTGCTGTGCGCGAATTAACGCCAGCGCCCCGGCTTGGTCATCCAAACCCATACACCACTCAGCGACAAGAGCAACAAACCAATCGCGGCAATATCGACGACATACACACCCCAGCGCCCGAACAGGCGGCCTGTGTGCAAGTCCAGTAGGAAGCGCTCCCAATGCACGTCATTACCTAAATAATGTGC
>JBFJTG010000195.1:0-4189 GCA_041625575.1 Litorivivens sp.
GGTGTTGCTATCAAAATCCGCTCCAGCGCTTCGGGAGAGTCGCGATAATCGCGGGCGTAGCGCAGCGCTACCGGATAGCGTTCACGGCCTTCCACAGTCTGCGTGACTTGAATGCCGCCGGCAGCAGCCATCAGTGTGTCCTGTACGTCTTGAATATTCAGCCCGTAGCGCGCCGCTGCTTCACGGTCGATATCAAAATCAAGAAAGTAGCCACCCGTTAAACGCTCTGCGAAGGCACTGCGTGTGTGAGCGGCCGTACGTGGATCTTCATTCAAGGCCCTTTCGATGGCGGTCGCCTGTTGTTCGATTTCAGACAGATTGTCGCCAAAGACCTTTATGCCTAGTGAACTTCGAATGCCCGTTGCCAGCATCTCAGTGCGCGTTTGAATCGGCATCCACCAAATGTTTGGCATTCCGGGAAAGCGTAAAGCCTCGTCCATTTCGGCAATTAAATCATCCCAGCTCAATCCGTCGCGCCACTGGGCTTTTGGTTTGAGTGTTATAACGGTTTCAACCATCGACAGGGGTGCAGGGTCGGTCGCGCTGTCAGAGCGCCCAATTTTCCCGAAAACCCGCTCGACTTCGGGGAAGCGCATCAAAGCCTTGTCCATATTCTGCAGTACTTTGCCTGCTTCGCTTATGGACATGCCGGGCAAAGCGGTAGGCATGTAGAGAATACTGCCCTCATTTAAAGGCGGCATAAACTCCTTACCGAGTTGCTTCGCTACCGGAATGGTAATAACGATGGCTAGGAGCGCGCCACCGACGGTTAAATATCGATAGCGCACTGCGCCGCGTATTAACGGGGTAAAGCACGCAAGTAACCAGCGATCCAAGGGGTTCGCTCGCGGCTTCGTTTTACCGCGAATTAATAGAACCGCCAGCGCAGGAATCAAGGTAACTGATAGTATCGCGGCAAAAGCCATGCTGTAGGTTTTTGTGAATGCGAGCGGTTTAAATAAACGCCCTTCTGTCGCTTCCAAACTAAACACGGGAAGAAAGGAGATCGTAATAATAATCAGCGAGAAAAAGATGCTGGGACCAACATCTTGCATTGCCTCGACAACTACGGTTCGAGCATCTTCCTCGGGGTTTTCTGCCAGCCGTTTGTGAACGTTATCCATCATTACAACTGCGGCATCGACCATTGCGCCAATGGCTACCGCAATACCGCCCAGCGACATGATGTTCGCCGTCAGGCCTTGCCCCGCCATCGGAATAAAGGACAGCACAATAGCAACCGGTAAAGTAATGCAGGCTATAAGCGCGGAACGGACATGCAATAAGAAAATAAAAATGATGAGCGATACCACAAGCATTTCTTGTAGCAGGGTTCGTTTCAGAGTATCGATGGCGCGTAGGATCAGGGAAGAGCGATCGTAGGTCGTGACTACCTCAACTCCGGCTGGCAACGACACACTAAACTCATCAAGTTTTTCTTTGACGCGGCTTATAACCTTGAGGGCATTTTCACCGTATCGCATGACCACAATGCCGCCTACGGTCTGCCCCTGTCCGTCCAGCTCGGCAATGCCGCGCTGCATAGCCGGCCCCAGCGTTATCTCGGCAAGCTGCGAAAGCAAGATGGGCACTTGGTGTTGATCGACGCCAAGCATGACATTTTCGATGTCGGATTTTGACTTGATATATCCGCGCCCACGAATAAAGTGCTCGTGACCGGCAATTTCCAGCACTCGCCCGCCGGCGTCACTATTCGATTTACGTACAGCACTTATTACGCTTCCCAAACTAAGCTCAAACGCTGCAAGTTTTTGCGGATCAACTTGGATCTGGTATTCCTTAACGTAGCCGCCAACCGTTGCCACTTCCGCCACGCCTTCTACTGCGCTTAACAAGTAGCGCAGCTTAAAGTCTTGCAAGGCCCTCAAGTCTGCCAAGTCATTGCGCCCCGATTTGTCGACAAGGGCGTATTGGTAAACCCAACCTACTCCGGTGGCATCTGGTCCAAGCTGTGGTTGAACATCATCTGGCAGACGACTACCCGCACTACTTAGATATTCGAGAACTCGTGATCTGGCCCAGTAAAGATCTGTGCCCTCTTCGAATATGATGTATACAAAACTGAGACCAAAAAAACTCTGACCGCGCACTGATTGCACACCCGGCACGGATAGCAGCGCACTGCTCAGGGGATAGGTTATCTGATCTTCCACCAGATCAGGACTACGCCCCGACCACTGGGTTTGTACTATAACCTGCGGGTCAGAAAGGTCCGGGATGGCATCCAGCGGCGCCTGCGCAATACTGCGAATACCCCAGATACAGGCCAGTGCAACCAAGAGCAGGGTTAAGCCCGCATTGCGTGCGCTGAAGGCAATTAATTTCGCGATAGGGCTTTGTGATTCCTGATTTACCATTGCTCAAGCCCCAACTTCAATTTGCTTTCTGCAGCTATTAAAAACACGCCGGATGTCACAATGCGGTCACCCTCGTCCAGACCGTTTCGAATTACTACGCGATCACCGTCGCTATAGCCGGTGCGAACTTCAACGGGTTTCAAGCGCCCTTCCCCTAGATCTTTAAACACAAAGCGTTTTTCACCTGACACGAGCACGGCGTCGACAGGCACGAGTAACTGCTCCCCCAAGCGCTTGAGTGCCCACACCTCGACAAACTGGCCTGGTCGAAGCGCCCTATCAGCGTTTTCCAACTCAATACGCAGTCTCGCGGTCCGGGTTTTTTGATTAAGAAAAGGGGTGATCTGATGAATCGTTGTGACGATTGGCGCCTGGCTATCGTCAGAAAACTCCACGCGAGCAGGCATACCCGCTTGAATTAAGCCAATATCCTGTTCGTAGACATAGGCTTCAAGCCAAACCGACGATAGGCCGGCGAGTCGAAGCAAACGTTCGCCACGCTTGAAGGAGGCACCTTTTACTAGCTGGGACTCGACCACAAACATATCGGATGTAGCCAGTACCGGCAGGAATTGCTGTACACCTTTGCGCTCAACTTTCTCAATTTGCTCGGTGTTTAGTCCTGCCAATCGCAGCCGCGCGCGCGATGCTTCCCAAAGACTTTCGGCGTCTTTGCTGCGGGCGCGGCTTTTAGAATTTTGTCGATGGGCTTCTTGCAGCGCGAGTAGTTCGGGGCTGTAAGCCGTAAACAATACGTCGCCGCGCCGTACAAACTGGCCCGGTTCATTCGCATAGACTTCACCCAGCCAGCCTTCGTAGGTTGGGCTGACATCCACCAACTCATTAGCGTCAATACTGATCTGGCCGTGAAGCCTCAAGGGATAACTGAATGATTCCAAAACCACCACGCCGGTTTTTACGCCAATCGCTTGGCGACGCCCTTCATCAACTTTGACGCTGCCACTGCGCAGTTCCGCGTGCGTAACAGGCACCAAATCCATTCCACAAATAGGACAGGTGCCCGGCGCAGCGGATTTAACTGAGGGGTGCATCGAGCAAGTATGGTAAGCAATATCGCCAGCTGGCGTTGCCGATACCAGCGACAAACCTTTGCGACCTGTGGCCATGTCGAAAACCAAATCTACATGCTGATTTTGCCCGGCTTCATCGGTATAGGCGATATCCACAGCCAAGGGCCACTCTCCGGACATGCTCAGTTCCAATTCAGCCTGATACTGCCCCGGGCCAGTTTCGCCGACGTCGGCAGCAGCGCGCATCGGGGGCATTGAACCCATGGCCGGCATCTCAGCCACCGCGCGAACATCGGCGCCTGAAATTGGTGTGCCGTCGGCGTGATCGACCTGTAGCCTAATGAGGTTGCGACCGACCTTGGCACTACCGTCGGGCAAGCTAATATATAAACGCAATGGTCCGGCGGTAATTGCTTCAGAAGCCTCTTGGCTTCCGCTCAAATTGCCACTGCCTCCAAAGTAATTTGCCTGATCTAAAGTCCAAATCACTGCCGCTACTGCAATCACTACTGTGACTACTCTGCCAATGCCCATGTTAAAGATCCTCGAGAAATAGTTGGCCTGACAAGGCAATAAAGTCTGCTTCGGATTCGCGCCACTGCCGCAAGCTATTGAGGTGTTGTTCGCGAGTTGCCAACAGCCGTTCCTGACTGAATAAAACGGTTTGATAGTCCGCCGCGCCGGCGCTGTAATCCTCTCGCACCGAGTCCAGGTTTTGTTGCTCCAGCGGCAGCAACTGCCGTTCATAAAGCTCGAGTTGAGAGGCCGCTTGGCGCCAAA
>JBFJTG010000196.1:0-4182 GCA_041625575.1 Litorivivens sp.
GCTACGAACGCCGCCTTTGCTGGCGCTGTAAGCAACCGTAGTAGCTTGGCCGACCATGGCCATAACCGACGATACATTAATAATCGAGCCTTTTTCACCACAGCGTGACATCGTTTCGATGCCGTATTTACAACCGAGAAACACACCATCCAAATTTATGCTTAGGGTTTTGCGCCATAGCTCAAAATCCATCGTTGCGTCACCGGGTGGGGCAATTCCCGCATTGTTAACCAGAATGTTTAGTTTTCCAAAGTTCGTCACCGTCTCGCGCAGCGCAGAGCGCCACGAATCCTCACGGCCCACATCCAGAGTGATGTAAACGGCCTGGCCGCCGCTGCCGGTAATTTCGTCAGCAAGCACCTGTCCTTCATCATCGGAAATATCCGTAATCGCTACTGCCGCGCCCTCCTCGGCTAACAACAAAGCAATTGCGCGGCCCAAACCACTGGCAGCCCCTGTTACCAGCGCCACTTTGCCTGCTACGCGATTCATTGCGCTTTGCCCTCATGACATTTGCCAGTAAAGCCAAGGCTTACGATCAGACCCTGAAGTATTACGGCATTATTGACTGTGAACTTTCTCAATCCTTTGGGACTGGACTGCATGTAATTGCCACGGCTGAAAACTATGAGCGGAATTGCCTTGCAGCGTAACAACTTTAGCGCGGCGCTGCTTAGGCTACAAGAATCCGTCCAGACAAGCAGGCTTCTACGTGAGACCTATTTGTTTGTCTGATACTGGCATGTATTGCGGGGCTTTCGCTGCATCTTGGCAAGGTTTTACCGACTCATTTCTCACCTGTCGCCGAGCGAAAAACGCTACAATATGAAAACTTGAGCATCCAGATATCGAACTAAGGGCGCACGTAGCAGCGTATGATTGAGCATACCTACCAATTAGTGTTTATCGGATCTGCGCTGATTCTGTTTTCGGTATTTGCGAGCATCGTGTCACGCCACCTCGGCGCCCCCTTACTTCTAATATTTCTTGTTCTGGGCATGCTGGCTGGCGAAGATGGGCCCGGTGGCATTCATTTCGATGACTTCGAAGCAGCTTTTTTGGTTGGCAACCTTGCACTTGCACTGATCATTTTTGACGGCGGCTTGGGCACACGTATGGAAACTTTTCGCAGTAGTTTGCGACCTGCCCTGTCCTTAGCCACGATAGGTGTACTCATCACCGCCGGAATTACCGGAGCTGCGGCGAGCTATATTCTCAATCTGCCCTGGCAGGAAGGCTTGCTGATTGGAGCCATTGTCGGCTCGACTGACGCAGCTGCGGTTTTCGGCCTTATCAAGAATGCCGGCCTGAACTTGAAGGATCGAACCGGCGCCACGCTGGAGATTGAATCCGGATCCAATGATCCGATGGCCATCTTTCTTACCATTACTCTGGTAGAAGTGCTTGGCGCCGCTTCGGGTTTAAGCGGCTGGTTATTGTTTTCCGAGCTGGTACAGCAAATGGGCTTGGGGCTTGCTTTGGGTGTGCTCGGAGGCCGTGTTATTCCCGCCGCATTGCGCAAAGTGACGCTGCCAGTATCCTTATATCCCTTGATGGTTTTTGCGGCGGCGCTGACTTTGTTTGGGGGTACCAGCGCTATCGGTGGTAGTGGCTTCCTCGCCGTCTATATCGCTGGCGTTATGACCGGCACAACATCGTTTCTGTATATGAATGACATTCGGCGTTTTCATGATGGCATTGCCTGGTTAAGCCAGATTGCAATGTTTTTAATGCTTGGCCTCCTTGTTACTCCAAGTCTCCTGCCGCCAATCATAGTCCCCGCGCTTATTATCGCTTTTGTACTTATTTTTATCGCACGCCCGCTTGCGGTTGCTGTATCGCTTCTGCCCTTTCGCTTTCCCTGGCAAGACCAAATGTTTGTGAGTTGGTGTGGATTGCGTGGTGCAGTACCCATCATACTTGCGCTATTCCCTTCGCTGGCAGGTTTGGAACACGCTCGAACGTATTTTGAACTCGTGTTTTTCGTCGTGCTCACCTCTCTTGTGCTTCAGGGCTGGACCATTGCGCCGATGGCCCGCTGGTTAAAAGTAGATTTACCTTTGGCGCTAAAACTGCCCAGCTTCAAAAGTACGCATTTGCCGGGCAACCCCCATAAAGACCTCGTGGTCTATCCGGTAGTCGCCTACAGCCGTGCTATTGGTAAATCAATTTTACAGCTCGCGCTCCCTGAGAACGCAAAAGTTGTGGCGCTGATTCGCGAAGAATTGCCTCTAAACCTGGATGACGAGAAGCCTCTGCAAGAGAGCGATCAAGTCGTTATCGTGGCGACATCTGGCATGGCCGAAAAACTGGCTGAAGTCTTTTCTCCGGCGATTTCACGAATGTCGCCGGAACTGGCATCGGGCTATTTTGGTGATTTTTCGATTCGCGCCACCAGTACGCTTGGTGATCTCGCCAGTCTCTACGGCTTCGACATTCCCGAGGAATTAGCGCCGGTCATGGTCGGGGAGCACCTATCACTCAAATTTGGCGGACGCCCGGTCGTCGGCGATGCGCTAGATTTTTCAACAGTGAAATTCATTGTAAAAGAAGTTAGAGACGGTGAGATTTCGTTGATTGGCCTCAAGCTTAATCAGGGCGCCAGTTGAGAACCCTTCAAATACACTCTTTCTGGAAATACAGGCAGCATAACTTCCCTCATGCTACCGGTACCGGAGCTCAGATGGGTCCAGCTCTCTAAGTAGCTTCATCTGCGCCTCAAGCGGTTCTGCTGTCTGGTCGAGCCCAACTGAAACCGCTAAATCGAAGCCGGTATTATCTTTGACCTGCTCCAGAGTTACTCCCTGATGCAAGCTACGTACCCGGATAGCCTTGTTTTCCCCAGCGAAATCCATGACACACAGATCGGTAATAATTTGCCTTAGATCAATATCGTCAAACGTATATCCTCGCGGCAAGCGATCCGGGTTGTAACCAATACTGCAAACATAATCACACTCGCCCTCGACAAAAATGCGACGATTATGTGATTGGATAAAGTACGTACTGGCATGGCATATTGAATTTCCTGGAAATCCACGAACACCCAACATTTGTACGTCAGGTCTAGTGTAGTCTTTTCCGATCATGGAAACGTTCGCCTGCCCAAAGCGGTCAATTTGAATGGGACTACAGGTAATATGCCGGCTTCCACTCCAGACATTGTCAAACACGCGAGACAAGCCCATCCAGCTCTCATTGGCCTGCAGGCGTACTTCCCGGGGGCCGACAGGATTAGGATCAGACAACATCCATGATTCCGAATCTGTCATCATCATATCGGGATTACATGTTTTCATGGCAAGGCTTGCGGCAATACGCGGCAGCAATCCGATTGGCGTTACTAGTACCTCACCATCCCGGGCGTAGGCAGCGGCATTGGCGCAGATCATCGTATCGACAAGCCTTTGAGACGCGCTGTATTCAATCACGATCGTTCTCCCACTTTTGCAGGAAGAACCCGGCTCACCCTGTCCACAAGCGCCACTAAAACGTATTCTTCGAAGTCATTGTCCGGATCGAACAGTCCGCGATAGGTTTCGCTGAAAGTGTTGAGTACTTCATCAAGATCACAGTCGCTGCTACCTGAATCTATGGCAGCCAAGCGGTCGATCAAGTCGACCGCATTGTTCCAGAAAGACAAATTATGCATTGGCCAACTCCTTCATCGCACGCCACACCTCTACAATTTCAAGTTTTGACGAGCGGTTTTGCAGCAATGGCCAGTCAATCACCGCACCCACTCGCGCACCGATAATTGCAATTCCAACCGGCGAAAGGATGGATATACGCATTTCGGTAACATTGGATTCCCACGGCATTACTACGGTGACAATCCGTTTGTTGCCCGTCTTGAGGTCTTTGAAATGGACTTTGCTGTAAAGCGAAACAATATTTTCAGGCATCAGCGCATCTGGACATACGTCGGCTTTCAGTAGTTCTTTATAGAGCGCCATCGTTGCGTCTGATCGACTTAGCTCAACAAGCCTCGATAGTTTTTCGTAATCTGATTCGGAAATGATTAATTCATTTTCAATAGGCATAGCAATTCCTCACCCTGCAAAAAGCGGCGTGCATAGAAGTTCAGCCCGAGCGCTTTTCACGCACAGAGCTATCCGTAAATTTGGTTGATTATTTTCGGGCGATTAAGACAGTACTGCGCTTAACCGCCAATAGTGAGGA
>JBFJTG010000197.1:0-4069 GCA_041625575.1 Litorivivens sp.
TACACACCTGATCTGAAAAGAGAAATACGAGGATATACGGACCCTGGCACTGGCTGTTTGTTCGCCTGGGCGGCACCAAAATGCGATAGTTCGTGGTTTGTGTAGATTGGGGTGTCGGCGGGTCAGTTTACTCGGTTTCGCGATAGACAAGTAAACTATCCGAGGAACTGCATTTATACATCATCGTTTTCAGTCTAGGCGATTGAGGGCTGAGCAAGGCCCGGGGTTTCCCCGTCAGGAAGGTTGACGGGGAGGGGTGGCGAGGTGTCTGGGAGTATGAGGGTGTTCGCCCGTATTGCCGAGAGTGTGCAGGCTCCTACATGGTGGGTTCCGGCTAGGCCGGAATCGCGATGGTTTTTGTTTCCAGATATTCGTCTATACCTTCGGGCCCCATCTCGCGGCCTAAGCCGCTTTGTTTGTAGCCACCGAAAGGCGCATCGGGGCCAAGGAAGATGCCGCCGTTGATGTTAACCGTACCCGTGCGCAAGCGCCGCGCTACGTTTAGAGCACGCTCGGTGCTGGCGGAGGCGATGGAGCCGGATAGGCCGTAGTCGCTGTCGTTGGCGATGCGGATGGCGTCTTCTTCGTCTTCGTAGGGAATCACCACCAGTACCGGCCCGAAGATTTCTTCCTGGGCAATTGTCATGTCGTTAGTCACATCCACAAACACGGTTGGCTCAACGTAGTAGCCGGGCAGGTCGGGCTTGCCGCCGCCTAATAGCAGGCGCGCGCCTTCAGCTTTACCCTTTTCAATGTAAGCGAGCACTCGCTGTTGTTGTTTCTCATTGATGAGCGGGCCCATGATTTGGTCTTTGCTGTTTGGGTCGCCGTATTGAATCATGGGAAAGTAACTTTTCAGGAGCTCTTCGGCTTCGGCTTGGCGCGACTTGGGAATGAGCATGCGCGTGGTAATGGCGCAGCCCTGACCGGCGTGAAAGCACACGCCCAAGCCTGCGAGTAGTGATGAGCCGAGATCGGCGTCGTCGAGAATGATGTGGGCTGATTTGCCGCCCAGTTCCAGAAACACTTTTTTAACCGTGGCTGCCGCATTTTGCATGATGTGTTTGCCCACGGCGGTTGATCCGGTGAACGAGACCGCATCAACGCGTTTGTCTTTGGTGAGAAACTCGCCGATTTCGGCCGGGTCCGAGGCGGTTAAAACGTTAAAAACGCCCGGTGGTAATTCGGTGCAGTTGGCGGCTATGCGGCCCATAAGTGCGGCTGTCCACGGAGTGTCGGGTGCGGCTTTAAGCACCACGGTGCAGCCTGCGGCCAGCGCGGGGAGCACCTTGGCGAGAATTATCTGAATAGGGAAGTTCCACGGAGTGATGGCGGCAACCACGCCAGCAGCTTCTTTCCAGACGAGGCGGCGGCTATTGGTGCCCATCACTTCGCGGCAGCCGATGTCGCGGTCCCACTCGAATTTTTCCATGTAGTCGAGCAGCCAATCTTTCATAAATTCGATGGGGGTGTCGCATTGCACGCCCTCGGCCAGGCAGCGGGTAGCGCCTACTTCGGCCTGCGCGGCCTGGCGCAGCAATTCGATGTTGTCTACCAAACCTTGGTGAAACTGGCGCAGGCAGTGATAGCGAAAGGCGTGGTTGCGCGACCACTCGGTATTGTCAAAGGCGGCGCGCGCGGCGGCGAGTGCCTGCTCGGCATCGGCCAGATTGGCGTCGGCAGCTACACCGGCAACGCTAGCCGTTGCGGGGTTGATATTGTTGTACACGCGCAGCTGGGTAGCGGGGCGAAGTACGCCGTCTATGTACAGACGGTCTTCACCAAATGCAGGTTGGCTCATTGTTGTTATTCCTCGCGTGAAATGGGGGCTGCTTGCCTGATAATCGTTAAATAGTGTACTGTTACTTTTGGCTGTGAGTCAAAGCCCGAATGGACTGTTTCCATCACACAAAAATAATAGCTAAGCTGCCACGGCGGCTTACGCACTTCTATTAACGATTTGAAATGAGATCGCGCTATGAGTGACACACAAGAAGTATTGGTAAACGTTGAAGATGGAATTATGACGGTCACCATCAATCGCCCCGAGGCCAGAAATGCTGCCACCAAGGCAGTGGCTGAAGGCATTGCTGCGGCAATGGATGAGCTGGATAGCAACAACGATATTCGCGTTGCGATTCTGACCGGCGCCGGCGGTACCTTTTGTGCGGGCATGGATTTGAAGGGCTTTCTCAAGGGGGAAGTCCCCATTGTTGAGGGGCGGGGTTTTGCAGGCTTGGCGGAAGCGCCGCCGAAGAAGCCTTTGATTGCTGCGGTAGAGGGTTATGCATTGGCCGGGGGCTGTGAGTTGGCGCTGGCCTGTGACCTGATTGTTGCCTCGGAAGATGCCAAGTTCGGTATCTCCGAAGTTAAGCGCGGGCTGGTGGCTGCCGGTGGTGGACTTTTGCGTTTGCCCAGACAGATCGCCCCGCGTTTGGCTCTGGAAATGGCACTGACCGGCGAGCACATTGATGGCAAGCGTGCGGCGGACATCGGTTTGGCCAATAGAGCGGTGCCTGCGGGTACGGCCTTGGACGAGGCGAAAAAGCTGGCAGCCCTGATTGTTAAAAACGCGCCGCTGGCCTTAATTGCCAGCAAGCGGGTGATGGTTGAGCAGGCAGACTGGTCAATGGACGAGATGTTTGCCAAGCAGGGCGAGATTGTAAATCCTGTTTTTGGAACCGAGGACGCAACAGAAGGCGCTATGGCCTTTAGTGAAAAACGTGCGCCGGTATGGAAATCTAAATAGCTAACTCATTCAGGTTTAGCTCGCATACCATAGAGCGCATAACTGAATAAGCTAACAAGCGAATGAATCAACGGAGAACACCATGACAGAAGCCTGGATTATCGATACTTGCCGAACCCCGCGTGGCATAGGCAAGCCTGGCAAAGGCGCCTTGGCCGATATGCACCCGCAACATTTGGGCGCGGCGGTGCTCAAGGCCATTGCCGAGCGCAACAACCTCAACACGGCCGAGGTTGACGATATTATCTGGGGCACCAGCAATCAGCGCGGTACACAAGGCGGCGACTTAGGCCGTATGGCGGCGCTGGATGCAGGTTATGACGTGCGTTCAAGCGCCGTGACCCTGGACCGTTTTTGCGGCGCGGGTATTACCGCAACCAATCTGGCGGCGGCGTCGATTATGTCGGGCATGGAAGATTTGGTGGTGGCCGGCGGCACCGAGATGATGTCCACCTACGGCATGGGTGGCGGCGGTGGCGGTGAGGGGCAGTCGCCCTTTATCGACAGCGGCAACTTGCGCTTGCGTGCACTGCACCCGCAATCGAACCAGGGCGTGTGTGCTGACGCGATTGCCACGCTGGAAGGCATAGACCGCAAGGCCGTTGATGCGCTGGCCGCCGAAAGTCAGGCGCGCGCAGCCAATGCCATCGAAAAAGGCTACTTCAAGAAGAGTGTTATACCGGTTTACCGCGAAGACGGCAGCTTGGCGCTTGATAGGGAAGAATACCCGCGGCCTGGCACTACAGCCGAAGTGCTGGCGAATCTTAAGCCCTCGTTTGCGGGTATTGCCGACTATCCGCTGGATGAGGCTGGTACTACCTTTAAAGGCCTGATTCTGAAAAAGTATCCCGACCTCGACATTCAGTACATCCACCACGCCGGTAACTCTTCCGGTGTTGTGGATGGCGCTGGGGCGATACTGATGGCCTCGCCCACTTACGCCAAAAAACACGGCCTCAAGCCGCGTGCACGGGTGGTGGCTATGGCCAATGTGGGTGATTCGCCTACGCTGATGCTAAATGCCCCCGTGCCCGCAGCGAAAAAGGTGCTGCAAAAAGCCGGGTTAACGATTGACGATATCGACCTCTTTGAGGTGAACGAAGCCTTTGCGGTGGTGGTAGAGAAATTCATCCGCGACCTGAAGGTTGATCGCAACAAGGTGAACGTCAATGGCGGCGCGATTGCACTGGGCCACCCCATCGGCGCGACCGGCGCTATTCTGATTGGCACCTTGCTCGACGAGCTGGAACGCCGCGATCTCAAGCGTGGCCTTGTGACCATGTGCGCTGCTGGTGGTATGGCGCCCGCGATTATCATTGA
>JBFJTG010000198.1:0-4022 GCA_041625575.1 Litorivivens sp.
GTCGCGGCGGGCAATCGATGGCTGTGGCGACGCATTGTTTTACTGGCTAGAATTTTCCTATACGGCCGAATGGACATTCGCGAGCAGGGCTCGCTCCTACACGGTAATTACTGAACAAAGCACGTAGGAGCCTGCCCTGCAAGCGATCACTTTTATTGTTTTGCTGTGCTCCGAAGCAAGAGCTAAGCAAGCCTTACGCTGGACACACCATGACCGGAATTTGTATCACTTTCACCGAAGCCGACGGCACAGAAAAGGCGATCACCGACGCACCCAAGGGTGAATGGCTGATGGAACTGGCCAAGGCTAATGGCATTGAGGGCATCATCGGTGACTGCGGCGGCAAGTGCGCCTGCGCTACCTGTCACGTTTATGTTGATCAAAACTGGATGGACGCCGTTGGCAAGCCCAACGAGATGGAGGCCATGCGTCTGAACATGACCGGCAACTTGCACAAAGACAACAGCCGCCTGTGCTGCCAGCTCAAGGTCAGCGAGGCACTCAACGGTCTGCGGGTAAGCGTTGTTGATCGCAATTCATAGCACTGCGTTCACGCAATAGCGGGAAATCCGAATAATGAGTAAGGAACAAAAAATGACGAATAATCCCGAGGCGCCGACACCCGACTACGATACGCTGCTACTCACGCGTAACGGGCGCTTACTGACGATTACGCTCAACCGTCCTGATTCCTTTAACTCAATCAATCTCAAGCTGCATGAAGAACTGGCTGAAGTGTTTGTCTTTGCCCAGACCGATCCGCACTCGGATGTCGTTGTAATAACCGGTGCTGGCAAAGCCTTCTCTGCCGGTGGCGACATCAATCATATCTCGAACAACGCTGAAAACCCCGAACTCTTTGATGAAGAAGTGCGTCTGGCCAAACTCATTATTTTCTCCATACTCGATTTGGACAAACCGCTGATCTGCCGGATGAATGGCCATGCGGTTGGCCTCGGCGCAACCATCGCCCTGTTTTGTGACATCATCGTCGCCGCCGAGCACGCCAAAATCGGGGACCCTCACGTCAATGTGGGGCTGGTCGCAGGCGACGGCGGCGCCATTATCTGGCCCCAGCGCATTGGCCTGTGTCGGGCCAAGGAATTTTTGCTCACAGGCGAACTCTTAAGCGCTACAAAGGCCGCGGATATCGGCCTGATCAATCATGCGGTTCCCGCAGCTGAGCTGGATACAAAAGTAAGCGCCCTGTGCGAGCACCTGCTCAAGGGCGCGCAAACCGCCATTCGCTCAACCAAGGTTTTACTGAATATAGAAACCAAACGCTTGGCAATCGAGATAATGGATACCGGCCTTGCCCTTGAAGCGGCAACCGTGCGCACCGCAGACCACCGCGAGGCCATTGCCGCGATGAAAGAAAAGCGGGCTCCGGTCTTTGGAAACAAAGACTAGCCCAGAGTTTTTACAGGGCTTACCAACCTGACAATTCCGTCATTCGCAATTCGGGCTGAATCCTATACCCTTTCGCTCTACCTTGAGAATAAGATAGTTAGGGACCCGAATGACAACAGCACTCCAAGCTCGGCCACGCATTCTCGGCATTGCCGATATCAAGGGCGAAGCCGTTGGTGGAAAGGCCGAAGGCCTCAACAGGCTCACAGGGCTGGGCTTTCCCGTGCCCCCCGCTTTCGTCATTCTCGACATCACCGACCTCGATTCACTACCCGACAATCTCGAACAGGCCTACTTGGGTCTGGGGGGCGGTAAGGTCGCTGTGCGCTCCTCGGCACTGGGTGAAGACGGCGCCGAGGCCTCCTTTGCCGGGCAATATGAAACCCTGCTCAATATTGAGGGCCTCGCCGCGCTGGAACACGCAATCCGCCAGTGTATAGCCTCGCTCTATAGCGACCGGGCAACAGCTTACCAGTCAAAGCAAACTGACCTAGGCGAAGTGCAAATGTGTGTGGTGGTGCAGCGCATGGTGGATGCTGCCTCCGCCGGTGTCCTGTTTACTGCCGACCCCGTAAGCGGGCGCCATGACAGATTGGTAATCGACGCGGTACAGGGGCTGGGCGAAGCGCTGGTCAGCGGCGAGAGCACACCCGATCACTACGAGCTGGCACCAGACAATACGGTGGTATTGAGTGATCTAATCGGCGATACCCCTATTCTGAGCCAAGCCCAACTGGAGACGATGGCCAATCAAGCTCGCGACGCGGTCGCCCGCTACGGCATGCCACTGGACCTGGAATGGGCCATTAATCGCAGCGGCGAACTGTTCTGGTTGCAGGCCAGGCCCGTCACTACCTTGGGTGCAGACCTCAACGAGCTGGACACCCCCATTCCCGACGATCACGTAATTACCCGCTGCAATGTGGGCGAAATGATGCCGGGCGCTGTATGCCCCCTTACTTTTGACGTACAAGGGCGCGCCATCGAGCACGGCATGCAACATATGCATGTAATGTACGGCGGCCGGCCAGCCATTACCCAAGACTGGACCCAGATCAATCAGTTCTTCGGGCACCTGTTTATCAATATGACCCAAGGGCTCGAAGCCGCGCGTTACTCCAAGGTAGCCAATCGCGACTCCATGGCTCAAAGTCTGTGCGGTCGGCCGATTGATGAACTACAAGACCCAACTAACAAGGCCTCTCTACTACGTAGACTCTGGGGCGGCGTGCAATTTATTCGCTACTGCCTTAAAGCCAGCAAAATGACAGTAGAGTTCGAATCGCGCTTCAAACATATGCACGTGGAATATTTTGACAACAGCGTCGACATGATGACGGAGATGGAAAAGAAATTTCCCTGGCTGTGTGAAACCAATGAAGTGCATTTGCGCAGCTCAGCTGGCTCAGGTGTGATGGAAGGCGTTATACAGGGCATCGTATCGGGTGGGCAAACGCCACCCAGCTACGACCAGCAGGCCGAAGCCGCGCGCTTATTGGCCGGCGCTCAATACGTTGAAAGCGCCATGATGGTAGACCAGCTTGATGAAGTGGTAGACACCATTGCCCGCAACCCCGAGGCACTTAAGCAATTCAAAGAAACATCGACAACAGAAGCGCTAGCCTGGTTGCGCAGTGAGTCCAGTGGCAGTGCCGGTAAAGCCTTCGAAGATTTTATTGCCCGCCACGGCCACCGCTGCTACCGCGAATTATGCGTGCGCGAAAAAGGCTGGATAGACGAACCCGAAAAACTCATAGAAACCATGCAGGCTTCACTGGCTGCCCGCCTGCAAGGTAACTACAAGAAAAAACAGCACCCTAACATTGACTACAAAACACTGCCGCGTGCACTCCGCTGGTTATTGCCCAAGGCCCACACGGCGATTCGCCAGCGCGAACAAACCAAAAGCCTGCTGGTAGAAGCCACTCACCGCTTAAAGCGTGGCTACCGCCATCTCGGCGAAGTGCTCGCCAAAGAGGGCCGCCTGCCAGATGCAGACTTAATATTCTTTTTTACCCGCGCCGAAATGCGCCAGTTTGTCGACCAGCCCAGCGCTGAATGGGTAGAAAAAGTCCAGCAACGTCGCGTGGCTTTGTCCTTTCAAGAACGACTGGAATTTGACGATATCAGCGTTGGCAAACCAGAACCCGTGATATGGAAACCTGACGGTACCGCCAATGAAAACCAACTGTTAGGCCGGCCGGTTAGTCGCGGTTTGGTTGAGGGTACTGCCCGTATTGCGGTGACTATTTCTGAAGCAGCGCAGCTAGAACCGGGGGAAATTTTGGTAGCACCCATTACCGATGTCGGCTGGACGCCCTACTTCAGCCTGATTGCCGGGCTCGCCACCGATGTTGGTTCCGCCGTTTCTCACGGCGCGGTTGTGGCGCGTGAATACGGTTTGCCCGCCATTGTAAATCTGCGCACAGCCACCAAAGTTATCAAGACCGGTGATAGAGTGCGCCTGGACGCGGATGCAGGGGTGTTAACGATACTTGAGAAAGCAAACACTCCCTAGACTTTGTAGGAGCCTGCCCTGCAGGCGAACCTGTAAGCGGTAAAAATATTCGCCTGTAGGACAGGCTCCTACGGATTTTCGGGGCCGCGCGAGA
>JBFJTG010000199.1:0-4005 GCA_041625575.1 Litorivivens sp.
GCGTTCAATATCTGTGCGGCACGCGCACCAACAACACCGTCGATAGCCCCAACGCCCAAAACCGCCTGTTCACCCCGGATGTGTCCCAGTCGGAGGCCGATTTCGCGCCAAACGGCCTGCAACTGGCCATGTGCGATGACAATCTTAAATGTGACATCGAGCAGCGCCGCGTCAATGACTACCAGAGCTCGCCGCCCCTCGTCATCACGGATAATCCGACTCCCAGCGGCGAGGCAGTATCACGGCATAGCAACCTCACCGGCTACTCCCACCGCATGATTACCTTGCAGTCGGAAGTCTTCCATCGCAAAAACCCCGAGTTTTCTCAGCTGGAATATGAAGGCGCCATGCCAATGAGCCAGATTCAGGCTGCCGTGCAATATCTCAAATCAATCTATGACCGGGATGACGTTTGCCAACCCTTGATCGGCACCATTATGCGTTTTGACCGTGCCGACGGCGATTTGCTGATGTCGGCCAACCATGCCCGCGACAATATAGCCGCGGGTGAGCAAATGGTGCATTTGGAATTCGTAGAATTCTGGGGCTATGGTCTGGACGACGGCGGATTAGAGCAATGGGTCAGCACCCCCTACAGCGAAGTGATCAAACACCTTGTTAACAATTACAATTACTGGCCGCACTGGGGCAAAAACGATGAGTGGGTTTTCACACACCCGGCCGTTATGAGTCGCAATGCCAGCGAGCGCGCCCTGTTCAATCAGGCCATCGCCCAAGTTGATCCCTACGGTGTCTTCTCCACTCAATCCTCTCGCCGTAACGGCTTCAGCTCTCCGCAAGAGGGCGGCGATTTTGCCGCTCACTATTACGGGGACTGTAGCGCACAAGATAGCGACAGCGACGGCATCAGCGACTGCACCGACCGGCTACCCGATGACTTTTCCGGCATGTATACCCGCATTGACGATGATGGCGTGGGCAGCGGTACCTGCAATGTTGCCGATACATGGAACGAAATGCGCAGTAATTTCGGCACCGATCAGGAGCAGAATATGCGCGCCGGCTGGGACTACGAGTCTAAAAACCACTCCTACCACGCAAGCTCCTTCAACTGGGATCCGGTCTGGCCGGCGAGTGGCGGCCGTTCCTGGGAAGTGTTGATGTCAGCTGAATTCACGGCTGACGCCGCCGGTCGCTATTGCTTCAGTCAGGACAATGGCTCAACCGGGACCGGCATCGCCCAGGGCTGGAATGCCTGCGCCCAAGTGTGGGTGAACAAGGCGATCGCCTCGGAAGTGGGACACGACAGTGCCCTGCTACGTGAAGGCTGCGTCGACCTGCAAACCAACCAGACCATCCGGCTTGATCTTTACAACCGTCATCACAACGCCAACCTCTCGCGTAGCTTCATATCACGTCCGCGCTGGTGTTTTGGCGGCCAAGGTGACTGCAGCCCCGACCGCAAGTTCGAACAAAACCAGCTAAAAGCTGTTTCCCACTGGGATCTGCCCCAGTAGCCAGTGCACGGCGGGCATTCGTCCGCCGTGCCGCCCCAGCCACTATTGTAAAGTTACTTTCCTTTCATTCGTTTATCCGCTCGCGCCGCTACGGTAAGATACAGCAGCCCCGATCTTGGACATTTGTCATTGATAGACGCCTGTCCACTTAAGTGATTTGCTTGTAAAAAAAAGGCGTATTTGGCTCGTGCTACGTAAACTGATCAATCTCGTATTCTCTGTCCTGATATTGGCGGCAGCCGCGCTAGCGGCCCAAGAGCTGATAGCCAATAGGGAGCCCCTGCACACCAACCCGCGTGAAGAGCTGGGGCCACTGGTTAGCACCTATCGTCTCGGTGACGCCGGGGCCGATATCAGCTTGACGACCCACGGAACCGTACAAGCAAAAACCTCGCTGCAATTAACCAGCGACATTGCCGGGCGCGTTATCTGGGTTAACTCCGACTTGTTGGTTGGGAAAATTCTCGATGCCGGTCTAGCCATTGCCCGCATCGATAAAAGCCAATACCAATTAGCCTTGGCGCAGGCCACCTTGGCTCTGCGTGATGCCGAACTTAGCTTGGCCGACGCCCACAGCCGCTTTAAAACCCGCGATCCCCGCCATCCGCAAATTCGTCGAGCCGAAGCGCAGGTATTTGCCGCCAACGCGCAGATTGAAAAGGCGCGAATAGACCTTCAACGCACCGAAATTACTCTCCCAACCCGCGCACTGGTCAGCAGCAAAAATATCGCCCTGGGACAATATGTAAGTCCGGGCAGCGTACTTGCCAGTTTGGATTCGGTAGATGCCGTAGAAATACCTCTACCGCTCTCTCTAGACGAAGTGAATTTATTAGCCAATGCTTCGCAAGCAAGCATCCTCCTCACGCCTGTCAACGGTGACAACGAAAGCCAATGGCCCGCCAGATTAGCGCGAATTAATCAGCAACTGGACCGCAATACCCGCGTCGCCTATGCCATTGCCGAGGTCGCTGAGCCCTATTCTCAAAATGCCCCTCTACGTATCGGCCAGTTCGTAAATGCTGAAATTAACGGCATTCATTTGGACAAGGTTTTCCGCATTCCGACCAAGGCCATTTTTGAAAACCGCTATGTCTATCGACTGACGGATGAGCAGCGTCTGCAGCGCGTTAGTATCCAAATTTTACGACAAGACAAGCTCAGCGTTGTCGCACGCGCAGCACTGGCTAGTGGCGATTTACTGGTACTCAGTCGTCTGGATATTATGACGGAAGGTATGCAGGTTCGATTGGATAATCAGCCATGAGCCCCGCGCAAAGCCAAAAAGGGCCTATTGCCTGGATGGCACGCAACCCCGTTGCCGCCAACCTGCTGATGGCTGTCGTGATGATTGCCGGCTTGACCGCCGTTTTCGAACTTCGCAAGGAAGTCTTCCCCACCTTTCCCACTGAGATAATCCGCATTTCCGTACCCTACCCCGGCAGCGCACCCACCGAGGTGGAAGAAGGCATTCTCGTCAAAATCGAAGAAGCGCTGCAAGATATGGAGGGAATTGAGAAAATCACCTCCGAGGCGCGAGAGAATATCGGCACCGTGCTCGTCCAGATGAAACCGAACTCTGAAATGGCGCCCGCACTCAACGATGTTACGTCGCGGGTAAACGCCATAGCCGCCTTCCCGCGAGAAACAGAAAAACCGATTATCGAAGAAATTCTCGCCAAGGTGCAGACGGTTAATCTCACCCTTGCCGGCGATCTTAGTGAGCATGAACTTAAAAAGCTGGCCGACAGCGTCCGCGAAGATCTGCTTAACACAGGCGCCATATCACAAATCGATTTGGTCGGGGTACGCGACTACGAAGTGGCCATCGAGCTGTCTGATAGCACCCTGCAACAATACGGTCTCAGCTTCGATCAGGTTGTCGGCCTGATTCGCAGCAAATCCAGCAATCTCCCCGGTGGAAACCTGCGCACAGACAGCGGCACGATTACACTTCGTTCACAGGGACAAGCCTACAGCGGCGATGACTTTCGCAATATTCAATTAATCACACGCCCCGATGGCACGCTGCTGCGCCTCGGCGATATTGCCAATGTGCGCGACGGCTTTAGCGAACAGCCAATACTAAGCCGCCTGAACGGCGAAAACGGAGCGCGCCTGACGATTTACACCATTGGTGACCAAGACGCCTTAAAAGTCAGCCGTTTAGTGAAAGATTACGTCGCCACCAAACAGGCCAGCTTGCCCGAAGGTGTTAGCATCAATGCCTGGTATGACAACTCACGTATTCTTCAGGGCCGCATCGATCTGCTCTTAAAAAACGCGGCTCAAGGCGGCTTGCTGGTCATTATCGCGCTTAGCCTGTTTCTCCAATTGAGCATGGCCTTTTGGGTAGTCATTGGCGTGCCCTTCTGTTTTCTTGGCACCTTCTATGTTATGGGCCTACCCATCTTTGACTACTCCATCAATGTGCTCTCGCTGTTCGGCTTTCTGCTGGTACTAGGCATCGTGGTAGACGACGCCATTGTCACTGGCGAAAGTGCCTACACCCAGCAGGAGAGTGAAA
>JBFJTG010000200.1:0-3945 GCA_041625575.1 Litorivivens sp.
GCACCGTTGGAGATCGGCAGACGTTTGTAGAGAAAATCCAGAAACCGGGTTTCTGCATCGTCAGCAATAGCCAGCTGCCGCCCCGACTCTATCCGACCATCTTCGAACACGGATATTGTTGGGGCAATTAACAATCCCGATTCAGGGTGCGAAGCGGCCGCACGCCGAAAACTCTCAAGCGCATCGGGCTCCAGCTCGTCATCGGCATCGAGAAAGATAAGGTAGGTACCGCTGGATTCGTCAATGCCCCGATTGCGCACCGCCGCCAGCCCCGCATTGTCCTGCCTGATTGTACGCAGCACTGAAAACTGCTCGCACAAGCCGGCCAACACCGCCGGAGTATCATCGCTCGAGCCGTCGTCAATCACGAGCACCTCGTAGTCTTCACCCGCTTGCGCGCAGGCAGACACTACCGCCCGGGGCAGAAGACGACCGTAGTTATAGGCGGGAATGACGATCGAAAATAACACGCTAGCGCGCCCCGTCCGTCACCGCCAACAATTTTTTAAAACGCGACTCAATTGCAGGATGGGCATACCAGTTTCGCAAAAAACGCTCGCGATCTTTTTGTGCACAGCGCGCAAACTCGCTTTTGGCTTTCACCGCATGCAGCACATCAAGATCAATCAGTTGAACGCCTCTATCAGTCACCAGAAAATTCTTGGCCTTGAGGTCACCGTGGCAAAGCTGCAAGTCCTGCATAATCCGGAATATTTCCTTCACTTCGTCAAATTCGCTTTCGGTCGGTTCGCGATGCTGATAGGCATCCAACATTTCTTCGCCACCGGCATCGGCGCACACCAGGTAGGAAACACCGCGCAGCGGTCCACGACGCTGCTCCAGCAAGGCCAAGGGTTCGGGCGTTTTTATGCCAGCCATTTGCAACAAGTGAGCAGCGCGCCAGGCATTACTTGCGCGCGTCTCGCGCAACAGGCGCCGTAATCGATGCCCGGCATTTTTAATATTGTAGCGCTTGATAATCACCGAGCGCTCTCCGACTTTGCAGCGCACCACCGTAGCGCTATTGCCGTCTTTAATTAACTCGCCCCTGACCATCAGGCTATCAGGGGTCGCTTTAAATCGCGCAAGCCAGGCCTCATCGAGCTGACGTTGATACGCAAGGTACCAACCTTTGTTCTGCTCCACAGCAATGGCCGTGCAATTGCGAAAAATCTTTTTCAGAAACTTATCTGCGCGCTGCCACCAGATTGTGCTGCTAAGCTCCGCCAGGCTACTCTTCGCACTTTGCTTGTCTACTGATAGAGGCAATCCCAAAGCCGGACTCGCAAGCAGGGCCGCGCGTTCGCGCCAGGGAAATTGCGCCACAAAGGCCGCCATATTCTCGATAGCTTGCTGCGCGGTTAAAGGTTTGTCCTGATGCCTAATCGAGGCATTGTCGATGACATACAGGCTGCCGTTGGCCAATAAGAAATTATCAAAGTGGATATCCGCCTGCCAAAGTCCGGCGCGGTGCATTTTTGACAACAATTCAAAACTGGCCGTTAAAAAAGCCTCGCGCTTTCCACCTTTAACGCCACTGGCCAGAGACTCCACCCCTTCCAGTCTTTGATAGATTACCGCCAATAAGCCATCGTCAAGCGTTCCGGACCACAATAACTCCGGCGTGGCGATATTGGCCTTACTCAATGCGGCGTAGCCACTTAACTCCGCCGCCTGCTCTTTGGCCGCCTGCGGCATAAATATTTTCGCTATCACTTTCTGCTTGCGCCAGGTCGCCGCCAATGTCGCGCGCTTACCGGGCAGCAGGCGCAGGCATTCCGTGAGTCGTAGCTCCGCAGCGTCGACCAACAAAACCTGAGGCAGCGACAAACTCCAGTCACCGCGCTCAAGACTGTCACGTACGCTGTCGCTCATGCAGTCGACCTTTCTGTGGGATAAAACATTTTCATCATAATGGTGTATATACTACGAGGGCTTGAATTTTTTGCTAGGCAGACCCGACGATGAAGTCGGCCGCCCGCTCAGGCATACTGAAAATATCGGAAGCTTCAGCAAAGCGACGCCCTCTCTCGCGCCAAGGCTCGGTAGGCGCATTTAGCACCGTGTGCAAAGCGTGGTCCAGACTTGATTGCTGCATCGCCAGCGGTAAGACCTCGCCCATCTTGGCCTCACTCACGTAGTAGGCATAGCCACATGCCGCAGTGGTCACCACGGGCAATCCGGCCACCATCGCTTCAAGCAATACTGTACCTGTATTCTCCCTGTAAGCTGGGTGCAGCAACACGTCGGCGCCCCACAAGTAATCCACGACATTGTCGACACCACCCAGAAAGTGAACTTGCTCGGCGACACCCAGCTCGTTGGCCAAGGCCAAAAAAGGCTCTTGCTTATCGTGACCCAGCACATACAGCCGGGCTTCGCCCTCGCGCTGCACCAAAGAGGCAAAGGCACGTATTGCACGATCCAAACCTTTGGTACGAAAGCCGCTGCCTACAAACAGCACGATTTTCTCTGCGTCGCGCCAGCCCTGCTCTCCTCGAAAAGCCTTACGCCGCGTTACGTAATCAGCCGGCATAATCCGGTCCCTGCGAATGCCCGGTGGCAGCAAATGCATACGCTCAGCTTGCGTGTCGTAGTAGCGCCGATAAACCTCGCGTTCAGCCGCCGATATTAGCAATATCTGTGTTGCAGAATCGACCGCGAATACCGCGCGCTCCATGCGCATAAACTGACGTGCGCGCGGTGTCAGCCCGTAATAACGCGAACGCTCTTCCGCGACTTTCGCAGCAAAGCAGCTGTCCGCCGCGTAATAGATATCCAGGCCCGGCATTTTATTGAAACCCACCACACGCTCAACGCAGGCTGCGTCCGCGGCGGCCGGAACCGAAGCCGCAAACACAGCATCGCGGCGATGATTGGACAAGCCGCTGGCGGGCAATAATGTTATATCGAGGTAGTCGGGACGCTCTCCTTCCCATGCGCTGCACAACACCGTGACCTGATGACCGCGATTAACACACTCACGGGCAATGGCCAGCATGTCGCGCTGCAAGCCACCAAAGGGGAAGTACTTGAACAGCGCGAAGCCGAGGTGCATCAGCTTGACTCCGCCGCTGAGCGCAGTTCCTGCACCGCCTGCCAGACTCTGGCGGGCGTTAGTGCCGTCATCACCACGGGGTCGGCCGCCGGCAAGTCATCCTTGGGGAAATCACCGGCCAGTATATGCTTCTGGTTCTCACCATAAGTACCAACCAACAAGGGCGAGGTAGGTCCGTAGATCGCAACAGTGGGCCGACCCAAGGCGGCAGATAGATGCCCCAAGCCAGTATCTACCGACACAACCAGCTCGGCGTGCTGAAGCTCGGTCGCCACTCCGTGTAAATTCAATTTGGGCAGAACTTTTGCACGCGGCGATGCATCGGCAATGCGCTGGGCGCGCTCGCGCTCGGCATCGCTACCCCAGGGAATGCGAATCTCGTAGCCAGCCTCGCTCACCGTGCGGCAGAGCTCAAGCCAATAATTTTCCGGCCAATGTTTGTCGTGCCGTGAAGTGCCATGCAAAAAAATCGCATAGGGCTCACGCTCACCGCTTAATTTAAAGCGCTGGGTGTCGATGCCGTAAACGCCCTCGGAAGTCGGTATGTCATAGCCGAGCGCCTGCGCAAACAGCTGCCGGGTTCGTTCCACCGCGTGCTGTTCCCGCGCCACGTGATAACGGCGGTGGTAAAACCAGCTCGCCAGTTTTTCACGCACACTTTCCTTGTCATAGCCTGCCCGCGGCGCATCGACTAATCTGGCCACCATAGCGCTTTTCAGCAGCCCCTGAGCATCGATAACAAGGTCATAAGTTTCCTTGCGAAGCTGGCTTTTAAAAGCCTTCCATTCAATTCCGCCCAACACGGCGAATGGCGTTTTTCGCCAGCGCCGAATAGCCACCGGTATGACTTTATTGACTGCGGGGTGCCAAGCGGGAATTTCGTCAAA
>JBFJTG010000201.1:0-3905 GCA_041625575.1 Litorivivens sp.
CCTGAAGATCAGGCTGCGGCAGCCTGCAACTCCAGAGTGAGCACGCGCAGTCGCTGAGCCTGCATTTTGAGTGTGTACTCCAGTTCCTTGAAGCGGCTTTTCAGCGACACTTCTTCCCATTTTTGCTGCAGTAATTCTTTGCTTTCTACGATTTGTTGGTAACTGTCTGAGTAAGCTTTTTGACTCAGCAGCTTCCATTCCTGCAGGCTGGCAGAAAATTGCTGGTACTCGTGCTCCAGAAATTCTGTGACGGCGCTAACGTCGATCGACTTGGCGTGTTTGAGTTTTTCTTCAGCACGTTTGAACTGCATGGCCACAAGCGCACGTTGGATTTTGAAGTCGGGAATCTTTTTCAAATCCCAGGTCAGGCCCACCCAAGAGCATGTTTTTATCAGCCATTTGGTCGGATCGAAATGCCACCAGCGAATACCGTTGCGATAGTCGTTTTGAAATATATGGTGGTAGTTGTGGTAGCCCTCGCCGTAAGTGAACAGGGCAAGAATGTCGTTGTCGCGGGCAGTGTTTTCATCGGTATAAGGCTGGCGCCCCCAAAAGTGGGCCAGCGAGTTGATGAAAAAGGTCGTGTGATGGCTGACGACGAGACGTAAAACACCGGCCAGCATAATGCCGCCCCAGATGTCTCCGCAGATCCAGCCAACCAAGGCGGCTGGTATGAAATTCATGGCCAGTGCAATTTTCATGTAGTGATTGTGTTGCCACATAACAATTTTATCGCGCTGCAAATCGCGGGCATTTGAAAAGTCGTCGCGCCCCGCCGGGTAGTCCCGAATCATCCAGCCCATATGAGAAAACCACAGGCCTTTTTTGGCGGAATAGGGGTCGTGTTCGGTATCGTCAACGTGGCGGTGATGGCGGCGATGGCCCGAGGCCCAAATCAGAATGCTATTTTGAAAAGCCGCAGCGCCAAATAAGGCGTAAAACATCCGCAAAATGGGGTGCGCCTTGTAGGCGTTGTGCGCCCACAGACGGTGGTAGCCGGCGGTAATGGATATGCCGTTGGCACCGAGGATGAATACAAAACCGATCCGCTGACTCCAGTGGTAACCGGTAGTGATTCCGTACCAGGGCACTGCAATGAGTGCCAGGGCCATGGTGACCACAAACATCATAGTCTGCGCCCATAGAATCGGCGGTTTGTTACTAGACTCGTTATTTTGTTTTTGGAAATCAGACATGGGTATTGAATGCTCACTTCGCAATGACAGCTGAGAACTTAATAATACCGAAAGCTGTCCGTGGGGGATATAGGAGCTTTCTTCACAGTGACCTGACAAATTGGGTCATTCAGGCACTTCGCATCGAGGGCTTGATCGAGCGCCTTTTTGGCTTGATTGCGTGAAAAGGCACCAAGTACCCCGCTAAGCTTGCGGTAACGGCATGCCCAGACGGTTCGCACCATGGATTGATCTTAATTTAGCGAAGGGTGTATCAGTAATATTGTGTGCCCATGGCAGGCATAGCGCAGGGCCGAGACTTCCCTAATAAAACGCTGCTAAATCAATGCTTCGCAGCGGCTCTTTGCGCTGCCCCACCTCAGCTAAGGAGGCATCATGGCCTGGGATTTTTCTACCGATCCGGATTTCCAGACGAAGCTCGACTGGATACGGGATTTTGTCGACAACACACTGATTCCCCTGGAGTTGCTGATTAGCGGTTTGCATCAGGCTGAGTTAGACGCGCTGTGGGCACCGCTGAAGCAGCTTGTAAAAGATAGGGGGCTGTGGGCGGCACATCTTGAGCCGGAGCATGGCGGTCAAGGCATGGGCCAGCAGCGTCTGGCGCTAATGCATGAAATTTTGGGGCGATCGGAGCTGGCACCGGAAATCTTTGGCTGTCAGGGTCCGGATTCGGGTAATGCGGAACTGATCGCAGTGGGTGCTAGCGAAGAACAAAAGGCGCGTTGGCTCTATCCCCTGCTCAAGAGTCAGGCGCGCTCGGCCTTTTGTTTAACAGAACCCCACACCTCCGGTTCTGATCCCACCGGCATTGCCACGCGCTGTGAGCGTGAGGGTGATGAATGGGTCTTAAACGGTGAAAAGTGGTTTTCATCCAACGCCTCCGTCGCAGACTTCCTGGTCGTGATGTGTGTGACTGACCCGGAAGCGCCCGCTCACAAGCGGGCGGCGATGGTGATTGTGCCCAAGGGCACTCCGGGCTTAGAGCTGATACGTGACGTGCCGACCATGCATCACCCCGCTGAAGTGGCGGATGATTTTTTGATGGACAGGATTGGCGGTCATACCCACCTTCGCTTCAATAATTGCCGGGTTCCGCTGGATCACATGATCGGTGAGCCTGGTGAAGGTTTTGTGCTGGCGCAAAAGCGCCTAGGAGGCGGTCGCATCCATCACGCTATGCGAATGGTGGGCCAATGTCATCGTGCCTTTGACATGATGCTGGAGCGGGCGGCCTCGCGGCATACTCGCGGCAAGCCCTTAGCGAGGCAGCAAATGGTGCAGGACATGATTGCGGAAAGTTATAGCGAGCTTGAAATGATTCGCCTGTTCGTGATGAAGGCGGCCTGGACCATGGACAATAAGGGTGCGTTCAGCAAGGAGTCGCGAACCGAGATTTCGGCCGTGAAATTTGTCACACCTCGAATATTACTGGGCGTGATTGATCGCGCCATCCAGCTGCACGGTGCGTTGGGCTATACCTGTGATATGCCTCTTGAAGGGATGTATCGCTCGGCGCGGGCACTGCGTCTGGCCGACGGTGCCGATGAAGTGCACAAGCAGAGCGTGGCGCGATTGCTGCTGGACAATATCGAGGCTGTTGAGGGTTGGCCTAGCGAGCATATTCCCAGCAAGCGAGCGAAGGCTCGCGAGGAGTTAGGGCACCTAATCACGCAGGCAAAAGCACAGGCAAAGGCGCAGATACAAGAACACGCAAATAAAGCATGAGTGAATTAAAGGGTATAGACATTGAGGCGGTTACGGCGTGGTTAGAGCAGCATCTGGCCGGTAGCAAGCCGCCTTACACCTTCGACTTGATTGCGGCCGGTGGCTCCAATCTGACCTATAGGCTGACGGATTCTGCCGGTGTGGTTTATGCGCTGCGCCGCCCCCCAGTGCGCGGAGTCGTTGCCACGGCCCACGATATGAGCCGGGAATGGCGCATCATGGATGCGCTGCACAAAAACACCGATATTCCAGTTCCCGCCACATTGGCGTATTGCCAGGATGTTGAGGTGAGCGGGGCCGAGTTCTATGTCATGGATTTTGTCGACGGTCTGATTTTACGCGATCAAAAAAGCACGGCCGCGATTGACGACAAATTTGCGCTGATAGCAACCGAGTCCTTGGTCGATGTTCAAGTCGCCTTTCATACGCTCGATATTGATGCTGTGGGGCTGGGAGATTTAGGCAAGCGTGAAGATTATTTGCAACGGCAATTAAAGCGCTGGCGCAAACAGGCAGAGGCGGTAAAAACCCGCGACCTGCCTTTGCTGGAGAGCTTGCACAGCCAGCTCGAATCACAGGCGCCATCGTCGAGCAGGCCTGCGGGCCTGGCCCACGGCGACTACCGTTTTGATAATTGTGTATTGGCTAAAGACGGGTGCATTGCCGCGGTGCTGGATTGGGAGCTATGCACGTTGGGCGACCCGGTGGTGGATTTTTGCTGGTCGTTGCAATACTGGGCAGAGCCGGACGAGCAGCTCAGTTTTTTACAAAGCCCGCCGACCTTGAATCCAATATTTCCCAAGCGTGATTACGTTGCGAAAATGTATGCGGAAAAGTCCGGCTACAGCCTTGATGAACAAAACTACTATTTTGCTTTCGGCTGGTGGAAGATGGCCTGCATTGTTGAGGGCGTTTATGCGCGTATGAAAAAAGGCGCGAGCGGTGGTATGAAAACCGCGCCGGTCGATCAGGTGGGAGCGA
>JBFJTG010000202.1:0-3879 GCA_041625575.1 Litorivivens sp.
CACCAGCTTCCACTCGTCGTTAAAGGCGGTGAGATTAAAGCGCCCGCGTATCGGAGTTTCGGACGCAAAAAATATTAAATCCTCTCGCTTCTTCGGCTTGCCTGTTTGCACCGCCGACCAAAGATCAAGGCCATCCAGCTTGCGTACATTCCGCGCCTTGATACCAGCCGCCGCTGCAAGCGTCGGGAATACATCCATCGCCGTCATAATGCCTTCGTAACGCGTGGCGGCGGGCAAGGCCTTTGGCCAGCGCATCACCGATACGACCCTGATGCCGCCCTCAAAAACCTCTCCCTTGCCGCCGCGCAGCGGTACGTTATCAGCGCCGCCCGTTGCGTAGGCTGCACCGCCGTTATCGCTAAAGAACAGCACTAATGTATTGTCAGCAATGCCTTGGGCATCCAGTGTGTCCAGTACCCTGCCAATTGCCTGATCCATCCCGTCCACGACGGCTGCATACATCGGGCGCGCACTGTCTTGCATCATCAGCTTACTGATTAATCGGGTCTGATCGGTATGGTGGCTGCGGGCCTTCTCTCGCGTGTCTTTTAGCTTCGCGTATTTATCCTGTAGGTCTTTAGGTGCATCGAGTGGCGTGTGTGGCGCTATGAAAGGCATATACAAAAAGAAGGGCTTGCTCTTGTCACGCTGCGTGATCCAGCGCGAAGCTTCGTTCGCCAACACATAGCTTTCGTAGGTTTCGCCTTCCAGCTCCTCACTATTGAGCGACTTGCCATTAGCCTGGAAGTCACGACCGCCCTGGTTGGCAAACGGCGGAAAATAGCCAACCTCCGTGTGCAGGTGCCCATAAAAGTGCTCAAAGCCCCGTTCGTTGGGGTGATAGGTTTGCTGGGCATGACCGAGATGCCACTTCCCTACCATCGCAGTTTGATAGCCCGCCTGTTGGAAGCTCTGGGGCATAAAATGTTCGTCGGGATGAATGCCGATGGTGTGCCAAGGCATGATCACGCCATAGACAACACCAAGGCGCATGGGGTCGCGACCGGTCATAAGCGCCGCCCGCGTGGGGGAACAGATAGGCGTGGTGTAGAAACGGTGTAGTTCAGTGCCTTCGCGAGCGAGTCTATCCAGTGAGGGTGTATCAATTTCGCCGCCGTGAAAGCCTACATCCGCCCAGCCCAAATCGTCAGCCACGATAATCACAATATTGGGTTTTTCGTCAGCGCTGGCGATGGATACGAAGGTAAGGAGCGCGAGGGCAAGCAAACATCGGTAAGCAATCTTCACAGTCATTCTTGCGCTCCATTATGGCCACGATCAATTATCTTATGCCGATTGCAGAATCTTCCCGTCTGCCATCACCAACAATTTAATCTACTTGTTTTAATGCTGGCTTTCAACGCCGAACTCGCTTGCTGTCCAATGGGTAACAATTGAGGCAATTTTTGAATGATAGGATGCCTGCGTTTTAAGCTAGGAGCTAAAACGAAAACAATAGGGCCACTTTCGCCAAATAATTTAGCCAAATAACAAAAGTGCGCATCGCGCACGTAAAGGAGAGTTTGCTATGGATACCGCCGCCAAAATCGCAGTCGGATTAGTCGGAATCATCATGCTTATCGTGTGGGGTCGCATTCTAATGGTCCCGGAGGAAGTTGCCGCCACCATGTTTCTATTGCCAGATGGCGCAGCGGGTTTGAATACCTTTCGCGCGGATGTCGGCGGCCTCATGCTAGGCACGGGCTTACTGGCTCTGTTAAGCCTCAAAACCAAGAATCATCAATGGCTGCTGGCCGCAAGCCTAATGATGGCCTGCGCCGCACTTGGCCGCTTTACCGGCATCGTGCTCGACGGCTCCACCCCCTCGTCTATCACCTCGATCATTGTTGAGTTAGTGCTATTAGCAATTTTGTTTGGTTCTGCCCAGCGCCTGAAAAAAGCCTAATCTCCCGGGAGCAATGCCAATCGGTATTTGCTCCCGAATCGACCGCCCGTCTCTATTCCACATCTGAGCTCTGGTAAGAAACGGCATCTCCAAGCCGAATAATCCCCGACTCACAGACTCTTGCGGTTATGCCGCCATGTCCGCGCATCGCGTTGTAGCCTCCCGGGCCCAAGAGTCGCTCCATCTTGCTACATGGGTGAGCCAGACCGCTGTATTCAAGCAGCGCATCGCCAATCAAGAATCGCTTACCCTTAAGTGCCACCAGGTTCAAACCCGATACCGCGATATTTCGGCGTAGCAGCGATGGCGCAAGTCCCTCTCTATCGAGACAGGACGCTATCACCTGCAAATGCTCGTACTGAATAAGTGTAACCTGCCTCGCACCGCCGGCCCGACCTTTGAACCGGTCCCCGACCACACCCTTTCCTGCCACGAGCTGGGCCGAATCAACCTCAATCATCCTTTCGTCGCGCGCAGGGCGTACGCCAATCCAGCGCACGCAACCTCGTTGCGGCAGCGTTGCCATCAGCTCGGCCATGGGTGTTAAGTCGCTCAATTTCCTTTCCCCGTTGTGCCGAGCATTAGCTCATCGCGCATAGCTTGTGCCAGCTGACTCGAACCTGCTGCGTCCAGCTGCTTCACAAGGTTTTCGCGATCGGCTAGAGAGCGATTCTGACTGAGCTTGTACTTACATTGAATGTCGCAGATGGTTATTTCAAACCCTACAATGGCGCCAAGCAGCGACTCATTGTAATCAGGCTGCCACGGCTCTATAAATTCAGACTCGTACTTATTTGTAAGCGCTGCAACGACTGCAGCAAGCTCGTCCGAATCCGTCATTGTTCGACAGTGCCCGTACAGGTGAACTGCCTGATAGTTCCAGGTAGGTACGCCGGGGGATGAGTACCACGACGGCGAAATATAGCCGTGTGCGCCCTGCAGGCTCACCAAGACCTCCTGCCCTTCAATAGTGGAAGCCTGTGGATTCTGAATGGCTAGATGGCAGAAAAGTTTGGTGCGGCATTCAGACAGCAAAAAAGGAATATGTGAGGAAGACATTCTGCCATCCACCTGGGAAATCAATTGGCCGAAGCCGTGGACCTCAATGAATGAGTAAACTTGTTCAGGGTCATTCACACAGAAATGTTTGGGGATGTACATCGCTTCAAGGCCTAATAAATTTACCGTGCTGTAAAAAATGAACGACCTGCTTGCCAACGGCTGTGTCTTTCATAATAAAGGGGTGGCTTACCGGAACAACAATGAAATCGGTCATACCCTCCAGTTTCGCATTTTCAATGGATACCTTGCCGTCATCCTCGCCCGCTATGAGGGTAGAAAGAAAGAAATTGATAGTGCGACTACCGGCGACTATGCCTAGCTCAAAGCGCGCTGGCCCCAAGGCAGCGGGCAATGCATCGCTGGCAGTGCCCAGCTGAGAACCCGCAGGGCCATTGATTAAACGAAATAAAGACCAATCGCCTAGCTTATCTACAACTTCGCTGCCAGCATTGGGCGGAGCCAGCATGACCACCCGACCAATCTCTATTGCTACGCCAGAAGCGGATAGCTGACGGACGATAATTCCGCCCATGGAATGGGTGACAAAGTGAACTCGACCCTGAGGTTGGGAAAAGCAACTTTCAATTGCGGGCAAAACAAACGCGGCAGCTAATACTTCTACGGAATAGTGCCGGGAGGGATAAGACACGTTACAGGTGTTGTAGCCAGCTGAATCCAGACGCTTCTGCAGCTTATTCATTGAGTCGGCGCTTCGCGCCAGGCCGTGAAGCAGAACCACATTTTCACGAACGCTCTCGCCGCTTGCGGGATTTGATAAAGTCAAAAGTGGAAAAAACAGTAGTACGGCAGTGACTCTGCCTAGCAGAACGTACCAAACTAGCTGAAGCAATTGCAATGTGCCGAAGCGCATTGCGCAGACCTGTCGCCTGCCACTCAAGGAACAAGCCTAC
>JBFJTG010000203.1:0-3845 GCA_041625575.1 Litorivivens sp.
AAAGAGGCTAAAGGGGACGGAGGGATTAAAAATAAACCAAAAAAGGGCCGGAGTACCTGCTTTTTGAGCAGGCCAATAGTGACTGGCTCACATCCAGCAAGCCCAAAACCGCTTTCATTCATTAAGCGGAAAGCACGCGAATACGAAGGCTATGCGTGCTGGGCTGGAGGCACTGCCTTATAAGAAGCAAACACTCAGCCCCCATTCCAGAATGATACGAACCCGACCGCCCCGGTCGACATACCTTTCCAGCGATGCGAATATACGCGCTGAAGTTAAAATAATAAGCACATCAGCAGTCTGTCATTAAACCGCAACAGGTTCTGGTCAGAATGTTGATCAACGTATTCAGGTTATAAACGATGAATCCTCTATTAAAAGACCTTGAGCGCAGCGGTCTGTCGCGTCGCACCTTTCTGCAAACCCTGCTGTTTTCAGCCGGCAGTGTCGCTACCGCCAGCTGGCTGGCCGGCTGCCACAGCAGCTCCAGTAGTAGTTCAACTAACGCTGCAACATCCGGAGCTCCTCAGCCCAGCCCCTTTGCTAGCATCGGCCCCCTGCAGGCCGCCGATGACAATGGAGTTCAGTTACCGGCTGGTTTCAGCTCGCGTGTGATTGCTGTCTTTAATGAGCCCCCGATCCCGGACAATCCTGGATTCCTATGGCATTCCGACCCTGACGGCGGTGCGGTATTTCGCACCGACGACGGCGGCTGGATTTACGTGTCCAATAGTGAGGTCAGGGATAGCACCACCGGCGGCGCGGCCGGGCTTCCCGGGACGTCTCGCGAGCATGTAGAGGCACTTGGCCTTTTACGTGGCGGTGTGAGTGCGCTGCGCTTTGATGCAGGCGGTAATCTGGTAGATGCCTATCCCGTGCAGCGCAATACAACCACCAACTGCGCTGGGGGCGTCACGCCGTGGGGCACATGGATAAACGGTGAGGAGATTCTGGACGGTTACATGTTCGAATGCAGCCCTCTGCGCGACGGCGGCACGCCGCTGAGATTAGAGCGCTTTGGTCGCAAAGCCCATGAGATGGCGGCGCTGGACCCCGAGTCACGAGCAATCTACCACACCGAGGACATGGCGGGTGACGAGCGCTTCTATCGCACGATATTTCCCGCTGAGACTGCCTGGCCAGCAGGTGGCCGTCCGGACTGGCAACAGGGTCTTCTCCAGGTGCTGGTGGTCGATGACGGTATCGAGGCGGCACGCAAAGGCCCAGTACCCATTCGCTGGATCGATGCCATTGATGACGGCAGGCCACAAAGCGATGTTTACCTAAGCGAGACGACGGTATTTGCGGGCAACGAGGGCTGCTGGTTCCTTTCCGGGTTTGTGTTTTTCACCACCAAGAGCGATGACAACATCTGGGTCATTGATACCGTGGGCGGCACGATTGAGAGCATCTATAACCCGGAGGACGGCCCGGTTGGCTCACCCGTTGACCCTGACGAGCCCGCCATGGCCGGGGTGGACAATATCGCAATGACGCTTGATAGCGAGATGATTGTTGTGGAAGACGGCGGCGATATGCGCGCGATGGTGTTACTCCCCGACCGCACTACCATCCCCCTTCTGCGCTTGCCCGGCGACCCGAATGTGACCGAAGTTACTGGCCCGGCATTTTCGCCCGACGGAAGACGGCTTTATGTTTCCAGCCAGCGTGCACTGCGCAACGGAATACCTGCGGGCTTCGGGACTGGTGGTGTAGTTTACGAGATTACCATGCCTTTTTCGGTGCGGGTTGATCCGCCATTGGCTGGCAGAGTGGGTTAAGTAAAATCAATGGAGTCAGAGCTCTTTAATTTAAGAGCTCTTTAATTGAAGAGCCCTTTAATTTAACCCAAGTTGCTTTACAGAAAATGCCGTAAACTACGCAGAGAGTTGCCCCAAAGGCTTGGCCGGACCTCTTATAAAAATAGGCTCTGGCGCCTTTTCGGGGATCTCCCTACCCTGACGATCAACGACTGCTTCAATCGGAGTCAATCAAATGCGCACACCGTGCATTGTGTCCCTGATACTTACCCTTTACCTCGGCGGCTGCTCACTTGTTGGGCAAAATGCACTGGACCCTATCGACTGGGCCGACAAGCAGGTGGAACGCTACCCCGCCACCGGCCGCGGATTGATGGCACAGTTACGAAAGGATCCACTCATCCTGGGCCCCTATACCGCCGCTTTCGAGGCGCGCAGTCCCTGGAACAATCTGCCTGTGCAGACGACGTCTGATGTGCAAATCGGGATTGGTGGCGAGGGCGGACGCCAGGCCAGCGCCGGAACCACCAGCCTGCGCAATGAATCTGAAATGAAAATCCGGCTGTACGGCCCGGTTGGCGAACTCGCGTCCATTCAATGCCGACAAGTTCTCAACATAGAAAACCGGGAAGCGAGGGTTACCAACAAGCGCGGCGAGAACGACATGAGCATAACGGAAAACATCGCCTATGATGCTTCACTCAACTGCCGTTCACGCAAACTTGGCTCAGGCTGGCCGAAATGGCAACTGGATTTGGACGCCGCCGGCGAAGTACCCCTGCACGGCATTCTCACGATCGACGGTCACGCTTTTGATGTTGTTGGTAGTCAGGCATCAACTGTAGGCGTTATACCCGAAACCGTGAGCTATGAGGTGCGCCAAGGTCGCCACGTTCTTGCCCTCATTGATCGCAGCAGCGACGGACAACTGAGCATCGCCGTTCCTATCAGCGAAAATCTGCGAACGTCTCTGTTTGGCGCGGCGGCGGTGCTACTGCTTGCTCACGACCCCTTGAGTCCGCAATAAGAAATTAAAGGGGTCACAAAAACGAGATGGATTTATTTTCCAGCGAAAACTAACCGATGGGTGTCATTGACTCTAGAATCCCCACGACTCAATTCCCCTAGCGCCATTTAATTCCCTTTTCGCCTTCCTAGGCGACTCACTTTCTCTTTGCTTGCCCGAAAGAGAAAGTAAGCAAAGAGAAAGGGCACCCCGTTCCGCAGTCGCTTAGCGCTGTGCGCCAAGCGATTCCCTGTGCGCTTCGCAGTCGGCGGCGCGAGCGGAAACTCGGCCTGTCGGCCTCAGACACCCGTTCGCTTGTTTCCGCCTACTGCTGCAGTGCTCGGCTGCTCCAAGGGGATTCTCCTAACCCCACCATCGCGCAACAAATTAAAACGGGCAGAGCCTTTTTGCTTCAGCAGCTAGCCGCCCCACTTCCAGCTCACGAATCAGCTCTTCTTTTCCAGCGAAGCAGCCCATAAAGCCAGGCGATGCCGTATGGATTGCTGTGACACCTCAAGCTCCGGCATTGGTTGGATAAGCTTGTCCCGCACCAGCAGTCGGTATATGTATTCCAGTTTCTCATTGCTTGAATCGCTAGGCTCGAATAATGCCGCCCCGCGCTTTTCTGCGTAACGGCTACCGATATCGATGGCCTTGCGAACCAGTTCTTTTTCGTTCTCCAGCTTTTTCAACGTTACTCTCCCATCAAGTTACTTAGGGTACTCTCTCAACCAGGTTAAAGGGGGCGGAGGGATTAAAAATAAACCCAAAAAAGGGCCGGAGTCCTTCCTTATTGAGCAGGCCAATAGTGACTGGATCACACCCAGCAAGCCCAAAACCACTTTCATTCATTGAGCGGAAGGCTCGCGAAAAGGAAGGCTATGCGTGCTGGGCTGGAGGCACTGCCGTATAAGAAGCAAACACTCCGCCCTCATTCCAGAATGACACGATCCCGACCGTCCCGGTCGACATACCTTTCCAGCGATGCGAATATACGCGCTGAAGTTAAAATAATAAGCACATCAGCAGTCTGTCATTAAACCGCAACAGGTTCTGGTCAGAATGTTGATCAACGTATT
>JBFJTG010000204.1:0-3785 GCA_041625575.1 Litorivivens sp.
CCGGGCTGGGTAATCAATGCTTCCTTGAGTACTAACACGTACAGGTTTGTCGATTTTACGGAGCCCGATCTGAATCAGGCTGTATTAGGTAATGAAATATTGCTGGACCGAACCGATGAAACCTTCCCGGTATCACCGGAGCAATCTGCATCATTGGGCGTGCAGTACAGCATGCCCCTTGCGAATGGAACGCTTACGCCCCGTTTGGACTTCAGTTACAAAAGCGATATTTTTTACGGCTTTGATCCGGGTTCAAACCAAAAGTACGAAGAGGATATAGAGCTCGCCGGACAACCAGCGTACGTGCTCGTTGACGCGCGTCTTTCCTGGCAAAACGAGGCCGATGACTTCGGTATGGCATTGTGGGTAAAAAATGCCACCGACGAACGCTACCTAATTGGCGTAGCTTCGGTAGCTGACTCGTCTGCAACTTTTACCCAGGGCTGGGGCGAACCGCGTATGTATGGAGTGGAGTTTTTTCAGACTTTCTAGTTAGAGTTGTATCGCGTTGTTTGTGGTTGCTTGCTGCTGGCGACTTTGTTGCTAGCGCTTGGTTACCGTTGGGCTAAGTTGTCGTGCCTCACGCGAATGTTTTAAATGCGCAAAACTACAACAAATATCGACAAGCTAAATCGACCAAGCCCTCCACAAACTCGGGCTGTTCGAGCAAGTCAGGTTCTCGTTCAACCGCAGCATCAATAGCGCCACGCACCGCCATGAGCATGATGCGTGCGCCGAGCTTCGGGTCGGGCACTCTCAGCTCATCGCGGCGCTGCGTTAATACCTCTTGCCACCATTCCTCTCCCCACTCTACCCAGTTCTGCTCGCCATCGGGGGCGCTCCGGTAGCTGATTTCGAAGTTGCTGTAATGATGCTGATAAAACTCACGATGCAAATGAATCAATTGCAGCGACAGCTGAACAGGCGTTTCTATGAGGTGGCGTATTTCGTCTCTTAGCGGTAATGAGCCCAGTTCGCGTTCGCGGATTTTCTGGCGATAGAAGTCGTCGATAGTGCGCAGCTTCTCGTCAAATACATCAGCGAGAATGGCCTGCTTGTTCGGGTAGTAGCGATAGACCGAGGCGATTCCCACGCCGGCGCGCTCGGCAATACGGTTGGTGGTTAGCGCTGAGGCGCCTTCTTCTTCCAGGATGGCGCGGCCGGCTTCGCGCACGGCTTGCACCAGCATCTTGGAGCGGGATTGCCGCGGCTGCCGTCGCGGTTCGGGTGGTGTTGCAGAAAGTGCGCCCATAAAACTAGAGCCTCTCGCAGTGACAATTATTTATTCTTTTTAAATTAATGCCTTAGCTCTGGCCGACAATGCGGAAACCGGAGTACCGCTAGCTCAGCAAGCCTTCTATTCTACTCCTAATAGCTCGCCTCGGTGCGACGCGCCAGTACAACAGGAGTAAGCATGACACCAGCTGAAAACCGCCAGATCATTGAACGCATGTTAAAGCATCTGGCTGACGGGACAACTGATCTTGCACCCCGGTCGATGGAAATCTCTGCGGATGAATTTCTGTCGCCGGAGCGCTTTGAAAAAGAGTGTCAGCAACTGTTTCTGGATACACCCCAAGTCATTGCTTTTGCAGGTGAACTTGCGCAGCCGGGGAGCTACCTCACTGCAACGGTGATGGAGGTTCCGGTTCTGGTCACGCGCGCCGAAGACGGCAAGCTACGCGCCTTTATTAACGCCTGCGCTCATCGCGGCGCGCCGGTTGCCTCAGGTTGCGGCGAAGCGCGCCGGCTAACCTGCAAGTTTCACGGCTGGAGCTATGGCCTTGATGGATGTCTGGCAGGGCGTCGCTCCGGGGAATCCTTTGATGGTGTACAAGCCAGCGTCGGTCTCACTCCGCTAGCGGTTGCCGAGCGTGGTGGCTTAATTGTAGTCGCCCCGCGGCCGAGTTTGTCCCAGCAGCGCGTTGATAATGCCTTAACGGAAATAGAACCGGCGCTCGCAGGATTTAACTTCGAGCAAACCGTGCCGGTTGGCCAATACCGATACGAGGCGAAGGCAAATTGGAAGTTGGTGGCCGGTCTGAGTCATGAGGCCTACCACTTTGCCTCGGTGCACAGAAATTCACTGGCGCCGCTGATGTACGACAACGCCGTGGTCGACACCTTTGGGCGGCACAGTCGTTGGGCCTTTGCCTTGCGCGGAATCGAAAAGTTGGCGCAGATAGATTCGGCGCAGTGGCCGCCGCGATTCCCCGGCGCCATGAACCACACAATCTTTCCCGGCACCGTCATTGTGGTGAACACAGACGATGCAGAGATGATTCGTGTGGAACCCGGTAGCAAGCCCGGGGAGTCGGTGGTGTATTACTCCGGCGTCTCGCGCAGCCCCGGAAATCTTGATGCTTGCCGGGAAGCCTTTGAATTTGGCGGGCAGCTTTTTACAGAAGAGGATTTACCTGCGGCGGAAGCTTGCCAGCGCGGCTTAAACGCGGGATTGCCTACAGTAATTATTGGGCGCAACGAACCGGTAGTACAGTTTTGGCACCGGCTTTGGAGCGAAGAACTGGGGGAAGATCACTATGCTCAACAACTCGGTATTCAGCAATAGAAAGGCGGTGGGCCGCTATGTTCAATTCGGCGCATTACTGTATGTGATGAGCAGCGTCGTAGCGGCGCAACAACAAGATAATGGCGTGGCCCCAAAGCGTAGCGATGTGATTGAAGAGGTAATCGTGAGCGCGAGGAGGGTAGACGAATCCTTGCAAAAAGCGCCCGTCTCGATTACCGCCTTTTCGGAATCGGATTTACAACAAATTGGCGCAAGCGAGCCCAAGGATATTGCCCAGTTAACCCCCAACCTGACCATTCGCAATGCCCCCGGCACCAATGACGACTACGCCTTTTCATTGCGCGGGGTTGCGGCAGCTGAGCCATCCCTGGCTATTGATCCGGCAGTTGGTTTGTATATCGACGGAATTTATATTGCGCGTAATGCGGGCATGGCCTTTGACGTGGTTAATATGAAGCGCATAGAAGTATTGCGTGGCCCGCAGGGCACATTGTTTGGGCGCAATACCATTGGCGGTGCGGTGAACATTATTACTACACGTCCGACCGGCGAATTTGGCTACACCGTCGAACTGGGTGCGGGTAATAACGACAACCATCGCGCCAAGGTCGCTGTCGACTTACCGGCCTGGGGTGATTGGTCAGCCTCGCTCGCTTTCTTTGACAGGCGGCAGGGCGGCTGGGTAGACAGCGTCTATGGTGGCGAATTAGGCGGGCAGATGGGCACTGCCTGGCGCGGCGCGCTCCGCTGGGAAGCCAGCGAAACGTTTAGCGCTGACTACACTTATACTCTGACCGACCGCGCGGGTAACGGGCAGATCAGCCAGATAACTCATGTAAGGCCAATATACGCAGACCCGAACGGCCAGTTTTACGGCGGTCCTTTTTATGAACAAGCCGCTGCCGCCGCCAGTGCCAAACGGCTTGATAGTCTACCCATTGAAAACAGTCGCTCGCGGGAGAACACCTCGCGCATCGATGCACATACCCTGACACTGGATTGGGAGCTGAACAATGGCCTGCAGTTGCGATCAATCTCCAGCTACCGTGATTGGGAAGACGGCGGAATTCCGGAATTCAGCTCTTTTCCGGTAGAAAGCACAGGCGATGTTATCGATGTGCGAGGCTTAACAACCGGTGAGCCGGTGCGTGCTGTGCCAGCCGGTGAAATGGTTCCGCTGTTTCGTTCGCCGCGCTTTCGGGAGCAGCAGCAGGCCACCCAGGAATTTCAATTCATTGGCACGGCCTTTGATGAG
>JBFJTG010000205.1:0-3709 GCA_041625575.1 Litorivivens sp.
GGAAGATATCGCTGATACGCTCGCCTTGCTCGGCGACACGCACGTGGATATCGGTGTAATCCATGGAGTAAACCGCCGCGTTAAAACGCAGGGTCGAATCCAAACTATCCATTTTCACACCCAGCTCGTAGTTCACTACTTCTTCCGGGTTAAAGGCAACGAGCTCCGGCCCACGAGGCTCAAAGCCCCCGGCTTTGAAACCTTCACTGTAGGTGGCGTACCACAGTGCGCTGTCCAGGTTCATGGTTTCCAGCCATTCCTCACTGGCCTGCACCGACACCGTCACCGCAGGTGTAAAGTTATTCCACTCTTCGCTGCGCACATCGGCATCTTCGCGAACGTCGACCGGCAGGTCAGGCAGGTTCTGCCCGAGTGAATCAAACTGGGCGCGGGAAATTGGCGTATAGAACCCCGCCTGATCAATATAGGTGGCGCCAATTCTGGGGCCGTATATTTGCTCGTTAATATCGACCAGCGTGAGTTTTCGCTCGCGCTCTTCGTGGGTATAACGGCCGCCCAGAGTCAATTGCAGCGTGTCGGTGACGCTCCAGGTGAACTGGGAAAAAAGAGCCCAACTCGTATTTTCAAGCGTACTGAATCCGCCAAACAATGTCGTCAGCGGGAATACCGATGCGGCTCCCGCCGAGGGCAAGCCGGGAATCAAGGCATCTGAAATAGTCGACGGATCGATGCCCGCGAGCCCTTTTGGACCAATCACCTGGGCGAAAGGATTGTCCTCTATACGCTCAAGGGAAGCGAAAGCTCCAAAGGTATAGCTAACGCGATCTTCAAAAGCCGAGCCGACAATCTGCAATTCCTGGCTGAACTGATCCCGGCTTTCGTCACGGGTTTGTTTGCCGTCCCCCGCCAGCACATCGTTTAGCGCACGGGTGCCGTTATTAATAACGTGAATGCTCGTGCCGTCCTGATCGTCATTACGCTCTATCTCATCCTGATGGCTCCAGGCCGTAATACTTTTTATCTCGTAGTCAAAAAAATCCCAATTCATGGTGAGTGCCAGCATGGTACTGGTCATCGCAACAACGCTGTCGTCGGAATTCATGGATACTTTGTGATCTTTTACTGCCGCTTCACTGACCGCACACGCGTCACTGAAGGCCGGCTGCCCGGGATAGTGCAATTGCACAATATTGGCTTCGGGGTTTTGTAGAATACAACTTAGCGAGGTACTGCGTTCGTCCTGGCGGCTCCAGTAGGCGAACACATCCATACCGAACTTCTCCGAAGCTTGCCATTGGGTTCGCATCGAAAAGGCCAGCCGATCTTCGTCACCGAAAGTTTCGCCGTCGAAGTTCACTATATCGCCATCAAAGCGCTTCGCACTAATACCGAAGCGGGTGGCCATCTTGTCTTCGATCAAGGGCAGGTTACCGTAGAGCTTCACATCCTGACGGCCGTAATTTCCGCCCTTGACGCTGACGCCAAACTCACCTTCAAACAAGTTGGGCGCGCGGGTAGTGACCAGCATCGCGCCGCCGGTATTATTTTTTCCGAACAAGGTACCTTGCGGCCCGCGCAGAACCTGAATGGATTGGGTATCGACGGTATCCAGCAGCTGGGTATCCTGCCGCGACAGGAATATTCCGTTCAGATAAACGCCAACACCGGGGTCGAGCACCGCGGAGCCTTCACGCTGGCCGATACCGCGAATAAAAATAGCCGGTGTTTTAGAGCCGCTTTCACCAAACTGTAAACCCGGAACCAGTGACTGCAAATCCGTGATAGTGGACACGCCAGCCTCTGCCAGCGCTTCGGCGCCCATGGCGCTTACCGCAACAGGTGTTTCCTGCAGGCTCTCTTCACGTCGCCTGGCGGTCACATAGACTTCCTCTAACGAGACCTTGGTTACCTCGCGAGCTAGCTCCGCTTTGCTTGCCGTGCCTTCTTGGGCATTGGAATGAAATGATGCCAGCAACAAACATGCCGCCACACCGAGCGACTTATTTTTATAATTCATATCGACTGATCCGCCGTCAATGACCGACAGCCACTATGCAAACACCGATCTCTGCCGGTTGCCGCACACGCGCCGGATTTGCTTTCCCGCCCACAACCGTTTTTTTGCTTATAGCTTGGTGCGAGGGGCCCCGTCCAGATTACATTTCTGGCGAAATGTTTTTTAAGATTAGCCCTAGCCTCAAATAGCGTCAAGTCCTTTAAAGAGAATAAATTTGTAAGATGAAAACATTGCACTGCAAATGTTTTTGGCTTTATAGTAAGACCATCTGCTGCCGAGGCCGCGACATCGAATTGAGGATCTGAACATGAGCTATATACCTAAACGCATGAAATTCGGCGCTTTTTTTGCACCTTTCCACTCCGACAAGATCAACCCCACGCTTGCTATCGACCGCGACATGGAGCTGATTGAGTGGCTGGACAAGCTCTCTTACGACGAAGCGTGGATAGGCGAACATCACTCCGGGGCCTATGAATGCATTGCCTCGCCAGAGGTGTTTATCGCCACGGTAGCCGAACGCACCAGGCATATTCGCCTCGCCACCGGCGTCAGTTCCCTCTCATACCACCACCCACTGGTTCTGGCCGACCGTATTTGCCAGCTGGATCACCAGGTGCGCGGGCGCCTGACCTTCGGCGTTGGCCCGGGTCAGCTGGTGGCCGATGCCTATATGATGGGCATCAACCCGAAAGATCTGCGCCGCCGGATGAATGAATCACTTACCGCCCTGGTCAAGCTGCTGTACGGCGAAACCGTGACGATGAAAACCGACTGGTTCACCCTGAATGAAGCGCGTTGCCAGATACTGCCTTACCAGAGCCCGACAATTGATATGGCGGTAGCCTCAGCTATTAGCCCAACAGGTGCGCGTACAGCCGGTGAGCACGGCCTGGGAATGATTTCCGTCGCGGCTTCCAGCCCCGAAGGGTTCAAACAGTTAGCCAACCACTGGGATATTTGCGAAGACAAGGCCGGCGAACACGGAAAAACCGTATCGCGCAGCAACTGGCGCATTGTTACTCCCTTCCATATAGCCGAAACTGAAGAGCAGGCTTACAAAGACCTTGAGTACGGCCTGATGGATATGATGCGTTACTTCAAAAAGTTTGGTGGCTCTGCCTTCCCTGAAGCCAAATCTTTCAAAGAGGCTTTGGAAATCTGGACTACCGGCGGGCTTGGCGCCTTCGGTGTTGGCGTGGTTGGCACGCCCGAGACCATGGTTGCGCACATTAAGAAGTTGCAGGAACAATCTGGCGGTTTTGAGACCTTCCTGGCACTGGCCCACAATGCTGCCGATTTTACGGCAACCAAAAAGTCCTACGAATTGTTTGCGCGCGAGGTCATGCCACATTTTCAACACAGCAACGACAATCGCGGCCCCTCGCTGGACTGGGCGGCAAAAAATGCCGATCGTTTTATGGAAGAATACGTAAGTGGCATCAATACGGCTATCGCCCAGCACGAACAAGAGATGGCGAGCAAGAACGGAAAGGCTACGACCAAAGCCTAAGTGCATGCAGCGATAGAGATGTCTGCCCCGGGCAGATTGGAATTTACGCAGGAACGATTTACTCAGGAAGAATCATGGCTACAACCCAGCAAGTGAATTCAAGTGCGATACCTATGGTGAGTGGCGCCGCCGAGCAGGGCGGTCACTTTGAAGAGTTTATCTCGACACCACTGGCCTTTCTCAAGCGCGTTTACGATGAGTGCGGAGAAGTGGGTGAA
>JBFJTG010000206.1:0-3690 GCA_041625575.1 Litorivivens sp.
GCTGGTGGTTGGAGGCCTTACGGTCTTTAAAGTTCAGGAAATTATGGCGGCAATCGCCTTCGGGCAATCCTTCCCGGAGCCTGCGGCGGCGGTGGAAGTGCACGTGGTGGAAAGTGCGAGCTACCAGCCTATGCAAAAAGTCTTTGCCGAAGTTATCGCTCCCCAGCGACTGGATTTGCGCAATGAACTCGGTGGTATTATTGCTACTGTGGGTTTTGAATCCGGTGCACAGGTAGAGAAGGGGCAGCTCTTGTTGCAACTGGATGTGCGCGAAGACAATGCGCGCTTGCGCGCCCTTGAGGCGAGGCAGCAACTGGCTGCGCGAACCTACGAGCGCAACCAGAAGTTGTTTCGGCAGCAGCGTATCAGCGAGCAAACTTTGGAGGAATCAAAAGCCGAGTTTGATACTGTAGCGGCGGAATTGTCGCAGGTTAAAGTGCAGATCGACAAAAAAAGCATCACTGCGCCTTTTGCTGCCCGTGCCGGCATTCACCGTCTGGAACCGGGTCAACTCCTTCCTGCGCAGTCGTCCATAACCACCTTGGTGGGATTAACGCCTTATTTGTGGGTAGATTTTGAATTACCGCAAGCCGCCGCCTTACTCAAGGTGGGTGACACGATTACCTTGCTCGCTTCGTCGGGAAATCTGGTTGCAGAAGTTATTGCGCGCGAAGGAGAGCTTTCGAACAGCTCGCGAAATTTGCGTTACCGCGCCCAGTTTGCTGCCGAAGGGCATCAGTTGTTGCCGAACTCCGTGGTGCATGTGCAGGTACCTGCTGGCGAGGCTGTTGCTGCATCCCTGATTCCCGACACTGCCCTGCGTGTCGATCAGCTGGGCAACTTCGTGTATCTGTTAATTGAAGATCCTGAAACCGGCGATGTGCGAGCGCAGCGGCGTCAGGTTGATGTGGGCAATCGACGCAAAAATGAAGTCGCAATATTGTCGGGTCTGAATCCGGGGGATCGCATCGCGGCGAAGGGCGCCTTCAAATTGCGGGACGATGCAAAAGTCCTGGCGCGGCAAATCGGTGTTGGCGAGAAATCGGGTGCTGAGGAGCCGCAGTCATGACGCCAGGTGAAAAGCCCTCGGTAATGGATGCTTTTGTTACACGGCCTATATTGGCCTTGGTCGTTTGCGTGGTCTTGGTATTTGCCGGGCTTCGCGCCACGCAGAGTATTCCGGTATTACAATTTCCGCGCATCGAAAGCGCTGCGCTGGTAATTACCACGGTCTATGTGGGCGCGTCGGCCAATGTTGTGCAGGGCTTTGTAACGGAGCCGATTGAACGCGTCGCATCAACGATTCCCGGCGTGGATTACGTGGATTCCACAACGACGGCCGGTGTGAGCAGGGTCAGGGTGTGGTTGCAGTTAAATCACAGTACTACAGAGGCGCTGGCTGAGCTTTCGACGCGCCTCAGTCAAATTCGATTTGAGTTGCCCCAGGGGGCTGAAGACCCCTCAGTGGAGGTGGAGCGCGCCGATAGGCCCAACGCTTTATTTTATTTGGACGTGATTGCCGACAACTTGACCCGGGCGGAAGTAACCGACTATTTAAAGCGCGAAGTTAATCCCTTAATAGCATCGATTGAAGGCGTACAGCGCGTTGGTCTGGAAGGCGGACGCGATCCGGCCATGCGCATCTGGCTCGATCCCAAGCGTCTGTCATCTTTTGGCATGAGTTCGTCTGAGGTCTTGGCCGCGCTGCGCAATAACAACGTTATTGCGACGGTGGGCCACACCGAGAACGACTGGCAGCGAATCAATTTGCTCGCTAACACAACCCTGCAAACGCCCGAGGATTTTAGAAAACTGGTGCTGCGTAAAGAAGGCGGTGCCATGTTGCGCCTGGGCGATCTGGCGCGTATTGAATTAGGTGAAGAAGAAGGCACTGTAAACGCGCGCTATAACCAGCGCTCGAATGTATTTATTTCGGTATGGCCGTTGCCGGGTGCAAACGAAATTGCCATTGGTGACGCGCTGTATCCGGTGCTCGAAGAGATCAACAGTAATTTGCCCGCAGGCATACAAATTGCTGATGGTTACGATGGCACCGTGTATATGCGCGATGCGCTGCGTGAAATATTTATCACCCTCGCAGAAACCATATTGCTGGTCGGATTGGTGGTGCTTGCGCTCATGGGGTCCTTCCGCACGGCGCTGGTGCCCTTGCTGACCATCCCCATTTCAATTCTGGGTGCTTTGGCCTGCATGTCGCTGATGGGCTTTTCGCTCAACCTGCTTACCACCTTGGCTATTGTCCTGTCCGTAGGGCTGGTAGTGGACGATTCCATTGTTGTGGTGGAAAACGTTGCGCGTCACATGCGCGCAGGCTTGTCGCGCAGGCAGGCGGCTCTGGTTAGCAGTCGGGAATTGTTCGCACCGATTGTCACCATGACCCTCACGCTGGCGGCAGTGTATGCGCCCATCGGGTTTTTGTCGGGGCTAAGTGGCGTACTGTTCAAGGAGTTTGCCTTCACCCTGGCAATCGCCGTCATTATTTCAGGCATTGTTGCCGTTACCCTAGCGCCGATCATGAGCGCTCGGGTCACACCCGAGGGTGGGCATGAAGGCCGCATCACCCAGTGGGTGAACGATCGCTTTGATCGCTTGCATGAGCGCTATGCAAAAGCGCTGGAAGGTATTTTCCAGTGGCAGAAGCAGATATTGGTCATGGGTCTGGTGTTCAGTTTGTTGGCCGTACCCTTTTTAATGTTTTCCCAAAAGGAACTGGCGCCGATAGAAGATGAAGCGTCCCTGAGTGTGGTGGTCGAGGCTCCGCCCGAGGCATCGCTGGATTATACCAACCGACAAATGTATGACGTGGTGGACACGCTGCTGGAGCTACCCGGAACCACGCTAATGTGGCAAATCGTCTTGGCCGGTGGCGGCTTTGGCGGTATGAGCTTTGTTGATACGAATCAGCGCGATTTCAGCGTGCAGGATATTTTACCGCAGGCTTATGGCGCGCTATCGCAGATCACCGGCGTTACGGCCTTTCCCATCCTGCCGGCATCGCTACCGACGGCGGGCCAGTTCGACGTTGAGATGGTGGTGCAATCGCCTGACAGTTACGCCGACATGAAGCAGTACGCGAATAAAATGGTGCAGAGCGCTTTTGCCAGCGGCAAATTCATGTTTGCGGAAACCGATCTAAAAATAGACTTGCCGGAAGTGCGCCTGAATATCGATCGAGATCGTGTAGCGGATCTGGGCATGACCATGCAGTCGGTGAACGACCAGATCGCAACGATGTTGTCCGGTAACTACGCCAACCGCTTTGATGCAAAAGGCCGCGCCTATCGGGTTATTCCCATGGTGCAAAATACTGATCGCCACGATGCTGAAACAATTCTCGATTTAATGCTGCAAACCCCAGGGGGTGATTTGGTTCGGCTGTCTTCGATCGCAAACTTGGATTACGAGGTAGCACCACGGGTGCTGGGTAAATTTGACCAGAAGCGCTCGTTTCGTCTTTACGGCGGTGTTTTGCCCGGTACCACGAAAGAGCAGGGCCTGGCTGCTCTGGAAAAAGCGGCCGAAGTAGTCTTGCCGCCGCGTTACTCGATTGACTACGCCGGTGAGTCGCGACAAATACGCAAGGAAGGCAACACCATGATGGGCGTGCTTGGTATTGCCCTGGTGCTGGTGTACCTGATGCTTGCGGTGCAATTCAACAGTTTGCGCGAC
>JBFJTG010000207.1:0-3657 GCA_041625575.1 Litorivivens sp.
GATGTGCGAGGCTTAACAACCGGTGAGCCGGTGCGTGCTGTGCCAGCCGGTGAAATGGTTCCGCTGTTTCGTTCGCCGCGCTTTCGGGAGCAGCAGCAGGCCACCCAGGAATTTCAATTCATTGGCACGGCCTTTGATGAGCGCCTGCAACACACGTCCGGCGTGTACTTCTTTCATGAAAAGGGCTTTGAAGACAGCACTGAACAAACGCTGGTACTGCCAACATCAGTGGTCGCTTCTCTCGCGGCTGACTCCTTCGGCCTTCCGCCAATAATCACTGCGCTAAACAGCCTGCCTGCCTCGCAGACGGCAGCGAGCGCGGCTTTGTTAGTGGTCCCCTTTGAATACGAAATTGAAAACGAGGCCTACGCACTCTACGGCGATTACACCTGGCATTTCACCAGTGATCTGGCGGTCTCCATCGGTGCCCGCTATTCAGTTGACGAACGCGCGGTCGATCTGCAGAACACCTTTGGCGAAGATGCCTATGTCATACCTGTTGCTGATGAGTGGTCCAATTTCAGTCCGGGCATTACCTTGACCTACCAATGGTCGGAAGAAGTAAACAGTTACGCAAAAATCGCCACGGGTTATCGCTCGGGTGGTTTTAATATTCGCGCCAGTACCGACAGTGCATTTCGTACGCCCTTTGATCCGGAAACGCTTACCTCATACGAAGTGGGTGTTAAGAGTGAGCTGCTGGATCGAAGGTTGCGACTCAACGTTGCCGTATTTCGCTTCGTCTATCAGGACCGCCAAATTGCGGAATTTGAAGCCGGTTCCGGCGGCGCGTCTTCACAGATTGTGAATGCGGGCGAATCGCAAACAACAGGCCTGGAAATTGACTCGGTGTTTATTCCCGCGCCGGGTTGGCGCTTGCTGGCAAACTACGGCTTTCTGGATGTTGAATATAAGGAATTTGTAACAGGACCACTCGACCCTGTGACCGGCTACCCATCAGCCCCAGGCAATATGGATATCAGTGGCGAAGCCGACACCCGTTTATTTGCACCGCGCCATACCGGCTCGCTTGCCGTTGAGTATCAGTTCACTCCTTGGTCCTTCGGCCAACTCAATCTGCGCACTGATGTGAGCTATACAGGTGAGGTGGCGTTCCATCCCCAGTTGTCGCTTTATGATACTTCCGAGGAGCACACCATTGTTAATGCGAGGGCGACTCTTGCGGATATTCGCGCAGGCGGTGGTAGCCTGGAATTTTCATTGTGGGGCCGTAATCTGACAGGAAAAGAATACCGCGACTTCGGTATCGACTTTGGCATTCTCGGTTTTACCATCGATAACTTTGCGCCGCTGCGATCTTATGGTGCTGATATGGTTTATCGGTTTGGGGGCTGAGACGGCTGAGGCATGCCAATGTGTTTTGGATGGTTGATTCGCGCTAAAGGCTACCCCTGAATTTGCATTTAAACCTGCGAGTGCTTTGAACGATACCGTTTGGTTAAGCTGTGGGGAATCCCTCTATGGTATTGCTGTCTTGGCTTAGCAAATGAACCAACCTTGGGTGTATAAACAATTTTTCTTTGCCGATTTGGCGTTCTTCCAAAACACCGATGTCGCAAAGCTGTTTTAAGTAGACGGAGGCCGTTTGGCGCTTGGCAATTTTGGCGTCCACTAAGTTATTAATGCGGCAATAGGGCTGCTGAAAAATCACCTGAATTAATTCATGACTGTATATTTTGGGTAGTTGGCTCTGCGTATAGCGCGCGGTAAGTTCCATAAGTTGACGAGTGGCTGTGATTTTGGCCGTGGTCCACTGTGCGGTCTCGGCGACGGCGGCCAAAATATACAGAATCCATTCTTGCCAGTTTTGTTCACGAGTTACGCCAAGGAGTAGTTGGTAGTAGTCGGCTTTGTTCTGCACAATATAGCGGCTGAGATAAAGAATGGGTAAGTTGAGCAGGCCCCGCTCAATCAAATAAAGAATGTTGAGAACGCGGCCAGTGCGGCCGTTGCCGTCGCTAAAAGGGTGAATGGCTTCAAACTGGTAGTGGGCGATGGCCATTTTGATTAGCGGGTCGAGATTGTCGTCCGCATGCAGGAACTGCTCCCAGTTGCTTAATAAGGCATTGAGCTGATCTTCTCCCTCGGGTGGCGTATAGATTACCTCGCCGCGAGCGGGATTCATTAGTTTGGTCCCCGGCACTTTTCTGACCTGCATATCAATTGACTTAATGGTGCTGCAGATTTCAATGGCGGTGTTGGCGCTAAGTGGGCGCTCACTCAGTTTAGCAAAGCCCGTGGCCAAAGCGGTGCGGTAGCGCAGGGCTTCGCGAGTCGCGGGGTCTGCGCTGGCGCTTTCATTGGCGTACTGAAACAACTTGTCGGTGGTGGTGACGATATTCTCAATCTCGGATGAGCCTTTGGCTTCTAAGAGAGGGAGTAGGTTGATCAGCAGACCTTGATTGGGTAGTAATTCTGCGGCTTGTTTAAGCTCCGCCAGTGCTGCTCGAGCCGGAATGCAGGCCCTGAGAATGGCAATGCTTTCCACCTTATCGCTGGGCGGCGGCAAGGGCGGAAGTGCGTTGAATGCTTGATTGGGCTGCCACGTCATGTTTATAGATCCCGATTATCTCGACACATAGTAAGCATAGGTCGATGGCATCAACATGACAAGCCGATATGTATAGAAAAGCGGCTTTTTTGTACATGTTGTGGCGCATGTGTACAAAGAAGGCTGGATTTTATACCTGTTTTCATCCTCTCAGCAGGTGCGTCACTTAGCTTTGGTGACTCGCCAACCATTTGTTCACAATAAATAGCTGTTCATTAATAATGTACGTGCTATTTTTATGTACATATTGGCGCAATTACCACACTCTCCGGAGGGAGTGGGCTCATGAGAGCGAAACAAGACATCGAGTTACTTCAAGAAGCGGTAAAGGCCTTTAAGGTGGAGACCAACTTGACCATCGACATCGTCGGGGAAGAGTTTGGCGATAATCGGCACGTAATCGATGCAATTATCGATCTGCCTTACCATGCTGGTCAATTAGGCGTCGAGGTCAAGAACTGGGCCCAGCACGTCAACATTGGCGCGATAGCGAACCAAATCAAAGCGATGCCGATGGAAGGCATGTTAGTGGCAGATTATATAAACCCCGTCATGGCTGAAAGGCTGCGGGAGTTGGGCATTCACTTTATGGATACTGTCGACAATGTCTATATCAACAAGCCGCCACTCTATATCCGGGTCATTAACAAGAAGCCAAACCAGGCTCAGAAACAATTAAAAGAGGGCGGTAATCGCGCGTTTGATGCCACAGGCCTGAAAGTCGTTTTCGGGTTTCTATGTGAGCCTGAATTAGTTGCAGCCCCGTACCGGGAAATTGCAGCAAAAACGGATGTGGCGTTAGGAACGGTAGGTTGGGTGGTTAACGGCCTTAAGGAAGCGGGTTATTTGCTTGATCGAGGAAAGAAAAAAGATCGGCAATTAACCGAGCGGCAGAAGCTGCTCGAACGCTGGGTTGAAGCCTACCCTGAAAAGCTGCAGCCGAAGTTGAACTTGGGTGAATTTGTTGCCGATAATCCTCATTGGTGGGAAACGGTAGATGCCGAAAAATACGGTGCCTACTGGGGCGGCGAAATAGCGGCTGCCAAATACGCTGAGTACTTAAAGCCAAAAATTGCTACGGTCTA
>JBFJTG010000208.1:0-3518 GCA_041625575.1 Litorivivens sp.
ATCAAGTCCTGATAGCGCGAATCGGCGATATTGGCTTTGGGCACGATGCCGGCTTCGCGCTGATTGATCACATGCTCAAGGCGCCGGGCCGTGGCCTCTCCCATGATAATGTTTTCGATCATTTCGGCATTGAAGGGTTGATCGCTGCGCATGTAGTAAAGGGTTCCCATCAAGCTTGTCGTTGAAGCCATGCATTTGATCGGATCGCGGTGAGTTTGCACGATGCGAGCATCCGGATAGACCTGCAACAAAGTATCAAGATGCACCTGATGTTCCGGCGCTTTCAGCAACCAGCGCTTACGCGGATTTTTCCATTGTAAAATTTTAAGGAGGGTTTTGTGGTATTCGTACACCGGCAAATAGTCAGCCTGCGCAAGCCACGCGCTGTAGCTGTGGGTATGATGCAGGGAAGCGTTGTGATCACTGATAAAAGTACTTGCCATTAGCAGCCCGCATTCTGCCGGAATGTCGCCACGCATTTCATGCATACTGGCAAACTCGGGAGCCACCCGGCTCCACTGGGTAAAGAGTTTGTCGGCCTGCTCAATACGCGGATCGCTTCGATAACTTGCCGCTTCCGGTGGCGGACAAGGCTGTAAGGCTTCCCACATCAGCGGCACGCCCACGTCGGGATCTTGCGCGAGCAATTCGAACAGAATTGAGGTGCCCGAGCGCGGCAAGCCGACAATCACCATTGGCGCTGTCACTTTTTCGTTCAAAATTTCCGGGTGCTGTTTAAGCGTTTCGGTAACGTTTAATCGAGTACTTAGCCAAAGAATAATATCGTTGCGGGCCATCAAGCGGCCCATCAGGGTGAGCTGCGCCTCTTTCTCTAGCGATTTGACGTAAACCGAAAAGGGTTCACGCCAAAGATCATCACCAAAATCCGAAAGGCCGGTACTGCGACAGGCGTGATCAATGAGCGATTGCTCATCGAGCGGCACCACAGCAGACAGATTAAGGTAGCTGCCCTCGGCATTCATCGCTGCCAACCACTCAGGATGTGGTGGCGGAGTCCACAAGGGGGTCTCAGTACCAGGCATGGAGTGCCCTCTCAGGCTGATTATTCTTGTTGTATTGACTGCAGGCTCTTTGTCAAAACAGTAACTGACGCCGCTAGCGCGACGCCAGCCCTTTTACCCTGAAGCGCGGCCTATGAGAATAAGCCGTTCTCGAAATCCTTAATCGATTCGTCCGGCGCAGGGAAATCCTTGATATTAACCACGCCGTTGAGCTCCTTGTGAAAGTCCGCAGCGTTTTCTGCAAGATCATAGAACTGTTTGTGCCAGCGGCGCCCCAAGCCAAAGGGCCCATCTTTGGGTTGTTGCAATATACGGGTGGCGGCCCCCTTGTGCTTCCAGATACTGAAATCGGAAGAAAAAGCAGCGAGCGCGCCCGCCTGAATCTCACGCGCAACTTTCTTGTCCTCTTCGTCTGGCGTTGGCCCTTTACCCTGAGCCAGAGCCGCATGCCAGACTTTGACCTTGCCATCGTCAACAGGTGTATTGGCAATCAGTTCGTAGGTCAACACGTCGCCAAACTTCTGTTTTGACAACAAAATACCGGGCCCTGTGTACCAGGTGCTTGAAATCAACAAGGCGCCGTATCCTGCATGGACCCCGCCCTGGCGCTGAATATACACATGGTCTTTAAACTCGTTCTCAAAGAATTCGCAGGGCGCGCCGTGGGTTGGTCCAAGGTGCTGCGCATCGGCCATGTTGTCGATAATTTCGACCGGATGCATGTCCAGCTCACCCAAGTGGTCAAGCTCCCAGCGCACCCAGGAAGGATCATCCCATTCTGCCAGCTTCGGCGCAGGAAAGGCCGGAGGTTTGCCTTCGGGGTCGTGCCATTTCATGACGCAGCCCATCACTTCTTCAACATGATGGCAGCCAATTTTGGCGGAGCGCGGAAAGGGCCCGCCATCGTGATAGGGAATGTCGTCGCACAGGCCGTCGGGACCAAAGCGCCAACCGTGATAGGGACAGCGAATGGAATCGCCTTCGATCTGCCGCCCTTCCTGCACAATGGCCGCGCTGTCGCTGGCCGTTAAATGCGTTTGCATATGGGGGCAGTAGGCATCGAGCATGACCGGGCGGCCGGATTCACCGCGATACAAGGCGTAATCCTCACCAAAGAATCGAACCGCCATGGGGCCCCGATCCAACTCGCTGCTCTCGGCAACAATAAACCAGCCCCGCGGGAAAGTATGGGGGCCAAAGCCGTATTCTGCTGTCTTTGCCATGGTTCTACTCCTGTTCAGCAACTTCCAGTAAATTACATTATTTCTTCGTCAGCTTCCGAAACGCTGAATAACGCCCCGCCGCCGTTCTGCAAGTTGAGCCTGTCGCTCAGCTGCGTTGATTCGTCTTAAATTGTCCGGTAAATACTGTTTCATATCTGACAGTTTAACCTTTTGGCATTGCGGTCTGGGGTAATGATCCGTCCCCACCCAGCGCACAGTAATGTATCCCTGCGGATAGCCCGAACAGTCCAGCCAGTTCGGCACCAAAGGATCCGTGTGGGACAGCACCAAAATCAATTCGCCATCCTCTGCCAGTTCCGCGTGATGACAGTTGGTACTGCACAGGCGGTAACGGTAATCCATGCTCTCCCACCAGTAGTTGCCAAATTCCACGGCCCAGTAATCCGCTTGTGGAGGCCTTACACGCACTATCATGGCTTCATCCGGCTGTACTTGCCAATACGCTATAAGGGGTAGGCCACCGGGCGTTGCATCAATGGTATTTTTGTCCCACTCGCCATAGGCATAAAAAGCGTTGGGGTGAGCCTGCCATTTATCGATCTGCTCAGCCCAGTAGGACGTTGACCAGCGCAGCCAGTGCACGGCCTTCTGTAGGCGTTTTCCGATGTCTGCGGACGATGGTGGTGCCGGTGGCTCCGAGTGCGTCAGGCATTCAATGCTGGCCTGCATGGGGCTTTCAGTCAGCCAATCTGCAAAAAACTGCCTAAAGGTGATGCGATAACTATCGGGAGTGGTTTGAATCCAATTGTTTGTGTGTGAAAGCGGTTGGGAATCCGGGCTTAGCGTTAATTCGAAATTGCCCGCCTCGTCTACAATCAGATCTTTTCCAAACAAGCTGGCTGTAACCTTGCCGCCCCAAGGCGTGTCGCCGTCTTCCAATACTGTTATGGCCATAAACCGGGCGCTGCCGCGATGCCCTGCTATGCGGTAGGTATCGCTGCCATTGATTGGCGCCCCCACATACAACGCATCCGTGTTATCACCACCCTGCTTGCGCAAAGGATCAAAGTAATGGAGCAACTCGGGGTGTTTAGGGTCACAGTTTTCCAGCTCGAACTGCAATGCCAGCGCAATATTGCGAGACAAAAGCCGCAGTCCGGTGGCACGAGTCACATCATCTGGAGGCGTGGTATCCCGGAACAGGATGTCGCCCGCTTCGTAGAGCTCTTCACAGAAACGACGCCAATCGTCTTTTATTTGTGCGTCCACTTACATCCCCTAAGGCAATCTGTTCGACTATTGCCATCCCGAG
>JBFJTG010000209.1:0-3501 GCA_041625575.1 Litorivivens sp.
CTGATTTCGGATAGCATCCACATCACCGACGCCTTCAATACGACGATAACTGGGCACAGACGCTCCCTTTAACTGTCGATAAAACTCCACCAGAGGCTTGGTCTGCTGGTGATAAACCGCCAAACGCTTCCGAACAGTATCTTCCTGATCGTCCTCACGCTGCACCAAAGCCTCGCCGGTGACATCGTCAATACCCGGCTGCTTTGGCGGATTATTATGAACATGATAAACCCGGCCTGACGAGGGGTGAACACGGCGCCCGCTCATCCGGGAAACTATTTCCTCATCCGCAACGGCAATTTCGACAACATTGTCGATATCCACGCCGGCATCAATCAGCGCTTCCGCTTGGGGAATGGTGCGCGGGAATCCATCAAACAGAAAGCCGTTCTTGCAGTCAGCATCCTGAATACGCTCTTTGACAAGCGCTATAATAATGTCATCAGACACCAGTCCACCGGAGGTCATGACCTCCTTTACCTGTAATCCCAGTTCGGACTCCGCATTTACCGCGGAACGCAACATGTCTCCCGTGGATATCTGCGGGATGGAGAAGTGTTCACAAATGAATTGAGCCTGAGTACCTTTGCCCGCTCCGGGCGGCCCCAACAAAATAACGCGCATGGTTCGCTCCCCAAGGTCCTACGTTACCGGGTCTGCCAGCAGTGGGGCTGCTCGCAGAGAGGCGACAAGATACACAGCTCCCTGTGACAGTACAACCCTAAAATCAGCACACAGCACCCGAGACAGCCGAGCCAAATCGCAGGCGAGAGGTATTTTTCGTGACTTTTTTGACTTTTTTACCTTGCGAAAATCACGACTTAGCTCCTAAGATAGTAGTGAGCGTTTTGCTTGTCTGACTCGGAAGGTTCTATGGAAATCAAAGAGCTGCTCGATCTTTGGGAAGACACTGCGAGAGCAGAATTGACCAAAGATGTATTCGAAGTGCGCCTGCCTCTTGAAGAGGCTTCTAAGCTGAAAGCCTTGGCGGAACTCTATCCTCGCCGCAGTATTGAAGAACTCATCACTGACCTGCTGTCATCGGCCCTATCGGAAGTAGAGCGCACCCTGCCCTACATCCGGGGCAATGCGGTGGTTTCGCGCGATGAACTGGGCGATCCGCTATATGAAGATGTGGGGCCGACACCTCGATATCGCGCCTTATTGAAAAAACATTTGGCAAACTACAGGACAGCGGACCACTAGCGGCAAAAGCCCGCCCTAGTGTGCCTGTTTGGCTTGTTCCCACAGCACATCCAGTGCTGTAGGGCTTTGTTCGCCCATCCGCCCTGACGCTGCGTCCTCCATATGCTGGAAGCGCTTTTCAAACTTGCGATTAGCTGAACGAAGTAAGGTTTCGGCATCAAAATCAAGATGTCGCGCCAGATTTACCGCCGTAAACAGAATGTCACCCAGCTCCTCTGCCTGCTGATCCCGATCCCCACTTGCCATCGCGGTAGCGAGCTCGGCACGCTCTTCATCGAGTTTTTCCAACACACCCTCGACCGAAGACCAATCGAAGCCAACACCCGCGGCTCGTTTTTGCAGTTTTTGCGCACGACTTAAAGAGGGTAAAGCCTTGGGAATATCATCCAATACGCCATGCTGAGCTTTGCCTGCGCGCTCTTCAGACTTAATTTCCTCCCAACGACGTTTAATTTCAGCTTCACTGACATCTCTTCGCCCGGCAGGCTTTTTCAATACCCCGTCGGGAAACACGTGGGGGTGGCGCCGCAACAGTTTGCGCACAATGCCGTCGACGACATCAGCATAGCTAAAATCGCGCGCTTCCTCGGCCAGCTGGCTGTAAAAGATCACCTGGAAGAGGACGTCGCCCAGCTCCTGGCATATCTGTGCCTTATCGCCCGACTCGATCGCGTCAACTAGTTCAAAGCACTCTTCCAGAGTGTGAGGCACAATCGTCTCGTAAGATTGTTTCAAATCCCAGGGGCAACCTAGCTCCGGGTGGCGCAGACAGCGCATGAGTTCACGTAAATCATCCAGTGTATACATTCAGGCCTCGCTAACACGCCGGACATTGGCCACGTTAGGCAAGGCATTGAGCTTGGCGAACAAGCCGGCGAGCTCTGCCAATCCCGGTACTTCTATCCGCAATTGCATTGAAGCAATGTGACTCCCGGCATCAGTCGCCGTCGCCATAGAAATAACATTAACATGCTCATTGCTGAGCATATGTGTGATGTCGCGCAGAAGCCCCTGTCGATCATAGGCCTCGATGACGATATCCACCGGGTAAGTTTCAGTTTTACGACCGGCCCAGCTCACTTCAATAATACGCTCAGGCTCCACCGCCTGCAGATGGAGCAACTTTTTACAGTCCTGCCGATGCACGCTGACGCCGCGACCAACAGTGATATATCCCGAGATTGCCTCGCCCGGTAAGGGCTTGCAGCAACCCGCGATTTGCGTGAGCAAATTGCCAACCCCATTAATGGTAATATCACTGCTGGTATCGCTAGCAGAGGGGGCGACCGTATGCACCAGCGGCTGCTTGGCTTGCTCGTTGCCCAGCATGGCATGGGCGGACTTAATGACCTGTATGGAACTTAGATCACCGGAGCCGACCGCGGCATACATATCGTCGACGCTATCGCAATTTACCCGGGTGGCTATCGTCTTGTAATCAATGCTGGTCAGACCCAGTCGCTTGAATTCCTTTTCAAGCAGATAGCGCCCCGCAAGTATGTTGTCTTCCTTGGCCTGCTGGCGGAACCAGTACTGAACCTTGCTGCGCGCACGTGAGGTCTTTAGGTAGCCAAGGTTGCTCTGCAGCCAATCCCGTCGGGGTGCGTTCTCCTTTCCGGTGAGAATTTCAACGCGTTCGCCGGTTTGCAGGGTATAAGTCAGGGGCACGATGCGCCCGTTTACTTTGGCACCACGACAGCGATGCCCGACCTCTGTGTGAATGTGATAGGCAAAATCCAGAGGTGTCGCGCCGTACTGCAGGTTTACGACGTGACCGTCCGGTGTAAACAGGTACACCCTGTCCTGCGTGTGCTGAAATTGGTCCGCAACGTCGTAATTGTCACCGCTCTCTTCGTGCCAATCGAGCACCTGACGCAACCACGCTATTTTTTCCTCGTAGCCGCTGGCGTTTTTACCCGAGGCATCCGCGCCCTTATAGCGCCAATGGGAACAGACTCCAAACTCTGCTTCTTCATGCATGCTGCTCGTGCGAATCTGTACTTCCAGCACTTTGCCCATGGGTCCAATTACGGCCGTGTGCAGCGAGCGATAACCATTTTCTTTCGGGTTCGCAACGTAGTCGTCAAATTCATTGGGAATATTACGCCACAGACCGTGAACCACGCCCAAGGCCGAGTAGCAGGACTTAACATCGGGCACGAGAATACGAACGGCGCGTATGTCGTACACCTGGGAAAAACCGATGCCTTTGCGCTGCATTTTCCGCCAGATGCTATAAATGTGTTTCACGCGCCCAACAATTTCCGCTTCGACGCCTTCTTTTTTCAACGCATC
>JBFJTG010000210.1:0-3497 GCA_041625575.1 Litorivivens sp.
CGTACAGAAACTTGTCGCCCTGCCCGCCATCGTCACAGGCATAGGTCTCGAAGAAGCGCCCTGTACCGTTAAAATTGACGAGCTCCAGCACGCTACTAAACAAGCCTGCGCCGCCCAGAGAACTGTCCACGTCATGGAAGGGGTAAACTTGACGTACTCCGGCATCCCACACGCGATCAATCTCAGCATCAATATCTTCTTTGGTGCAGGACGAAATCTCGCTGCCATCGGGCAGGAATCTCACATTGCAGCCCCAGATGTTGGTAAATTCCAGCCCGGGTATCACCGCCATCTTGCCCTGGGCAATTACCTGGCGCGCCTCAGCCGGCGAACCGACGATACGGAAAAAGCCCTTACCGGGCCCACCGAACTGCGCGTCTATGTAATCCTGCATATCATTCAGGTACTCGACCTGTTTCATGCCAACGCTCATGTCCACGCAATCCAGATCCAGCGGGTTTTGACCGCGTGAGGGCCCGGTATCCTGAGCCACCTGACACAAGGCCTCAATATTGGTACCCAGCACGGTCATCAGGCGCAGACCAGACATCCAGGCGCGCTCGACCCAGCGCCAGTACATCTGCTGATGCAATAGCGAATCATTGGCTGGCCAGTCGATAAAGCTTGGCCACCCCTCGGTATCATGGGTTCTGCCGGGCGTAGTATCGAGAATCAGGGCCTCGGGATCCGTCGCGCCATCAGGCCCGTGAAAGCTCTCGCAATTACCCAGCGCATGCGGCACGCCAAAGCGATGCACCGCCTGCCCCCATTGCACACCGCCGGCCGATGGGCCCACATTGCGGCTACCATCAGACATCTCACTACCCATAGCCATGTGAGCGTGAATCTCGGCAAAACCCAGCACCGGCTTATTAACGTCGCCTGTGTAGCTCTGCCCTATCACACCTAAGGGCATCTCCGGATACGCGGCACAGCCGGTAGCTGCCTCAAAGGTGAGAGGCGCCGGAGTATCGCCCAATACCAGCAAGCCATTCTCTCCTAACGCCAGCGCGCCACCCAGCGTTGCCGCATTGAGCACTTTGCCGCTTTCGGTAAAAGTCCAGTCTGAACCATCTACAGCCGCTGACAGCTCTACGGTAGACACCGCCGAACCACTGGCCGTCATCAGCTTCTCATCGGGGGTATAGAACACATAACGGGCGAGATTAGCCGCCCGCATATAAAACTTTTCCGCGCCGTCAGTAGTGGCGCCCTTGGCCACAAAAGTGTCGCCATCGCGCACCACATAGGCATTGCCAGCCTTCATCACCCAGCATTGATTGTAAAGATCATACTTTCCGAGCGAGTCTGAACTGCCAGCAGGGGCAGCAGGAGTGCTGCTCCGACTGCTACTATCAGAACTCTTACAAGCGCTGACTAACGCCAGCGCCAGTAACACGAGCACCCGAAGCGTTGTTGTCTTTACATTCATAAATAGAATCGGCTGGGTCATAGGGCAATAATTCCTGTGCGCTCTAATGTTATTAATGTGCTGTATTCCCACCACCGTCCCGGCAGGTAAATGGGATAAGGGCAAACCTTCATCCGGATATTGACGCCGACCACATGATACACGCTGTTGAATGGCATCGAAACCGGCCTACTGAGGGAACCATCTTTGCCAAAATCGGGGGAAATGCGTGAGGAGACCGGCCTAGTTAGCCGGTGGCTGAGCACTAACGGCTCGTTCTGCGGAAATTTTCCAGCGCCGCGTAGAAATTGTGCGCCAGAATCACTTGGTTAGAGGAAACAAGCTCTGTAATTCACCTACTGTGAACTAAGCGTCAGGCGGTAGGCATCCGGCAACGAAAGCTAGTAAAAAGACTCCGACTCCTCTAATTGCACTAAGCCTGAGAATTTTTTGGCTCGCGCCACATGCGCCACAGCGGCGGTCCGTCGTGCGCAAAACAAAATTCCTCCGTAACATTAAAACCGTAGCGCTCGTAAAGTCGGCGATTACGTGGTGATGAAGCCTCCAAATAAGCTGGGATCTGCTCTAGATCGCAGCGCTCGAGCACGGGTGTAAGCAACGTGGAACCAATGCCTTGCCCCTGCCGTTCGGGGACAACGCCCGCAAACGGCAAATAGAAGTGATGCTCTTTCGGGTGATTTGCTTCTAGCGTTCCGACGGCATGAAGGAGCCTACCCAGTGAAAACCCCATCCGCATAGCCATGCCGGGAAGCAACAGAATTTGTTGCACTGGCCCCACCTCCCATCCACCAGGCGGGACCCAAAGTGCCGCTCCAGAATAGTCGTCTGTTGTGAGACATTCTCCATGCCTGTACCACAACTTCCGCAAATAAAAATAGAGCGCCTTCTCCATAAGAATCTTGCGGCGCCGGTCATCGGGAAATACCCAACGAGTTGGCGGGTCATCGTAAAACGCAAGCGAAAGCGATGCTGCAACGGATCGAAGATCATCTGAGCGAACTTTACGAACGGCTGGCCTCTCTTTTTGCATTTGAGTCACTCCATTGTGTTCCGGGTAAGGGGACAGATCTATTTTCTTCCGTCTATCAATCACGAGTACCAATAAAAAACTGTCCCGTAATCCCTTCAACGACTTGTTTGGCGTTTGCCCATCGTGGCTCTACCATTGAGGGGGAATAAGGTCGCCCAATCCTATTGCCGCTGCGGCACATCCATCAATTGGGCGGTGTGAACAGCCTTGGCAAGAACATCACCATTCTCGCTGAACGCCACGGCACTGGTAAATGCTACGGACCGGCCCAATCGTTCAATGCGTGCTTCAACCAAGCAACGCGGGCCAATGGGAACACCCTTTAAGAAAGACGTATGCAAATCGGTGCTCACTGGCACTTTTAATCCACCAGTCTGAGCCACCACTAGTGGCCCCATTGCATCATCCAACATGGCCGAAACGATACCGCCATTTACTACACCGGCAGGATTAGCAAATTCAGGCCGCGTTTCGAACGACACACGCAGCACACCGTCTTCTGCGTCATGGCTTTCCAAACGCGCTCCAAGCATTACTGAAATAGCAGCAATTGGAAATCCTTCGAGAACTTGGCCGGTAGCCCAAGTCTCTGCGTTCATCTGAATTGGTTCTGATCTCATTCGGGAAAGCCCCATTTATATTGAATAGACACGATAGCTTTTTTCTCGGCGGCTCGTTTAGCAAAGAGGCTGCACTGACACCCAATGCCGCAAGCAGCCGAGCCGCTTTTCGGCGTCGGCCTGCCTTGCCTTGTTATGGGTGTTTTGGCAGAATATACCAATAATTGGTACCGGAGGCTCCCCATGGCTAGAAATACCAGCATTACGCTTGGCCCCCACTTTGATGAATTCATTGCTGCCCAACTTGAAAATGGCCGCTATGGCTCCGCGAGTGAAGTGGTGCGAGCAGGATTGCGCTTGCTTGAAGAGACTGAGAGCAAACTTGAAAGATTGCGGCGCCTCTTGGATGAAGGCGAGCAAAGTGGGATAGCGGAGTATTCGCTTGAAAGTGTTATTGCCGAACTGGATAACGAAG
>JBFJTG010000211.1:0-3477 GCA_041625575.1 Litorivivens sp.
AACGGTTTGGAAACTCCAGTCCACTGCTCCGGTGTCGGCGTTCAGGGCTACCACCGAGCTGCCGTAGTAATCGAGATCACCGCGCTCTTTACCCGCGTAGTGGTCGGGCGCAGGGTTGCCGGTGGGCACAAAGACGCGATTGCTTTCCGTATCGCCGGAGAGAATGCCCCAGGCATTGGGTGTGCCGGGCGTAAGCTTCTTGCCTGCGCGAATATCCTCAGCCGTGATGGCCTCGTGTCCCGGCGGCACCGGATCCCAGGCCCACAGTAAGTCACCGCTGTGAATATCGAAAGCGCGCACGGCGCCGCTGGGCGCATCGGTGCGCTGACCATCCTGAACGAAGGCTCCGGTGATAATTTTATTGCCCATGATCAGCGGCGGAGAGGTCAGGTAGTACTCGGCCGTGCGCACCTCGCCAAGCCCCTGCTTCAAGTCGACGCTGCCTTTGCGGCCAAAATCTTCGCAGGGCTTTCCGGTGTCGGCATCGATCGCAATCAGGCGCGCATCCAGAGTGCCGAGTACGACGCGTTTATTGCAGGGCTCGCCTGGCGCTTTGCCTTCCCAGTAGCTCACGCCCCGGCACGCGGGTGTGTAAACACCCTTGAGATCGACTTTGGGGTCGTATACCCAGTTTTCCGTACCTGACTCCGGCGCTAATGAAATAACGCGGTTGTAGGGCGTACAGACGTACATGCTGCCGTTAACGACCAGCGGGGTCAGTTGCAGTGCAGTCGCACCGTGAACTTCACTGCCTTGTGAGTAATCGCCAAGATGATAAGTCCAGGCGGGTTCCAGTTCATCTACGTTGCTGCGATCAATTTGCGTTAGCGCTGAATAACGCTGGCCGCTGAGGTCTTTGCCAATTACGGCCCAGTCGGCGGTGGGGCCGCTATAGTCTATGGGCTTGGAGCAGGCCGACAGCGAGGCAATGCCAAGTGCGGTTAAAAGGGCGGAATAGAAATACTGTGGTCTACGCATTGTTGGAGTCTTCGATTAACGGCCTTTAATGAGGTTGCTGGCCTGTTTATTGATTAGCTGCAAACGGCAGTACGGTATCTGCAAAGAGTTTTAATTGGCGCCAGCCTTCTGCAGGCGATTGCCCGGCAATTAAGGGATGTAGGCAAAGTTGGGCCTTGTCCCCGAGCTGGTTTATATAGCTTGCGGCCTCGTCCGGGCGCACAATGGGATAAAGGCCGGTGGCGCGCAGGGGTTCGGCATCCGTCATTTCCATGTACTGTCCCTGCATGGCAGAAGAGGCTTGCCATTTCCCGTAGCTATTGCATTCGAACAGTATGTGCGGGGCCATGCGTTGCCACTCCGCATCGGGATCTTCGGCGATAACAAAAAAACCGCTGCCAAGTTCGATAAAGGGAATGGCCTGTTTGCCAAGACGCTCGCGCTCGGCATTAAACTCTGCAAAGAGTTCGCGGTTTTCGGTGTAAAAATAATCGACCAGACGCGCAGCGCGGCGCGCAGCAGCCTTACTTGAGCCACCCATCCATAAGGGCGGATGGGGTTTTTGTACTGGCGTGGGCGTGACGCGGGCGCGGCGCCCTTCGTACTCAAATTCCGCGCCCGTCCAGGCATTTTTCAGGGCCGCAATTTTGCTTTCCATCAAGCGGCCACGATCTTTGAGTTCGACGCCGAACATCTCAAATTCTTCGGGTACATAGCCTGCGCCAACGACTACGTCGAGGCGGCCATGGCTGATAATGTCGAGTACTGCCAGATCTTCTGCAACGCGTAGCGGATCGTGAAAGGGAAGAATGATCAGCGACATGCGCAGGCGAATGCGCTTGGTGCGCGCTGCCATGGCCGCCGCCAAAATCATGGGCGAGGGCAAATAACCATCGTCACTGCCGTGATGCTCACTGATTTGAATGGTGTCAAAACCGTTTTCGTCGGCCCACTGCGCCATGTCCAGAGCCGCATCGTAGAGTGCGCCCTGATCAGCGCCGAAAGAGGGATTACGCATATCAAAGCGGAGCAGTAATTGCGGCATGAGTGGCGGCATAACGAGTTCCTTCCCAGATTATTCTTCGCTAACGGTGATCGCGCTATTCGGGCAAAAACGTTCCGCCCGCAGCACTTTTTCTTTGTATTCCTCACCGGGGTTTTCGATCAGGACAATGGCCTGTGGGTAGGGCGCATCGGTTTCACGGAGTTCGAAAACCTCCGCTGACTCCGATTGGCAGACACCGTGACCCTGGCACAAATCCAGATCAATTTTTACGCAGAGTTTAGACATGCTTTACCTCAAATATCTTTGCGGCGGCGGTAGCGCAATTTGCAGGGATCGCTCGGGCGCAGAATCAATGCGGGCATAATTTCCTGATACTGTTCCGGCGTTAGCGAGAGTTCAAATTCGAAGTGACGCAGCAACTCGCAAAAAATGGCCTTAACCTGCAAGAGAGCAAAGGCGTTGCCCACGCACTTGCGGCGACCGCCACCAAAAGGAATGGCTGCAAACACATTGTCCGGCGCGGGACGTTTTGGGTCAAAGCGCTCAGGGTCCGGGAAATGTTCTGGCAGTTTGTGCGCAACCCAGGGACAGAGCATGACGTTCTTGCCCGGCTCGATTTTAAAGCCTTTGAACTCGAAGGGCTTTAAGACGCGACGGGAGATGGCGTTCAAGGGCGGGTGCAGGCGCAGTGCTTCGCGAATAAAACCTTCCAGTAGCGGTATTTCGCGCAGGGCGTTGAAGCTGAGTTCCTGGCCGCCTTCAAACAGACGATCTATTTCGCCGACCAATTCCTTCAGGTATTGGGGGTGGCGTGCAATTTCCACCAAGGTCCAGGCGGAGGTGTTCGAACTGGTGTGGTGGCCGGCAAACATAAACCAAATAACAAGGCCGGTAATTTCGTGTTCGCTCAAACTCCGACCATCTTCATATTTTGCGGTCATGTAGATATTGAGCATGTCGTCCAAGGGTTCGGCGCCGGCAGCTTCGGCGCTGCGACGGCGATGAATCTCGTCGGTAATTAGTTCCTGCAGGCGTTCACGGGCAATGTCGCGCTTCTTGAAGCTTTCTTTTTGCTGATTGGGGTCCAGCAGGGCTGAAGGGTCGATGCCGCTTTCCAGGTCAGCGTACAGCTCGGCAAATTCGTCGGTAAGCCGATAGCGAAACTCCGAACCCAGCAGGCAGTGGGTTGATGTGCGCAGGGTTAGATCCGTAAAGGCTTCATAAAAATCCAGCTCGCCTTCCTCGCCCCAGTCTTTGGTAAAGTCTATGACTTCCTGGGCAACAACGCCGGCATAGTTGGACATCTTATCCATCTTCAGCCCCTGATACTGGATTTTCAGTTGTTGCCGTTCGATATGAGGTTCGGCGCCGTACTGCACACCTTCGCCAAACACCGGCACCATCATCTGGTAGGCTTCAGCCGCATTGAGCTGTTCATCCGGAGCGCGAAAAAAGGCTTCGTGAGCATCGGGCCCTATCATCAGTACGGTGGGTAAGCCGCCCATGTCGAATTC
>JBFJTG010000212.1:0-3471 GCA_041625575.1 Litorivivens sp.
AGCGGTAACCCTGTAAGGCTGGATCCGCGCACACTCGCTACGATTGGCGAAGATAATTTTGGTGGCAAACTCCCGCGCCATGTGTCGGCTCACTCGAAAACCGATCCGCTAAATGGCGAGTTTCTATTTTTCGATTACGCCCTGTACGAGCCGTGGATGAGTTATGGGGTGGTCGATAAAAATAATAATCTGTCGCATTTCAAAACCATCGATTTGCCGGGGCCGCGCTTACCTCACGACATGGCCTTTACCCAAAACTACATGATCTTGCACGACCTGCCGGTGGTGTTTACCGAACAGGCCATCCGGCAGAAACAGTGGTCTATTGAAATTGCTGATCAAGCCACCCGCTTTGCTGTAGTCCGGCGTGACGGCGAAGGCAGTGTAGCTTGGTTTGAAACGGATCCTTGCTACATTTACCACGTTATCAATGCCTGGGAAGAAGGCGACGATGTGGTGATGCTGGGCTGTAAAATGGTGCCCAATCCGAATGCGCGCGGCGAAGAGTTCGGGCCGTACAGGGCAATGGTTGAAGTACTGGCCCTAAACGCTGTGCCCTGCGAATGGCGAATGAACCTGAAATCCGGCCGTTGTACGACTCGCGATCTCGACGACGCCATCAATGAATTTCCGAGCATTAATCTTGATTTCGCGGGCCAGAAAAATCGCTACGCCTATATTCAATCTATTGCGCCAACCAACACCCTGAAATTTGACGGCATTTACAAGTACGATTTTCAAAGCGGCAAGCGCGAGCGCTATGGCTATGAAGCTGGTGTGTTCGGATCGGAAGTCGCTTTTGCGCCTCGCATAAATGCCACCTCAGAAGACGAGGGTTACCTCATTGCTTTTTGCATTAACGAAAGCGACCTAAGCTCAGAGATTCGCATCTGGAATGCCCAAGCCATCGAAGACGGGCCACTGGCAAGAATCCTGTTACCGCTAACCGTGCCTGCAGGATTTCACGCAACCTGGGCGGACGGCAGTGGCTTTTCCAGCGCTGTAAGCGGAGCCTAAGCATGGATGCATATATTTATGAGGCGCTGCGTACTCCGCGCTGTAAGGCAAAGCCGGAAGGTAGCCTCGCGGAGCTATCGCCACAGGCACTGATTGCCAAGCTAGTCGATGGCATCCAACAACGCGGTCACGCCACAAGCGAAGTGGAGCAACTATTATTGGGCTGCGTTGGCCAATTAAAAGCACAGGGCGGCAATATCGCTTTGGTGAGTAAATTATACGCCGGGCTGCCCGATAGCTGCTCGGCAATGACGCTCAATCATTTTTGCGCATCGGGCCTAAGCAGTATTGGATTGGCGGCAAACGCCTGCGCGCTGGGCCAAAACCGTCTCGCCCTCGCCGGTGGTGTGGAATGCATGTCGCAGGTGCCTTTTATGGCGGACAAGGCCTCCTATTACAGCGATACGTCTTTGCCGGTAAATCAGCGCTATCTTCCCGTCGCGGTATCGGCAGATCTATTGGCGACACAGTACGGAATTGGCCGCTCTGCCTTGGACGAAGTAACTTTCCAGTCGCATCAACGCGCAGCGAATGCCCAGCGCTACCAATCTTCGCGACTTAGTATTAGCAGCCCTGAGGGCAGTCTGATTGCGCAGGAGGACGAGTGCGTCCGCCCGCAAACAAACTTGGAAAGCCTTGCGGCGTTGGCACCTGCCTTTGAAAGTATTGCTGCGCCCTTTGCGGCAACACTTGAGGACAGGAATATTGAGTATCGCCACAGCCTCGCCAATGCGCCGGGCATGGTGGATGGCGCTGCACTGGCATTAGTGGGTAGTGCCGGTGCGTCGGATCGAGCTGCGCGCGCACGCATATTGGGCTGGACTGATGCAGGTGCTGACGCAGGCGAATCTCTGACTGGCGGTATGGCAGCTATGGACAAGCTGCTAAAACGCTTGGGCGTAAATCTCAGCGATATAGATCGCATAGAATTTATGGAAGCTTTTGCTGTTGTGCCGGTTTTATTCCAACAGCGTTACGAGCCTGATCCGGCTCGCGTCAACGTGAGCGGTGGGCACTTAGCCAAAGGCCATCCGATGGGCGCCACGGGTGCGGTGCTACTCTCGACTTTATGCGACGTGCTTGAAGCTGATGATAAGCAGCTAGGTTTGGTTGTGGCGACCGGCGCATCCGGTACAGGTTCGGCCATGTTAGTAGAGCGAGTGAATTGATGGCTGATAATTTGAGTCAGAAAGATCGTCTGGTTGGGGCGTGGTCTTTGGTGAGTTGGTCAATTGAGTTTTCTGACGCGCGACCCACGCGCTATCCCTATGGAGAAGCGCCCGTGGGCAGTATAGTTTACAGCGACAATGGCCGGATGTTAGCCGCTATTAGCCGAAGTGATCGCAACCCGCTTTCTGTTGCCGTGCCGCAGCAAGCGCCTGATACAGAAAAAACTGCAGCCTTTGATAGCTTTTTTAGTTACGGCGGCCGCTATGCGATTGAAGGCGATACCGTGATCCACAGCGTTGATATAGCGCTTAATCCAAATTTCGTCGGCAGTGAGCAACGCCGGAGTATGTTGTTTGAAGGTGATTGCCTCACGCTCTCTGCCCATGAAGGTTCGCGTCACCACAAACTCAAATGGCAGCGCGTAGCTTCGTTATAAAATAGTTAGCTCGCACTCGTCAGCCCTACAGTATCGAGAGAAATCGCAATGCCATCACAAGATTACTTTAATCATCATCGGGAGCGTTTTGAGCAAGCGCAAATGGCTTGCCGTGAGCGTCATCACTGGAGTGCCTTTCCGGAGTTGCATGTGCATCCCCAGCGGGAACAGGGGCTGGCCGCAGCGCAGGAATTTCTTCAGGCGCTAAGCAACTCACGCTTCGAGGTTGATCAGCCGGGAATTCAGGGCCACATAGGTGAAGAAGTCTCGCCCTATACCCAAGAAAAACTCGGTGTTACTTACCCGCAGTCTGATATCGACACACTTTTTGCCGCGGCTAAATCGGCGCTACCGAATTGGGCCTTCGCCGACATCGACATCCGCACCGGTATATTGATGGAAGTGGTAGAACGCCTGTTTCAGCAAGTGTTCAATATAGCCGCTGCCGTTATGCACACTGCCGGTCAAAGCCCGAACATGAGTTATACCGGCAGTGGCGTCAATACGATGGATCGTGCCATCGAAGCGCTGGTCTACGCCTACGAAGCGATGCACTGGACTCCCCAAAACGCGCATTGGCAACGCAATTTTGGTAAAGCCGAAATTTCCTTAAAGAAGCGTTACCGCGTTATGCCTCGCGGAGTGGCGGTTTGTTTTAGTTGTGCAAGTTTTGCCACCTGGAATGCCTGGCCGTCAATGATGGCCAGTCTGGCAACGGGTAATGCCGTTATTGTAAAACCGCATCCGGATTCGGTATTGCCAATGGCGCTGTCAGTGAAAATATTTCGCGAGGTTCTGGCCGAAGCGGGTTTTGATCCTAACCTTGTCACCATGGCGCTGGATACCTG
>JBFJTG010000213.1:0-3434 GCA_041625575.1 Litorivivens sp.
GTAAAGCAGCGAGACACGGCGACCCCGCTTGGCCAGAAATTCGGCTAGTTCAATGGCTGCCAAATCACCGCCGACAATCGCCACGCGTCGCCCCAGCGGTAAATAAAAGCGACTCGCTGCACGCAGGAGCGCTGGCGTAATGATGCGACTCAGTATTAACCGCCCAAACAGAACGCTCCCCAAGCGCAACCACGCTGGCAAACCCGATGCCGTCACGCGGCGCCCCTCAAATAGCGCGCGTAACTGATCTCCACCAACGACAGCGGAGGCATTGTCAATTCGAAACTCCGGCATGGCCAAAGCAGCGCCCGTGGCAACAATAAGCTCATCCGGCGCAAGTGCAGCCAGCAGCTTTACATCAGCCTCAACACCAAGACGCAAGTTAATGGGCAGTCGCTGCATTTCGCGCTGTAAATAATCCAAGAAACGCTCATTGTCGCTGTGCACTGTGCTCGCCAAGCGCAGCGCACCGCCGAGCTGCCGGTTGCGATCCAGCAGGGTCACTTTGTGGCCGCGCTCGGCGCACACTCTGGCCGCCTCCATGCCCGCAGGCCCGGCACCTACCACCACGATATGCTTTGGCACTGGCGCTTTCTCGTAGCGATGGGTTTGCTCACGGCCCGTCGCCGGATTAACCGCACAGTTCATGCGCGCATCCATCGGCCACAGAAACATCGAATCAATGCAATTTTGGCAGGAAATACAGCGGCGAATTTCGGCTAAGCGCCCCTCTCTCACCTTGTTCGGTAGTTCCGGGTCGGCCAGCAAGGGCCGCCCCATCACAATCATATCGGCACGCCCGTCCTGCAGTGCCTGCTCGGCAAACTCGGGATCGAGAAAGCGACCAACTACCATTACCGGCACATCAACAGCCCGCTTTACTGCTTCCGCCTCGGGCAAGTTATAGCCGTCCGGGTAGGCACTGCCACAAATCATTTGCGACACCATGGGATCACTCACACCGCCGCTGATGTGAAAGGCGTCCACCCCCGCCGCGACCAAGGTCGGTGCGATGCGTGCGGTATCGCTGGCGTCGCGGCCACCCGGTATACGCTCAAAGCCGGAAATTCGCAGCGTGATCGGAAAATCTGTACCGGCCACTTCCTTGATGCGCTTCAGCACGCGCACCAACAAGCGTGTTCTATTTTCCGCGGTGTCAGCGCCATATTCGTCCTGACGCTTGTTCTTTAGCGGTGACAAAAAGGTGCCCAGCAGCATATAGCAATGAGCTGCGTGCAATTCGATGCCGTCATACCCCGCATCGCGTGCGCGGCGGGCACCTTGCGCATAGGCTTCGACGATGGCGTCCAGCTCGGTGATGCCAAGCTCGCGCGCGGGAAAGCCCGTGCAGGCGCCATTACAAGCACTGGGCCCTAGCGCCTGCTCACCAAAGTAGAATGCACTCATGGATTCAGGGCCAGGGTGAGTCAACTGGGGCTGAACTTTAACGTCATACTGATGCAGGGCATCCGTCAGCCGCCGATGCGCGGCGATAAAGCTGTCATCGCCAAGCGTCAAAGACTGCGGCTGGTATTTCTGCCTGACATCGACAGTGCAGACCTCTACCGTAATCAGGCCGACACCACCACGCGCGCGTTCTGCGAGAAAGGCGATCAGGCGATCGGAGGGCGTTTGGTCTTCATTGCCGTAATTGGTTGTCATGGGTGCCATGACCATACGGTTTTTGATTGCCATCCCGGCAATATGAATTGGCTCTAAAAGCTTCATGCTTTACCTGCACCGAATTTGTATCTTATTGTCGTTTTGCCATTGCCCCGCAAATTTGAGCAGCTGCAATCGTGATGCGAATTTCGTTACAATCACAAAAAAGTCAGCTCAAGGGTAGCGAGCGGCCTCAATAGGGTCAATAATAAACATTTTTATATAAATGTTTTGCCAAGCCCTTATCATAATACGAGACGAGAGCATGCCAGCAGCGACTCAGCCCCAATTAGGCAAACAAGCGCAAAAAACACAGATTGCCCGTGAAAAGATTATCAACGCGGTAATTTCCCTGATTAACGAAGGCGGCTTTGGTGCCGCCAGCTCAAGCAAAATTGCCCGCCGCGCCGGCTTTACCTGGGGCGCGGTTCAGCATCACTTTGGCTCCAAGGAAGATATTCTTGCGGCCATTCTTGATCAGTCACACTTACGCTTCACAAATCTGATGCGCGCAGAGGATCTGGCGACGGGGAGTTTAAAAAAGCGTGTTGACGAGTTTGTTGAACGCATGTGGCAGCACTATCAAAGCGACCTCTATGTGGCCACCCTGGAAATTTTACTGGCTATGCGCAAGAACCCGGTTCAACTTAGCGCCACCCAGTTGCAACAACAGTCCAACAGCCACGCCCACACGATGCAGGAATGGTTTGCCGACAGTAGTTTGGGCGATGAAGCATTGCTTGAAGCCCTGATCTACACCCACACCTTTCTCACCGGCCTGATGATTGAGCAAGTCTTTGAAGGTCAAATTCGAAATGAAGAAGCGCATTTGGCACGCATAAAACGCAGCATGCTGCTGATGCTGCGTGGCAAGCGATTGCTGGATTAATCCAACGCGCAATTATCGCTCAGTTACCCTGCGGCAAGTAAACCTTGAAATTGGCTCCTTCACCGGGCTGGCTGTCCACTTCAATACGGCCACCATATTGTTCGACGATTTTCCGACAAATGGCCAGACCAATACCCGAACCGCCCTGACTACCGCGTTCAACGAAATCGAATATGCGATGCTGATCATTTTCGGCAATGCCCTTGCCGTTATCCTTTACATGAAAACCAACCAGCGATTCCCCGGGCAAAAGCAGGGGCCCGACTTCGATGATGTGCTGACCGCTACCGCGTCCGTAATGAATCGCATTGCTGAGTAGGTTAAGCAACACCTGATGCAGGTGATAACGTTGCATGCGGATTTGTGGCAGCGGATTACTAATCAGCGAAACCCCCTGCTGCCTAATCGGCACGCTAAGGTCCTTCACCGCTTCTTCCAGGACCTCATTGGCATCGACTGCGGCAGGTGGCTCACTAATAGATTCTATATGCGCATAGGAAAGTAGTGATTCCACCAGCGCCATCATATGCCTGGATGTTTGCATAATACCGTCAACGCTCCGACGCACGACCGGGTCGCCATCGCGCCCCAACCTGGAATCGGCGAGAAAGGCCTGCGATTGAACTTTTTTCAGGGGCTCTCGTAAGTCGTGGGAAACCAGCTTGGCGTACTGCGCCAGTTCCCGGTTGGATTCTTCCAGAGCGCGATTATTGACTTCCAGCATGAACTTGGCGTGCTCTAGTTCCGAGGTGCGCTCACGTACCTGCTCCTCCAGCGCTTCAGATAATTGTTCCAGCTCCTGCGCCTGCGCGGCATTGCGATCTGCTTCCGCACGCAGTTGCACGTTGAGCAAGGTTAATTCGCCGGTCCCCGGTATAGCTAA
>JBFJTG010000214.1:0-3401 GCA_041625575.1 Litorivivens sp.
ATTGGCGGTGGTGCAACAAACTTGCCTTGGAGGGTTTTGAAGTAGTCCTTCACGCGCCCTGTAATAAAGACATAGCCATCAGCATCAATACGAGCCTTATCGCCGGTTCTTACCCAGCCATCGACGAAGGTTTCTGCGGTCTTCTCTGGCTGCTTGTAGTAGCCCGGAGACAGGCCATCTGCTTTACACAGCAACTCCCCCTCATCGGAAATCTTAATCTCGACTCCCGCGACCGCCCTACCGATAGAACCTATTCGCCGATCATCAGGTGTATTGACAATCAAACCCATGGCTTCTGTCTGCCCAAAACCTTCACACAGAGTAATGCCGAGCTTGTCGTACCAGCGTATTAGTGCCGCGGGAATAGGTGCAGCGGCCGTTAACAAAAAGTCGCAGTCATCCAGACCTAAGCCTGCCTGGATCAGCGCCTGCGTGCCCTCACGGTCATCTTCCAGCATTTTGTCTAGCACTGCTTGAGAGCCAAGCTTCGCGACGACGCCCTGATGCAGCATCTCCCAAACCCTCGGCGCGCCGAAAAACATATTGGGCCGAGTTGCTGCCATATCACGAATTAAGGTACTTAGATCTTCATTGAAATTAACGGTGCCACAGGCAACCACACTCTGAACCCAAATTATTTGGCGCTCGGCAATATGCGATAAGGGCAAGTAAGAAAGCAGCCGGGGCTCGTGTCTGACGCCAAAAACACACTCCGCGCGCTCAGTCGGGCCAATCATCGAATGGTGGGACTGCATCACGCCCTTGGGCATGCCGGTGGTACCCGAGGTAAAGGGAATGGTGAAAATCTCCTCCGCGTGGCACTTATGCTGCGCCTGCTTACCTTGGTACTGCGCGACAATGTCTTCCCAGTGCAGAGCTTCGCCTTCTATCTCTACTCCTGGCAGACACAGTATTTTGGTATCTGGCGGTAATACCGGCTGGATTTTGTGCCAATTCTCAGCGCGGCCAAGCACCAGCAATTTCACCTCGGCGAAATTGACGATGTATTCGGTAATCTCGGCATTCTGCGTGGTAAATAAAGGGATGGACACATTACCCGAGGCCAGTATGGCCATATCGGCCAACATCCAATGCGCACAGTTTCGAGACAGAATGCCTACCTTAGTACCCTTATCTCCGTACTCCGCTTCCAACCATGCAGCCACGGCCCCAAACTCGTCATAAGCGGCCTGCCAGGTCCATTCAGTGAAGACATCGCCCTTGCGATCCCGCAACCACACGCGCTCCGGGCACTCCTGCAACCAACGCTGCATGTAGTCCATAATGGTATTGTTCGAATATTCCATCATTAGCTCCTGCACTTATTATTATTGCCTTGTTGCCAAGGATAGCTGCATCTTGTCTATAGCTGTTTATACCTGATTTTGCGGCCAATTACCCCCAAATAGGGCTCTACAAGATGATTCTCTGGCGCCCCTCGGCGCACCCATATACACAGCTCATACCGCTCCCCCACGGTGAGCCAAGCGGCGTTAATAGGCGCGTCAGCAACAATGCGGCATAGTTAGTCCGAAAAATGGAAAATAGCTATTTATTTCAGACTCTTATCTTCTAAAAGGTCAGCGCCGCACACACTATTTTTTTATCTCACCGACCGCAGTTCATCGGTAGTTATCCGTATTCTTATTAGAATAGTAAACAGGTAAGTTTAATTCTCACCATAGTTGATGGAATCAGATAGCTGTGAATTCTGATAATTTGAAATTAAAAGCGGATGAGCCCAACGCCGCTGAAACTGATTCGCAAAATTATTGGTATGTGTTGATTGTCGATGACGAAGACAGTGTCCATCAGGTCACTAAACTGTCACTAGATGGATTCGAGTTCTCCGGCAGACACCTCAAGTTTCTGCATGCCTATTCGGGTCATGAATCTGTTGAGATAATGAAGCAGCGCTCAGACGTTGCAGTCGTGCTTATGGACGTGGTCATGGAGACCGATCACGCCGGTCTCGACGCCGTTAAAACGATTCGAGAGGAGTTGGGTAACAAGTTCGTTCGCATCATACTGCGGACCGGGCAACCGGGGCAGGCACCCCGACGTAAGGTTATTACCGACTACGATATCAACGACTATAAAGAGAAAACCGAGCTCACAACTGAAAAGTTATTTACCGTCATTTACACCGCAATATCATCCTACCGGGATCTCATGGGTCTGGAGGCAAACCGACAAGGACTTAGAAAGGTAATTGATGCATCGGCACAACTGCTGCAGGACCAATCACTGGTGCAGTTTTCACAAGGCTTGCTGGAACAGCTCGCTGCCCTCTTGTACGTAGACCGAGACGCCTTCCTGTTAAAAGGTCGCGGCTTGGCCGCGCAAATACGCGACGGCGGCAAAATGCGTGTTTTGGCGGGCCTGGGGCGGCACGCCCCTGATGAACATGGTCATGTCGACCTGGATCTGAGTGACGAACAGATAGACCTAATCCTTCGTTCAGTTGAATCCGGAACGTCTTATTACGGTGATACCTTCTTTATTCAGGGTTTTTCAAGCCCGTCAGGGGTGCAGCATGTTGTATATCTGGAGTCTTGCCAGCGCTTCTCGGAAGCTGACCGTGACCTGGTAGAATTGTTTTGTCGCAATGCCGCGCTGTGTGTCGAGAATATCGATCTCAATGAGCAGATGCGCAACACCCAACGCGAACTCATTCTGATGCTGTCTGAGGCGATTGAAAAACGCTCCGACGAAGCCGGCAATCATGTACGCCGGGTCGCAGAATACTCGGCCCTGCTGGCAGAACTAACAGGTAAAAGCAAAGAGGAAGTCGCTGTTATCAAGTTGGCCTCGCCACTGCACGATGCCGGCAAGATTGCCACTCCCGATCGTATACTAACGAAACCCTCAGAGCTGACTCCCAGTGAATTCGATACAATGCGGGAGCACGCAGCGGCTGGGCGGGACATTTTTGCACACAACAGTTTGCCCGCATTGCAAGCCGCCAGCGTGATATGCGGCCAGCACCATGAGCGCTGGGACGGACAAGGATACCCGGAAGGATTGGCCGGCACAGAGATCCATGAAATGGCACGCATTGTTGCGCTAGCCGATGTATATGACGCGCTCAGTACGCGCCGCTGTTATAAATCGGCCTGGCCGGAAAAGGAAGTTGTCGCCTACTTCAGGAACGAGCGCGGCAAACATTTCGACCCGCATCTGGTTGACTTGATGCTGGATAACATAGGGCGATTTCGGGAAATATCGATGTTTCTGGCGGACGATTCCGGGCATCAGTTGCTAACACCCGAAGCAGATGAAATTCTACTGACTCATTAGCTTCTTCTTACCCCGTCCAACTTGTCCGCCTCGAACTCGCTGGCATCTTCATTGATAGAGCTTTAGCGGCCAACAGTTTCCCCTCCTTCTCCGCCAAAGCG
>JBFJTG010000215.1:0-3358 GCA_041625575.1 Litorivivens sp.
GAGGGCGCCCAACTAACGCTGAATGGCAAGTCTCAAGGTAGAACACCCTGGCTTAATCAGTCGCTGGAAAGCGGTACCTATCAATACCTTTTATCGGCGCCGCGCTATAGAGATAGCGAGGGTGAGCTACTGATTGAAGGCCTTGGGCGACAGCAGCGACTTCATGTGGAATTAGAGCCACTGTGGTCCAATGTGTTGCTGCAATCTAATCCGCAAGGCGCGAGGGTTTTTGTGGATGAGGTGGAACTGGGTAAGACCGGCGCTGAGGGGTTTGTGGCAGAAATCATGCCGGGCAAGCATGACATCCGCTTGGCCTTAGAAGGATATCAAGATTGGCAGTACGCGATTGTCGTTACCGACAACCAGGCGCGGAGCCTGCCGGTGGTCCAGCTGAATCCACTCTACGCCAAAGCAAAAGTCGACAGTAAACCTAGCGGTGCGCGTATCCTGGTGGATGGCGAATTCCGGGGCTTGGCGCCGCTAGATGTTGAGCTGCGGCCAGGGCAGTCGAACACCGTGTCGGCGGCAATGGCCGGTTACCGCTCGCAGAGTGAGACGGTGCAATTGCAAAGTGGAGAGGAAAAAGCGCTGTCGTTCCGGCTTGAACCCATCGTTGGCGAGATTAAGGTGAGTGCCCAGCCCGAGGATGCGCTGCTCTATATCGACGGCATTTTGCGCGGGCGCTCAAATCAGACTGTGCAATTAACGACTGCCAAGCATAGTCTGGAAGTTAGAAAGTCCGGTTACGCCAGCCACAAGCAGATGATCACGCCACGTGCCGGTTTGATGCAAGAGGTAAAGGTCAAACTCCTGACCGAGCGCGAAGCTTTCCTGGCGCAGTTTCCGCGGGAAATTGAAAGCTCAGCGGGCGACCGCCTGCGGTTGGTTGAACCGGGTTCGTTTGCCATGGGTTCGGGGCGCCGTGAACAGGGCCGACAGGCTAACGAAGTCCAGCGTGATATCAAGCTGACACGTTTGTTTTATATAGCCACGAAGGAAGTGACTAACGAAGCCTTTCGTTTGTTTCGCGCCGGGCACAGTTCCGGCATCGTGCAACGCACAACGCTGGATAATGACAATTACCCGGTTGCGCGAGTGTCATGGAGCGAAGCGATCGCTTTCTGTAATTGGCTCAGCCAGCGCGATGGATTACCGCCAGCCTATCGAAACGGGCAACTGATAATGCCCGCTACGACGGGCTATCGATTGCCCACCGAAGCGGAGTGGGTCTGGGTGGCGCGTTATTCCGGCGGATTGGAAGAGCGCAAATATCCCTGGGGTAACGATATGCCGCCCAGTGGCAAGGCGGGCAATTATGCGGATGTAACAGCACAGGGACTGGTGAGCAAAACACTCAGCGAATACAACGATACCTACGCTGCCGCCGCGCCCGTAGGAAAATTTACGGCGAATCCGCTAGGCATATATGATCTGGGCGGTAATGTTAGCGAGTGGGTCAACGATGTATATACAACACAGGTTTCTACATCGGTCGAGCAAGACCCGATGGGAGTAGGCGAGGGCGAGCTCCATGTGATTCGCGGGTCCAGTTGGCGTCATGGTCGCATTACCGAATTGCGGGTGGTCTATCGGGATAGTGGTGCAGATGGTCGTGACGATGTCGGTTTTCGGATTGCGCGCTATGCAAAGTAAATCACTACTGTGTTTGCTGGTATTAACGGTGTCGCCACTGCTGGCGCAAGAGGAGGGTGCCGGTGGGGAAACACCCCGGCAGGAAATTCAGAAGCCTGTCGCCGCCGAAAGCAAATCACCTGACACAAAGGCGGATGACTCAAAAACGGCTGAATCGAAAACGCCGTCAAAAGCAGGAGCGAATTTTCAGCCCAGCGAGGAGATTATGGCCGACACCATGCTGACTCTCCCTGCAGATATTTAGGGCTAATATTCAATCCTGATAATAACAGACCGACTGGAATGCCAATGAAACTGAAACTGTCCAACGAATTCGTATACCAGCTTTTCGCCTTGCTGATATCCATTATTGTTGTACACACCGTGTACGTGACGCTTATCCGCCCCGAAGCGCGACTGATAGAAATAGAGCAGCGCGAGCAGATAGCCGCCAACCCGGATTATGAACCGGAGCGATCGCTGCTGGTCATTATTCGCGACTTTGAGCAGGAGACCTGTTTCATTCTTATGTTTTGGGCCATCGCCCTGTTGGCTATGAAGGCGGCGGCGATCAGCCGGCAGCGCGAACAGTTAAGTCAGTCTCTAATACATTTGTCAGAGGGTGAAACGATATTGCCTGATGACGCACGCCACCATGCGCGCCTTATTGAAGCGCTCCCCGAGCCGGAGCGTCACTTCCTTTATCCACGTGCCCTGCTTACTGCACTGCGGCGCTTTCGTTCAACGCGCAATATTCAGAACGTCGCCGACGCGGTGATGCAAACCTGTGATTCGGAAATTGAACGTCTGGAGTCGGAGCTTTCGATGGTGCGTTATATCGCCTGGGCAATTCCCTCGATCGGTTTTATCGGCACCGTGCGAGGTATTGGCGACGCGCTGGGCTTGGCTCATAAGGCGGTGGAAGGTGACATAAGCGGCGTTACCGCCAGCCTTGGTCTGGCTTTTAATTCCACCCTGATTGCACTGGTTTTGTCCATTGTCTTGATGTTCGCGCTGTACCAATTGCAATTGATACAGGAACGATTGGTGCTCGATACCCAAACAGCCTGCGATCGCGGACTCATACAAAATTTGCAGACAGCCTGATGTTGATACTCGATTTCAATGATAGTGAATTGCGCATTGCCGAGGGCGATGAAGTCCTGGTCAGCGCCCCCGGTTTTGCTGTGCTCGAAGGCGAGGCTTTTGTGCTTGGCAAAGACGCTACCGCGAGATCGCGATTAAATCCGCGCGCCAGCTACCAGAATTTTTGGGACCAGCTCGATCAACAGCCACTTAACCGCAGTGCCGGGCGTGCCCAATCCCATGCGGACATTGCCTACTTCCAACTACGGGCTTTGTGGGAATCTGCTTGCGCTAAGGCATCGCGCCCGCCGGAACACGTCATTATTGCGGTACCTGCCCAGTATGGTGCCGAGCGTCTCGCTTTATTGCTGGGCATAGCGCAAGCCTGCGGTATGCCGGTGCGGGGTGTCGTCGACTCTGCGGTGCTCGCCGCTTCGTCATCCAGCTTGCCCTGCCGCTATTTCGATATTTCCCTGCATCGGGTCTTGCACAGCCGAGTGGATGCTGAAGGTTCCTTGCACCTGGCCGAAGAGCTGGCACAACGTGGTTTGATGTGGTGCTACGAGCAATGTATCAAACTGATTGCTTCACAATTTATGGCGGAAACACGCTTTGATCCCTTGCACGAAGCGGCCAGTGA
>JBFJTG010000216.1:0-3323 GCA_041625575.1 Litorivivens sp.
AAATGTGAGTGGGACCGGGACATCCGTTTGGTCTACACTGGACACGTTAGTGCCAGAGAAAGAGTATGCTCAGAATAAGCCAGTTCAGAAAGAAACGGGCGCAGCAGGGGGCAACATTAATAGAAGTCATGGTGGCGGCGTTTATCACCGCTCTTGGCGTCTTGGGGGCGGCCTCCCTGCAGCTTAACGCCATCAAATTTAATCATATTGCCAATACGCGCTCGCACGCGACCCTAATGGCCTATGATGCGATAGATCGCATGCGTGCAAATCGCACTGCCGCGATCGCAGGCCGCTACAACATATCAATCTTTGACAATGCCCCCACAGGATCAGACTTTATAGCTCAGGACATAAAAGACTGGCGCGATGAATTGGCCAGCCGCCTTCCTGCCGGACGAGGCTCTATCGACGTAAACGGCGATTCAGCCATTGTAGTCGTGCAATGGGATGAAAAACGCCTGAATGAGACTCGTGAAGCCGACAGCGACGACTTTGCCAGCTTTCGATTTGAGAGTCGCCTATGAACACACGACAAGGCAATAAGGGCTTTGGCCTGGTAGAGTTGATGATTTCCATCACCCTCGGCCTCATCCTGTCAGCCGCAATTATCCAGGTCTTTGTCGCCACGCGATCCAGTTATCGCGTTCAGGAGGCTCTTGCCCAAATACAGGCCTCAAGCCGCTACGCATTGCACTTTCTTGGAAAAGACATTCGCATGGCAGGCTTTCAGGGATGTGCGTCTATCGGCGCAACGACCCCAGCTGTGCAAGCCGTTAATCCCGGCACTGACTACATTCTCGATGAGAATTCGGTGGTGGTGGGTTATGACAATTTGCCCGCCAGTAACGCCTTTAATGCCGTGGAAAACACAGACGCCATCACCCTGAGGCTCGGAGTCGTGCAGTCAGCACTGCTTACTAAAAACATGGATGCCAGCAATGCCAATATTCAAGTGTCGGCGAATGCCTTCAATTTTGAAGTTGGCGACGTCATCATGATTACTGATTGTGAAGGCAGCGATGTGTTTCGAATCACCAGCATGTCCAAAGACAGCGGCGACCAGGTCACGATATCCCATGCGGTATCCACAGACGGGAATGTCCAACCCCATCTATCCAAAACCTACGACGGCTCGGCCCAGTTTACTGCCATTGAAACAGTCCACTATTACATCGGTGATACCGGCCGCGTGACGACTAGCGGTGGCCCCATTCGCGCCCTGTATGTGCAACGGCGTAAGCCTAATTCACAGGGTGGTTTGTTGGCTCCGGCGCAGCTGGTTGAAGGCGTTGAAGATATGCAAATCACCTACGGCGAGGACACGAACAACACCGGTGCAGTGAACACTTATGTCGATGCCGCCTCTGTAACGTCCTGGGGCAAAGTCTTGAGCGTCCGTATCGAGCTGCTGGTTGCCAGCCAGGAAGAAAATGTTGTTGGTAAAGACGGTGCAGCCACGGCGCAGCGTGTCTCCTTCAATGGGCAAGCCGTGCAGAATACCGACGGCCGCTATCGCAGTTCGATTAAAAACGTTTTTACTATCCGAAACCGGGTGCGCTGAAATGAGAAACAATACGCTTTCCATGCCTCAGCCTATTCGTCAACGCGGCGCCGTTCTGGTTATTGCGCTAGTCCTGCTGACGGTGCTGACCATACTAGCGGCATCGTCCATGCGAATAGCTACACAGCAAGAGAAAATTGCAGGTAATACCAGAGACAGGATTCTAGCCTTTCAGTCGGCCGAAGCTGCACTCCGGGAAGCTGAAGCACAACTCGCGCAGGCAACCATCCTGAGCTTCAACGGCACAAACGGCCGATTCGAAGTCTGCGTTGCCGAAGACACACGTGCAGCATGCAAGGCACCAGACTGGAGCAATCCGGACTCTAGCGGCTGGACAGTGCTAGCCGAGAAGATAGAAGGAACAGCGCGAGCTCCCGAATACATTATCGGAAAATACCCCGCGATCTCGAATGAAGGCGGCGGGCTGGACTCAGACAAACCTAAAGCCCCCGAGGAATCGTTTCGCGTAACCGGACGCGGATTCGGCAGCACCAGTCGATCCATGGTGGTTTTACAAACAACTTACCGCAGGAATTGATGGCCACGATGACTATATTCTATCGCGCTACACGTCTCCTCATGGCCATGTGCTTACTGGCCTGCTCACTCATCGCCAATGCTGACGACCGGGTGGGGACGATAACAAACTTGTCTCTAGCCGATGGTCAAATAGAAATTGACAAGCGCAGCTATACGATCAGCTCATCGGCATTGGTCGGCAAAGCGCCGGGCAATATCGCAAGCCTGAAATTTCAGGATCTTGCTATCGGGCAGCCCGTACACGTCATTACCTCTGGTAGTCGAGTCAATACCCTGAGGCTACTTCACAACCCGTCTGAATTACCAGACTAAGGGAGCACGTATTATGAGCCTCCACACATATTTCAGCCGCGCGACGCGAAGCGTCCTGTTGCTCGGCGCAACGTCATTTTTCTCTTCCCTTTCCGCGGCGCAAGCATCGGTCTGTACTATCCAGCAAAACCTTACCGCGTTCGGCTCTCCCAGCCAAATATCCACGGTCACGCTCACCAATTTATCGGTGATAGAGTCCGTTGATCTCATTCAGGAGAGCACTACCTGGTCGACCTGCGGCTTAAACAGTTTATTTACGTTTACTGGCAATGTATTCACCACCTTAGCGGGCTGCCGCGGCGATTTTGTGATCACCGGCGAAAAGACGGGCTGTGTTCCCGACGCGCCCACCGGCATTTCCCAGCTACCGCTGTTTTTGACCTCGCAAAGCTCACCCAACATCATGTTTTTGCTGGATGACTCAGGCTCTACCCACTGGGAACTCATGCCCGACCAAGCCATTCACCGCGGTGTCGCCAATGGCGATATTTTCTATACCTTTCCCCGCGCCAACGGCATTTACGGAGGCAGCGACTACGCCAACAATGTCGCAACGGTTGACGCCGTGGCGTTTAACGCGCGCGCGCGTTCGCCGCAACAAAATAGTATCTATTATAATCCGGGGACCACTTATGAACCTTGGATTAAAGCGGACGGATCCAAGTATACCAACGCAAATCCCGAGTGCGCACTGCATCACCCCGAGCGCCTAGGCGTTGGTCCGGGGTTCTGCAGAAATCTGGTTTTGGCAAACACCAACTACAACGCCAATCACTGGCGCAGTTGCAATGCCAGTGGTGTCTGCACACTCGATACATCGACAAAATTCTTCTGGCCGGCCACCTACTTTTGGCAAAATGGCAGTGATGCCTGGAATTATGGTTCCTACCAAAAAACGGAAATCAGG
>JBFJTG010000217.1:0-3260 GCA_041625575.1 Litorivivens sp.
GATCGTAGATTGCGTCTACTGAGCCAAGTGTATTCGCCGACACTTGGAAAATGGCGCCAACCGTGAAGCAGAGCCTTCAGTCGTCTTTAAATGCATCCCGATGAAACTCGGCGGCGTCCTCCACTTCCGCCAACCCACGCTCCTGCAGCATATCCGGAGGGTCGCCACCGGCGAGCACTTGTAACACGGTATGAACACCGCGGGCTAGCGAGGTCAGGTTGTAACCCCCTTCCAGTACCAATGCCAAGCGGCCATCGCAGTGCTTGTCTGCAATGCCCTGAACGATGCTGGTAAGCATCGCAAAGCCATCGTAACTGAGGCTCAGGGCCATATCGTTGCGGTGAGGATCAAAGCCCGCTGAAATAAGAACCAAATCGGGCTCGAAATGGTCTGCCGCAGGTATCAGTATCTCGCGGAAGGCCTTCTCGAAAGCGACATCACCCGCGTCTTCCGGAATCGGCACATTGATGGTGTAACCTTCACCGAGCCCGCCGCCGACTTCTTCCAGGTGTCCGGAACCCGGATAGAATGGTGCGGCACAGTGAATGTCGAAAAACAGCACATCGGGGTCGGCCCAGAAGATGTCCTGGGTGCCATTGCCATGATGGGCATCCCAGTCGACGATCAGAATACGCTCGCAACCCAACTTCGCCTGTGCGTGCGCTGCCGCTACAGCGACATTATTGAATAAACAAAAACCTCGCGCTCGCACCGGTTCCGCGTGGTGACCCGGCGGTCGTACAATGGCAAATGCACTTTGGGATTCACCTTTTACCACGCATTCAACGGCGGCGATGGCGTTACCCGCAGCTGACGTGGCGGCCTTGATGGAATCAGGCGACACGGCAGTAGTGTCGCTATCGAGCCAGGCAGGCTTTCCCTCTAGAGAAAAAATGTGGTCGAGGTAGGCCGTGGTATGAACCCGGCCGAGCTGATCATAGCTGGCATGAGGACCGGACTTATATTGAAGGCCCTCTATCGGTTCGGCATCAAGCAGCTCTTTGATCGCGGTCAAGCGCCCCGGGTGTTCCGGATAGCTCCATTTAAAATCGAGACCTTTAAGAATATTTCTTACGCGCTTTTCTACGCGACTGGGCAAAAAGGGTAGATCCACTTCCGGATTGTGTCCGAGCATGACCTCATCATAAAAAACCGTGACGCTGCGATCCCCTATCACTCACTCTCTCCCGTTCTAGCGCTCTATGCTTCGTACACCTGGGCCCTGGTTTAGCGCCGGTCCCAATTTTTGTTTTACTGTACTCGTGAAGGCTGCGGCGCGTACACCGGTAACCTGAAAGCCGAGCTTATTCCACGTGGCCTCGGCCTCTTTGTTGGAAACAGCGTACTCGAGAATGAGCTCGGGTACATCCCGACTGTCGGCAAAGCTTAGCAGCTCGCGCAGCATTGCACTGAAGATACCCAGCTTGCGAAAAGCCGGTTCCACCCAGATATCATCGATAATGCCAGACTTTAGTTCGTGGTCGCTCGCGCGCTCCCAGATGCCCTGGCTGCGCCAAATATAGATATAGGCCATACCCACCAGGCCAGTGTCCGGAATGTCTGCAACCACCACCAACTTGTCTTTGTCTGCCAGAGCCTCTGCAAGAAAGTCCAGTAAACGCTTTCTTTCTTTTTTCTTTAGCTTTTGAGAGGGCGGGCCAGCGACATGAAGGGCCAACTTCACCAGAAAATCCACCAATACCGGCAGGTCGCCCTCCTCAGCTTTGCGTATTACGACATCGCCACGATTGTACTTTTTTCCAGGCATTGAGCACCCCCCCCTAAATCTGACAAAACCAACCGGGCCTGGAAAGATCCTTCACCAGGTAAAACCGCTACGAACCTCTAGACCCAAATAGCATATTGTGCTCGTATGAAGAGAGTGTGTGCTGATGAACCTCTATTTTCCAGTCTCAGGGATCAAAAGCTGTCAGGCGCGTAAACGCGGTAGCTTGGGCACAAGCGCCAGCGTATTGGGGTAATCCACTACATCTATGGCGAAATCTCAATCGTATACTCAGCCATTGTTCATAAGAGGGGGCGTCAATGCCTACCCAGCGGCGATAGATTGAAAAACTCACACAAGTTTTTGAATTCCATACTAAACTCGATCGTCGAGCACATTGTTGTTATCGACAAAACGGGAAAGCTTGTCTATGTGAATGACAGCTGGGTGACGTTCGGCGAAAACAATTCCAAATCCGCCAGTGAAGACTGGACATGCGCGAACTATCTAACGGTCTGTGATAATTCCGCTGAAACAGAAGACATTTACGGAAAACAGGCTGCCAAGGGAATACGCTCGGTAATCAACAAAGAGAAAGCTGATTTTTACCTTGAGTACCCCTGCCACAGCCCGGATGAAAAAAGATGGTTTATGATGCGCGTCACGCCATTGGATTTCCCGGACGGCGATTATTTTGTTATCTCCCACCAGAATATTACTGAAAGAATACTGGCAGAAAACGATGCCCGAAACCTTGCGCGAATTGACGATCTGACAAAAATCTACAATCGACGAACCTTTAATGAATTTTTTCACGAAGAATGGATGCGCTGCGCCAGGCTAAAAATACCTATTAGTTTGGCGATGGTCGATCTCGACCATTTCAAGATGATAAACGACACCTATGGCCATCAAGCCGGAGATAGCTGCCTGGCCAGGATTGGCGAGATACTGAAAGAATTTACCAATAGACCCGGGGACATTTGCGCGCGCTATGGCGGCGAAGAGTTTGTGCTTATGTGGGGTGATACCAAAATTGAGCAAGCCAAAAAATTAGCCCTCAATTTACAGAAAAAAATTGCTTCTCTTAATATACGGAACGACAGCTCACCAACAGAGCATTTTCTAACCGCCAGTATTGGAGTAGCCGAATGCGTTCCCGCAAGCAGTATCGAAGAAAGTGAACTTCTAAGCCGGGCCGACACCATGCTCTACAAAGCGAAAGAAAATGGCAGAAACAGGGTGGCGACCGAGCTGGATATCCCGACCAAACGAAACTCTCCGCAGCTAGCCTATCGCCATTAGGCTGCTGCATTGCCGGCCTTTTCGCAGCACCGCCCTTACTCCACGGTTACAGATTTCGCCAGATTACGCGGCTGATCAACATCCGTGCCTTTGAACACCGCCACGTGATAAGACAGCAATTGTAAGGGAATCGTGTAAAGTATCGGCGCAATAATCTCATCACTGCTGGGCACAGAAATAACCGTCACTCCTGCTTCATTTTTGAAACCGGATTTTTTATCCGCAAACA
>JBFJTG010000218.1:0-3178 GCA_041625575.1 Litorivivens sp.
CTCCAGAGATTCACACTTCGCCGTCAATCGAATGGAGTTTCTCAGGATGATCGTAAACTGTTTGGTTAACGACCGTGATCAATAGTTTTTCGTGGTCTTGCCGGCAGTGCAGCGGTGTAACAAGGCCAGGCAGCGCGACCCATTTTTCGTTGCGCTTTGCTCCACTACAAGTGGTCGCCTGCTGGCGGCGTTATGTTTTGCTCAGGATTTGTGGCTCTGTCCGGAAAAAGCCAACAGAAAGTCTAGAAATCAAAGATGGTCGGTACCAACTTAAAACCATTATTTGTTATCCTTCCCATTAGTCTGGCAGCTTGCATTCAAACTATCTGTCCAGGTGGAATTGAGTAGCAGGCTGGCAACTGATGTCAATTTTTCGGTCTGACGGTCTCAAACAAGAGCCTTGTGAAATGCTAATGACAAACGGGTCGCACGCCAGCGAATGTGTTAATAACGATAGTGCAGTTCGCTCGGTTCAGAAGTGGGTCGAAACATTCGTGGTTGGTATGAATCTCTGCCCCTTCGCCAAACACGAGATGCTAAACAATCGTGTGCGCTTTACCAGCACCAAGGCAAACTCGGAAGAACAGTTACTGATGGCGTTGCAAGACGAGGTCGAACTGCTCAATAGCGAGCCCTCTATAGAAACCACCCTGCTCATCCACCCCAATGTCTTACAAGATTTTTACGATTATAATCAGTTTCTGGCGCTTGCAGACGCGCTTCTTGTGGACTTGAAGCTGGAAGGTACCTATCAGATTGCCAGCTTTCATCCGGACTATCAGTTTGGCGGCACCGAGCCGGGCGATGCCGAAAATTATACCAATCGCGCACCCTACCCCGTATTGCACCTGATTCGGGAAGCGAGTCTTGAACGCGCTATTAAGGAGTATCCTGAATCCAGTCAGATTCCGGACAACAATGTGGCGCAGATGAATAGCCTGGGGCACGATAAGCTGCAGGCGCTTTTCAAAGAGCTGTTCAAGCAATAAACTGCCTAGCACTCTTATTTGCCTGATCGGATAACTTATCAGCCCTAGGTGACCGGCTTTTCCACATACGCCAGGGTTTCTCGATTCCATCACGCAAAGAAAAGAGCAAACACGGAGTTCACACTCTGAATACCTAATACAAACGCTGTGCGGTAAACGAGGTAGCATCGTGATTATTGTTCTGGGAAGCGTAACCGTTAAGGAAGGCCACATTAAAGATGCCCTGGAGCTTAGCCAGCGCCATGTCAATCATTCGCGCGCAGAGCCGGGCTGCATCACTCATGGTGTACATCTGGACTCCGAAGACCCCCAGCGCTTGGTTTTTGTAGAGAAATGGAAAGATATGGACTCCCTCACCCGGCACTTTAAGGAGCCCACATCGATTGAGTTTGTGAATAAACTCAAAGCGCTTTCTGCAAGCGCGCCCGAGCTATCCCTTTACGAGGCCGAGGAAATTCAATAATCGGCGCGAATTTCCGCATTTTAATCACGTTGGCTTTCCGCATCACCCCAGCTGTTTGCGAGGGTAAGCCAGCCCGGCAATAATGGAGTCACAGACTATCAGCCTACGCCAGACAATTTTAGCGACTGCCTTGCTGCTATGCTGCTATGGGGCACTTTGCATGTATAGCAAGGGCGAAACGCTGGCTGTGAAGCAGGGAATCATTGAAAAGTGCGAGCTTCTGGGCGGCGGACAATCCGAATTGATCTCACACGCAACGATTAGAACGGAATCCGGTGCCTACCTCATATCCAGCATTACTGACTGTGAAACAGGCGCTGCGGTGAATATTTTCATCAAACGCGGCATCCTGTACTTTAATTCCGTATTCGCGGCAGAAAAGGCATGGCACGATAACCGCGCCGCGCGTCAGGCGCCTTGACCCGATAAACAAACAAGGCATGCTCACAGATTTTGCAAAGATCATGGGAGGTAGGCCTCCGCTGCGGCTCTTTTTGATCTGTCACAGGGAGCCCTCGAGCACCGCAAGGTATGATGGCGGGCGGCCTTCCGGGCAGAGGCAGCTTCGCAATCGGTAATCGCCAACTGATGATTCTGCGCACCACCGCACCCTGCAACAGGGTACATGAATGGCGAGTTCTTACAGCACCCCTTAAATACAAAGGAAAATAGACCAGGGAGCCTTTTCATCCCGGTGTTAACAGCCAAACCTGGAAGGCAAAAACGGGCAAGGGCTGCTTCGCCCTGCCGACTAACTCAACGGCAGTTCTTTGGGAAATTCTGACAGAACAGGCCTCTCACGATAGCGATGGCGCCCACCCGGGAGACGTTAGCGCAAAAGGCAACTCGCGTGTATGCTGGAGTTTCAAGCCCCCACATTTACCGGTAGTCTGGCATGCGACAGCTTAAACCTGCTCTCTGGATGATACTCACTGCATTGTTAGGAGCGAACCATACAATGGCGACTGAAGAAGCCGAATACACGGCTGTGCTAACCGAGGGTCAACTAGAGCTGCGCAGGTACGAGCCTCACATTGTGGCCGAAACAATGGTTTCAGGCGAATTCGATGACGCTGGCAATAAGGCCTTTAGGCCTCTATTTAAATATATCTCCGGCAACAACCAATCACGTCAGAAGCTGGCAATGACTTCGCCCGTCGCGCAGGGACCAGCGAGCGAGAAGATAAGCATGACCTCACCAGTCGGGCAGCAACAAAAGGGCGACAGATGGGCCGTTAGTTTTATGATGCCAAAAGAATACTCAATTGAGACGCTACCCGAGCCCAGTGATCCCAATGTTATTCTGCGTGAGGTACCGGCTCGCTACATGGCTTCCATACAGTACTCTGGTTTGTGGAGCGAGAGAGGCTACGCCAAGAACAAACGAAAACTCGACGACTGGATAGATAACAAAGGGTATGTACGCAAGGGTGAGGCAATTTGGGCCCGATATGACCCACCTTTCATGCCATGGTTTTTGCGGCGCAATGAGATATTAGTGCCGGTTGAGACTCCGGACTCTTTGAACTGAAAGGCACAACATAGATGCCAGCAAGGGCTGCGCAAAATACCAAAGCAAATACTATTTTCAAGAGCCGGAGTTACAAGGTGGAAATGATTCAATCAAACACTGCAACAAGAACAGTCGTGACACTACTCGTCTTAGCATTTTCAACCGCCGCACTCGGTGCGGATAGTGAGTACGCCTCCGGCCACGGCGCACTTC
>JBFJTG010000219.1:0-3175 GCA_041625575.1 Litorivivens sp.
TACATTTTGGCAGCGCTGTCGACCACAAACTCAGTCACGCGCGCCTTCTAACAAACCTTTCATATTCGTGCTCATGATCTTCTTGACCGTGGCGTCGTCCAGACCTTCCAACTCATTCAAAAAGTCGAGGGGATTGGCCAGGCCTTCGGCATGGGGGTAGTCGCTACCAAACATGATGCGCTCGGCGGGCATGCAGTCGAGCAGGTCGGGAATCGACTCTTCGTAGAAGGGCGCCACAAACACGTGCTTGTGGAACTGGTCTACCGGATGCGTTTTAAAGGCCTGCGGCATTTGCCCGTAAGCATGGTTGTAGGTGTCGAGCAGGGGTTTAACCCACTTGGAGCCGTTTTCTACCGAAGCTACGCGCACATTGGGGTGACGCTCGAAAACACCGTGGCAAATAATGGCCGAGAGAGCGTCCGAAATTGCGCGGCCACCGGGGCTTACGCAACTGCGGAAGGCGTCGGCTTCGAAGGGCAAAAACTCCTTGTTGCCGCTGGTCCAGAGGCGGCTGATAAAGTCGTAGCCGGAATCGGAAGCGTGCAGCATAACCGGAATGTTCGCTTCTGCCGCCAGACCCCAGAAGGGGTCGAATTCTTTAAAGCCCGGCGAGCGGCCACCGTGCACACCCGGTACGGGCGCGGGGCGGATGCCCACCATTTTGCCGCCATTTTTCAAGATAAATTCCAGCTCTTTAACCGCTACATCAACGTCGGCCAGGTTTACAAAGGGCACCGGGAACATGCGGTCTTTGTAGCTAAAGCCCCACTCGTCGAGTATCCACTGGTTCATGGAATGAAACAGCGCAGCGATAGATTCGGGTTTGTGTTTGAGGCGCTCCTCGACCACAGATGCCAGTGTGGGGAAGATGGTGACGGCATGTACGCCTTGCTCGTCCAATATCGCCAGACGATCTTTAGGATGAAAAAACGAATCCGGAACCGGCTTTAAGGGTTTGCCGGTAAGCTCGCGCATGCTTTTGCCTTCGGGGTTTTTTGCACGGTAATAGCTTTCGTGCGAGCCGGGTGCGGCCACCACTTCAAAGGTAGGGTTGGGGATGTATTCCGAGAGAATGCCATCTACCAGCAACTTGGTGCGGCCTTCGATTTCCACATAGCGGAAGTCGCGCTTAAACTGCTTGGGCAGGTGCCGCAGAAAGGCTTCCGGTGGTTCGTAAAGGTGATTGTCCGCATCGTATACGGGGTAATCCAGGGTATGTTTTGCTGTAGCACTCATGACTGCTCTCCTGCTCATAGTTCAATGTCGTGTTGTAAGTCAGTAGCGACTCACAGCAGTTCGTTAAAGGCCTTGCCCTTGTCTGGTCTCATCTCTTGAGGTAAGCCCAGAATTCTTTCCGCTACGGTATTTTTCAGTACTTCGTCGGTACCACCGGCAATGCGCAGCACGGGCGCATTCAGCCAGGAGCGCGCAAAGCGATTGTCGCTGTCGGCGCGCAAACCTTCGGGGCCCATTAAGTCCATGGCCAACTTCCCTGCTCGCAGCAAGGATTCGCCCATGAGCAATTTGCGTATGGCGCCTTCCGGACCGGGCGAACCGCCATCGGATATAGCCTGCACAGCGCGCCGGTTAATATTGCGCAAGCCCTGCTGTTCAACAAAGGTATCGGCAATGGTTTCGCGAATGCCGCTGTCATTCAGCGCGGGCAAGCCGCCTACTTTGGCGTGTTGCGCTAATTCAATAATTTCATCCAAGGGCGCATTTACACTGCTGACCGCGTAGCGCTCCATCATCAGGGTGTGAATGGCCACCATGAAACCGCCGTTCACTTCGCCCAGACGCTGGCTGTCGGGAATGCGCACGTTGTCGAAAAAGACTTCGTTTAAATCTTCGTCGCCGGTAAAGCGCTTGATGGGCCGCACTTCTATGCCGGGGGTTTTCATATTCACAAAGAAGTAACTCAAGCCTTTGTGTTTTGCCACGGTGGGGTCTGTGCGTGTGAGTATCACGCCCCAGTCGGCAATTTGGGCCCAGCTGGTCCAGAGTTTCTGGCCGTTAAGCACCCAGTCGTCGCCGTCTTTTTCGGCTTTTAAACGCACGGCTGCAAGATCGGAACCGGCGCTGGGCTCTGAGAACATCTGGCACCACAGGTGCTCGCCGCGAATGGCTTTTGGCCCTAACTCGCGCTTGAGTTCTTCTGACTGTGCGTAGTGCAAAAAAGTGGGCAGCGCGTTACTTAAACTGATAATGAAGTATTGGCGCGGCAGCCGGTGTTGCATTTCTTCTTCGCTAAAAACAATTTTGTGCAGTTCGCTTTTACCGGCGCCGCCGTATTCAACAGGCAGTGTAATAGCCGCGTAACCGGCGTCGGCTTTCACTGCCTGCCACTGGCGTGCGAGTGCGATTTCCTGGTCAGTTGTCATGCCGTCCTGCACGCAGCAGGCAGGCGCATTGCTTTGCAACCACGCGCGACACTCTTGCCGGTATTGGTCTAATTCAGCATTCATGATTTAGCCCTCGCCAACTTATCCTTCGACAACAGTGTCTCGACCAGCACATTGCGCCAATAGGCTGTTGAGCCCAGCTCAAGAGCCAGACTGCGGGCGCGGCGATAGTGGTGATGTAAAAAACCTTCCCAGGTGATACCCATTCCGCCGTGAACCTGAATAGCTTCCTGAGCGGCAAAATCGTAGGCGCGGTTGGCGCTAATGCGGGCAGCGGCAGCAGCTTCGATTGAGAGTTTGCCCTCTTCGATTTCTTCCAGCGCCTCAAGTGCGCAGCCTCGGGCAATTTCGATGGCGGTGTAGATATCCGTCATCTTGTGTTTGATTGCCTGAAAAGCGCCGATGGGCTGACCGAAGGCTTTGTGCTCCATGGCGTAGGCTTTCGCCAGTTCCAGGCAGGCCGTGGCACCACCGATTTGCTCGAAGGCCGTCATGACAACACTGATTGCCAACACATCGCCAAGTGCATCGGCGCCTTCAATGATTTGCGCGGGCGCTCCATCGAAACTCAAGCTGGCTGCCGCTCGCGCGTTATCGATTAGATTGTCCGCGTGGCGGGTGGCCTTATCAGTTAATTCAACAAGCGCCAGAACCGCTTTGCCTTCGCTGCTCGCCTGCACCAGTGCAAATTGGGCGACATTGCCAAAGGCAGCAGCAGCGACCTTACCGGTCACAGAGCCTGCCGATAAGGTAAGTGCCGGCCGGGCTGGCAA
>JBFJTG010000220.1:0-3087 GCA_041625575.1 Litorivivens sp.
CGTTCAGTGATCTTTTGTTGCACGACATGGGCGAACCGCTGGCAGACCGGAGTACTCACGAGCTGGCGCGCGAATGGCGCACGCCACCTCTGTGGGGACTGGGAACCGCCGGCGGACCCTATTTGCACGATGGCCGCGCCAACACCCTGCTCGAAGCCATTCTCTGGCACGATGGTGAAGCCGCGGCTTCCGTCGAGCAAGTGCTCAGATTGAACAGCATGGAACGCTCAGCCCTGTTAGAATTCCTCGCGGCGCTCTAGAGCGCCTATAGGAAGTACGGTGACGGCAGCCAAAAATACAAGGCACAGCAATGAGGGTAATATGCACACGTTTATCAGACTGACTTTGCTCGTCGCTTGCGCAAGCCTGATGGCAGCCTGCGGGCGCTCGCCCGAACAACAAATGTTAGCCGACACCGGCAAAGGAGCAATACTGCCCCTGCACGAAAGCTTTCTTGCAGAGAGCCTGAATTTTTCACAGGCCGCCAATACTTATTGCTCATTGGCAGAGCGCTCGGAACAAGACCTCGCCGCGCTAAAAAACCGCTGGATTGCAACAATGAATGCCTGGGAAGGCATTCAAAGTTTTCAATTTGGCCCCGTGACCGAAGACAATCAGGCCTGGAAAATTCAGTTCTGGCCGGATCGTAAGAACCTGATTTCCCGAAAGACAGAACAGTTCGTCAAACGCGAAAGCGAAATCACTTTGGGCTCTTTGCAAAATGCCAGCGTGGTCATTCAGGGTTTGTCTGCCATCGAGTACTTGCTGTACGACACACCGGCCGACCAGCTGCGACAAGCGTCCGCCAGCGGTGCCCGCTATTGCCAACACTTACAGGCTGCGGCGCAAAACCTGCATCAGGTGGCAGACTTTCTGTACAACTCATGGCAACCCTCTGGCGGCAATTACCTTAAAACCTGGAGCAATCCGGGGCCGGACAACTTGAGCTATCCCGACGAACAGGCTTCCATCGGCTCCGTGATAGAAACCCTGGTCTATGGCCTGGAACGTATCAAGCGCGACAAACTGGAGCGCCCGCTCGCACTTGTCGACCAAGGGCAAGCCAACACCTACCTGCTGGAGTGGTGGCGAAGCAAGCAGTCACGCGAAGCTATTCTTATCAACTTGCACAGCCTACAGCTCCTGTTCAATGGCGGGGCAGACGACGGGCTTGCGCTACTGCTCAGACAACGTGATGGCGAGGCCCTGGCCGACAGGATCAACAAACTCTTCGATCGCGCCGTCAGTGTGACCGCGTCTATCGAAGGCAGCCTGTTCGACAATCACAATGACGCCGACACCCAGCTGGCTGTCATTCAATTGCACGGTTTACTCGGCGAATTGCTGAGCGCCTTAAAACGCGATCTACCCGCCAAACTGAATATCACACTCGGATTCAACGCTAACGATGGCGACTGAGTTGCGCAGGCGCAGTCTGCTAAAACTTATAGGCTCGGGTATGGCCCTGAGCTCGCTGCCCGGTGTGCTCTTCGCGGCTGCGGGTTCGCGCATTTATTCCGCCGCCAGCAACAGTCATAAGCAACATTTTTTATGTGCCTGGGCTGACAACCAACTACTGTTCCAAGTCCCCAGCCCAAGTCGCGGCCACGACGTACTGCTGAATCAAACGCAAAACAGTGCCATTTACTTTGCGCGCCGCCCCGGCAACTGGCTGATAGCACTTGACGCCACCACCGGCGAAAAAATTGCGACGGTTGAAAGCCAGAAAGGCCGGCATTTTTATGGCCACGGCACACTCAGCCGCGACGGACGCTATTTGTTTACCACAGAAAATAATGTCGACGGGGGCGGACTAGGCCTTATTGGCATCTACGATTGCGCCGACAATTTTAAACGTCTCGGCGAATTTTCAAGCGCAGGTATCGGTCCACACCAACTTGCCACACTGCCATATAGCGACACCCTCGTGGTCGCCAACGGCGGCATCCTGACGCTGCCGGACTCCCCGCGAGAAAATCTCAATATAGACTCGATGCAGCCCTCGCTGTGTTATCTCGACGCCAGCTCAGGAAAAGTGCTGGGCGAATGGCGCCCACCGCACCCCCAACTCAGCCTTCGTCATCTGGATGTCGCCGATGACGGCCGCGTCACGGTAGGCGCCCAATTTGAAGGTCCGAAAGATCTCACTCTGCCCCTGCTATTTTCCCATCGGGGTGAATCAAGGCTGCAAGCCTTTGAGGCGAACGACAGGGAGTGGCAAGCACACAAACACTATATCGCCAGTGTGGCCTGCGCTGCTGGTCAGGTGCTCGCGACCTCCCCCCGTGGGAACTGCCTCAGTCTCTGGAAAGACGGAAAACTGCTGCAGCGTGAGCAACTCAAGGACGTCGCGGGTGCAGCCTACGACAGCGCGCGGCAACAGTTTGTCACCAGCAATGGCCGCGGGCAGCTCGTAACTCTGGCCAGCAATAAACTTCAGCTGACGGGTCGCGTTGCCGGGCTGCACTGGGACAACCACATGAGAATTACCGGATGAAACGTCGCCGTTTTTTACAATTGAGCAGCGCGGGGGCAGGCGCAGCTGCCTTGCCACAATTTAGCCTCGCCATGTCAAAGTCACCCCGCTACGATTATGTTTTGACGGCAAGCGAACACCCGCTGACTTTGGTCGACGGCGGCGTTACGCCGGCATTGGCCTTCAACGCCCAATACCCCGCGCCCGTGATCCGCGGCAAGCAGGGCAAGCTACTTCGCATTCACTTTATCAACAATCTCAAACAGGAAACGACAATCCACTGGCACGGCATACGCCTGAACAATGCCATGGACGGTGTACCCTATTTAACCCAGCCGCCAATAAAACCAGGCACCAGTTTTGACTACGAATTTACCTGCCCCGACGCTGGTACCTTTTGGTACCACCCTCATATGCACAGCATTGAGCAGCTGGGGAAAGGCTTGGTCGGGGCCTTGATTGTCGAGGAATCTACACCGCAGAATTTTGACGCGGAAGTGATTCTCGGCTTCAAGGATTGGCGCCTAAACGATGACGGTAGTTTTATGGCGCTGTCGGAGCCGCGCCATGCCGCACGCGCGGGCACGCTGGGCAATATTGCCACCGTTAAC
>JBFJTG010000221.1:0-3087 GCA_041625575.1 Litorivivens sp.
ACCTACGAAGCCGGCGAAGCGCTTCGATTCGATGAGGTGGCCATCCGGGCCGGAGTCAATGGTGTGATTAACATCATGCGCCACATCGGCATGTTGCCCGCATCGCGGCAAAGAAAAACCCGGGCCATGCCTATTTTGTCGGACGAGTCCTACTGGCTGCGCGCCTCCGAAAGCGGGATATTGCGCGCGCTGGTGCCGGCCGGTGCAAAAGTCGAAGCAGGCGATGTCGTGGCGATGATTTCCGACCCCTTTGGCAGCAAAAGTGTTGAGATTTGTGCGCCAACTCCGGGCATCGTTATCGGCCGAACCTACTTACCTTTGGTGCACGAAGGCGAGGCGCTATTTCATATCGCGAAATACAAGGCGAATATCGACAGAGTCTTGTCACGAGTAGAAGCCTTTAACGAGCAGCATGAACCGGATACGGAAAAATATCCGCCGAGTGAAATTGACGAACCGCCGATTTATTAAGTTATTTGTATAGCCAGCTATTCGCCCGCAGGGCAGGCTCCTACAAAGAAATAATATATCCGCAGGAGCCTGCCCTGAAGGCAATTAGATCCAGCAAAAACTCAGCCCTCTTTTTGCGCAACCAGCAAAAATTCCCGATTGCCATCGCCGCCCGTAATGGGGCTATCAAAGTAATCCGCTACCCGTAAGTCCATTGCTGCACAGCACTCTTTCAATAAAAGCTCCACCCGCAGGTACTGCGAACTGTCGCGCACCAGCCCACCTTTGCCCACATGCTCACGCCCAACTTCAAACTGCGGCTTAACCAAGCTCACCAACCAGCCACCGGGTCGCATAAAGGGAAGCAAGCCGGGCAGAATCTTGGTTTGTGAAATAAAGGACACATCCATGACCACCACATCAAAGCCTTGCGGCGCATGCTCACGCACAGCTTCCGGCAATTCTCTGGCGTTGACGCCCTCATAGTTCACGACACGCCTGTCGCTGCGAATGCTCTCTACCAGCTGGTCATGACCAACATCCACACACACCACCTGTTCGATACCGGACTGCAGCAAACAATCTGTGAAGCCGCCAGTAGAGGCGCCGACATCCAAGGCTATCCCTTTGACAGGAAAATACTCCTTGGCCAGTGCTGCCTCTAACTTCAATCCGCCGCGTGAAACATAACGATCACGCTCGTCGCTCGCAACGGTAAAAGGCGTGCCTGCGGCAAACCTGGCGCTAGATTTAAGCACGGGCTGGCCGCCAGCAAACACCTTGCCCTCGTCAATCCAGCGCTGCGCCTGACTCCTCGATCCGGCCAAGCCTGCATCAACCAGCAAAATATCTGCCCGCTTTGAAGCCACCTCAGGGACCGTTCAGCATGACGCGGGTGGCCAATTGAATCTCGCGCAAAAACCCACTCAGGGAAACTATCAAAAAACACATAGCCAAAATAAAGAGCGCAGCGACAAGAATACTATTATTCCAGCTTACAATTGCACCGATAAACAGCATGGCGATCACCACACACACTAGCAGCGCACTACCGGTACTGTAAGCAATGGCCCGATGCACGATGCGTCCACGCCGGGTCAGTGTCTCCAGCTCCTCGCGAATCGAAATGCCGCGCTCCTCTCCCGCGGCCTCAAGCCGCACGTGCAGAGAGCGCGTCCGGTCAATAATTCGCGCCAAGCGACTGGTTAATACATTCAATATGCCGCCAATACCGGCAAGTAAAAATACGGGCGCGACAGACTGCTGAATCGCGTGTGTAATGGTGACGACGGCCAACTCGGTTGCCATGATAACTACGCCTAATTTATTGATTAACAGTTATGACACTGACGCAAAAGTGAGAAACTTGAAGAATGAGTGCGCAGGATCCTCACTGCAGCGTGCACCGACCGGCGTCCCTGCGACCATTGGCGAATCCCACTGGCATAAGGATGGCTGAATCTGATTCCAGTCCATCACAATTTTTCGGTGTGAAAAACGCCACTGCCCGTCTCGCTTTTCGTAGCGGTCCAGATAGCGGCCGCCGATAATAATCTCGATGTCTTTGCCGTCGTCATCTTTGGTCAGGTGGTATGAAATCATTGTCACCTCACCCTCGGCGCGATCACCCTCTACAGCAATCAGGTGGTTCTGCACCATATGAGAGGTTACCGTCATGGTTTCGAGCATGCTCGGCAACCATTCCAGATAGCCCTGAGCATCGCCTTTATACATGGGACTGTGATCGTCAGTGGCGTCGGGGTGGTACAAGGCCGGTAGCGCCGCATAGTCACGCCTATCGACTGCCCGGCAGTATCGAAGAACCAATTCCCGTATTTCCTCTTTCGCAAGCAGAGTATCCAGCGTCATAAAGAACCTTGAGGTGGTCTAAAAACTCCAATATTAACACCATCGCTGGATTCAGGCCGGCCTCGGTCAGGGAATAAGCTGACATATAACACCCTAGCCGCCGATTGACAGCCGTCATCGTCACGGCCGGGAAACGCCCCCCCCGGATACGCACAAGGCGATTACGATGACATCGTCCCACAGCTAAAACCCGTCTGCGCCTACCTTGTGACATAAAAAGAGGAAATATGCCTTTCACAGGCTGAGCTTATATCGGGGGTTTTACCTATATTAGCGGCACGAATCAGCCGCTATATTCTAATGTGGCAATACATTTATCGACTCAGGTGACAAGGAACTGTCGGAGAAGCCTCGCTACATTAGCGTGTAGTTGGCAAGGTAACTGTCCGTCCTGCCGGCAGACTCATTCTAGCCCCTTAACGGGCACATCTACCCCTACTTGAGAAAACGACACAGACGCGCACCTGAATGGCTACAACAACCGATCGACTAACACTTCGAGGGTCCTGTTGACGCAAGGAGGCTTTGGTGAACAAGAGCAAGCAAGCGCACAGTATGACGCCAGAGCAAGCCTTCGAAGCTTGGGACACCGGCGAGGGCGGCCTAACACCGTTAAAAGTCAGCGAACTTAGAGCGCTATATGGAGAAAACGCTTTACCCGTTGCCCCACCCAAGCCAGCGTGGAAACGATTTCTGTCCCAGTTTCACAACGTCTTGATCTACGTTCTTATTGGCAGTGGCTTACTCAGCGCCTTGCTGCAGCATTAC
>JBFJTG010000222.1:0-3065 GCA_041625575.1 Litorivivens sp.
GAGTCCTGCGATGTCTATTTTTATGATTTAGCCTATAACATGGGCATAGATCGTATTCACGAATTCAGTCAGCGTTTTGGCTTGGGCGAACTCACCGGCATCGATAATGATAATGAACGCGCAGGTCTGCTACCGTCGCGCGATTGGAAACGCAGTGCTAAAGGTCTGCACTGGTTCCCCGGCGAAACGATTAACGTCGGCATTGGTCAGGGTTTTATGCTGACGACGCCGATGCAATTGGCGGTTGCGACTGCCGTGCTGGCCAATCGCGGCGAACGCAAAGTGCCGCGCATTGTGCGGGAAATTAACGATCAGCCCGTGCAGACTCCACCGCAGCCGCGGGTAGTGTTGGAGGAGGAGAGCGATTGGGACTTCGTGTTGGCCGCCATGGAGGACGTGGTTCATGGCCCCAAGGGCACTGCACGCAATATCAATAACAAGCTTGACTACCGTATCGCCGGCAAGACCGGCACAGCGCAAGTTATTGCCATTCTGTCGCATGAAAATTACGACCCGACCCAGATTGCCAAGCGGCAGCGAGACCACGCCCTGTTTGTTGGCTTTGCGCCGGCAGATGCTCCCACGATTGCACTGGCGGTTATTGTCGAAAATGGCGAGGCTGGCGGGCGAGTTGCGGCACCGATTGCCCGCAAAGTATTTGATGCCTATCTGCGACCGGATGTCATTAAGAAAATTGAACCGCTCCGACTGGACAAGTTGCGCTTGAACCGCCCGGCTAATGGGGAGGAAGTGTGAGCCAGTCGGATTTTATTCGCCAATTACCCCGTGACCACCACGAGCGAGATGCCGTTGGCAGCATATTTCAGCGTTTGCGTATCGATTTGCCGTTATTGGTTTTACTATTAACGGTAACGGGCGCGGGCATGGTCATACTGTATAGCGCGAGCGACGGCAGCAGCGCCATGTTGGCGCGTCAGGGACGCTACTTGCTCATTGGTTATTTTTTGTTATTTGCGGTTGCGCAAATCAATATAGAGCGCTTGAAGCGACTGGCACCTTTCGCTTACTTGGGGGGCTTGTTGATGCTGCTTGCCGTGGCTTTTTTCGGCTCGGGCGCAAAAGGGGCCCAGCGTTGGCTCGAAATAGGCGGTTTTCGCTTTCAGCCCTCGGAAATTATGAAGTTGGTGGTGCCGATGACTCTGGCCTGGTACTACGCTGTGCGCCCCCTGCCGCCACGATTCAAATATATACTCATGGGTCTGGTGATTTTGCTTGTGCCGGCCTTGTTAATAGCCAGACAGCCCGATTTGGGTACTGCTATTATCATCGGCTCGTCGGGCGCGTTCGTGCTCTTTCTGGCGGGAATTGGCTGGCATATCATCGCCATTGGCTTTGGGCTAATTGTGGCGGCTGCCTACCCGATATGGGTATACCTTTTACACGATTACCAGCGTGGGCGGATTCTCACCATGTTTAATCCGGATCTGGATAAGCTTGGCGCGGGATGGAACATTATTCAGTCGCAAACGGCCATTGGTTCGGGCGGTATTGAAGGTAAGGGCTGGCTGCTAGGTACGCAGTCGCATCTGGATTTTCTGCCAGAGAGCCACACGGATTTTATTGTGGCTGTGTTAGCTGAAGAGTTCGGCTTGCGCGGCGTGTTTGCGCTGTTGTTTCTTTATACCTTGTTGATTATGCGCGGCGCGTGGATAGGTATAACAGCAAAACACAGCTTCGGACGACTACTGGCGGGGAGTATAACCCTCACTTTTTTTGTCTACGTGTTTGTGAATATGGGAATGGTGTCAGGATTGCTGCCGGTGGTTGGTGTACCCTTGCCTCTGGTGAGTCAGGGCGGCACATCGATGGTGACGCTGTTGATAGGATTTGGCATGCTGATGAGTATTCGCGCTGACGAGCGTTTTATCCATCAGTAATGGAAATATTGAAAGCTCGGAAAGACCCTTTTACAACCATGAAAATGCAAAGGTAACGAAACACGATGTTCAAATCCCCGAAAGTTATAGCCGCAATGCTGATGGTTGCGGGCCTGTTGGCACCTACCTTAACGTGGGCCAACTATTTGGAAAACAAAGACGCGCAGCAATTTACAGACAAGATGGTTGCCGAGCACGGCTTCGATCGCGCATGGGTTGAGCAGTTACTGGCTCAGGCTGAGCGCAAGCAGTCCATTCTTGATGCTATTTCACGTCCGGCTGAGCGTGCTTTGGAGTGGAAGGATTATCGCAAGATATTCATTCAGGACTCGCGGGTTGAGCAGGGCGTAGAGTTTTGGCGAGAGCACCGAAAAGTGCTTGAGCGCGCCGAAAAGCAATTCGGTGTGCCAGCCCATATTATCGTTGCCATTATCGGGGTCGAAACACGCTACGGACGCAATATGGGTAGCTACCGCGTGCTGGATGCACTCGCTACGCTGGGATTTGATTATCCCAAACGTGGCAAGTTTTTCAGCCGTCAGCTGGAAGAATTCCTGCTGATGACGCGAGAACAAAAGCTTGATCCTTTGCAGCTCACGGGCTCCTATGCCGGTGCCATGGGCTTTGGCCAGTTTATTCCGAGCAGTTATCGAAGTTTCGCCGTTGATTTCGATGGCGATGGTGTCGCCGACATCGTGAAAAATCCGGTAGATGCCATTGGTAGCGTTGCCAACTATTTCAGCGAGCATAAGTGGCATACCGGTAAGATGGTTGCGGTTAAGGCAAGCGTGACGAAAGCGCACGACAAAACTGTGTTCGACGAGGGCCTGAAGCCGAAATGGACCGTGTCAGAGTTGGCCGGTAAAGGTGTGACACCCTATACCCGACTTGATGGCAACGCAAAGGCGAGCGCCGTGTTGTTGGTGGGTGAGCAGGGTGAGGAATACTGGCTGGGTCTGCACAATTTTTATGTCATTACGCGCTATAACCACAGCTCAATGTACGCGATGGCTGTGTACCAACTTAGTCAATTGCTGGAGCCACGATTCACACCATGAAATCAGCGCCTCGTTTGCCTTGGTATTTGCTGTCAGCCTTGTTAGTGGCCGCTTGTTCCTCTGTTGAGCGTCCATCGTCCCCAGCCTCTGCCACACCCTCATCCTATCC
>JBFJTG010000223.1:0-3017 GCA_041625575.1 Litorivivens sp.
ATCGATCAACTCCGTCAAAGTGGCTGGGCACCGCGATCGGTTTCCCGACAGTTACGGGAGATGGGAAGTGCCATCCAGCGTGTAGAAAACCGTTTGGGTCGCGAAGCCAGCAGTAAAGAAGTCGCGTCTGAGATGGGCATTGGTATCGACGAGTACTTTCACATTCTCCAGGACGCAAGCTCAGTGCAACTTTGTAGCCTCGAGCAAGTGAGCAACGACGCGGGCGAAATGCTTGTACCCGGTGATGGTGAGCGTAGCGACGATGGCGAGACCTTGTCCGCTGTACTGGCGAATGATTTTCAGCGTGATTTGAGCAGGCAGATTGAGCGCCTTCCTGACAAAGAAAAGCTTGTCATGGCGCTTTACTACGACAGCGGTTTGAACCTGAAAGAAATAGGCGAAGTGCTTGAGGTATCTGAATCCCGAGCCTGTCAAATTCATAGTCAGGCAATCGTTCGATTGAAAAGCCGCATGTCTGCATGGGCGACTACGTGATGGACACAAGCGCCGCTATTGCCGCGTATAGCAGAATTAGCACTACTTACAGAGGATGACCTCATGTCCAGATTAAATATTTCAGACAGTATGCCCGCCAGTGCCAGATTCGTAATTGAAGAGCTCAATAACCTGCCACAAGAAAGCATTTTGCTGCTTATCTCCAGTTTAACTCTGGCGGCCCTTTCCCTGCTTTGGCTGCAGGTGCGCTCGAAGGCACGGGCAAGGCAAAAAACGAAAGAGGAGGCGCAGCTTGCGGCCCTGATATCGCGATCACAGGCACAGACCCTGTTATTGGAGCAGTATCAGGAACGCCTGAAAACCCTCGAGTCCTATGTCGACCTGGTTAACGACAAACAGCAACAACTGCTGTCCAATGGCTCCGCGCGCAAACACAGATTACAAGATGCCATCGACTTTGCCGGCCGGGGGCTGGATGCCCGGGAACTGGCACGCCGCGCAGGTGTGAACGGTAGTGAAGCGAGATTGATTGGCGAGTTGTACGGCGTTAACGCTGCCTAGCACGCATTCAGGTTTCCACTTCATCTACCCACAAGAGGTCTTGCAGTTGGTAAGTGAAAGCCAGTACTTCGGCAATCGCTACATATAGGCTTGCCGGAATTTCGGATTGAAGCTCAAGTTCTTTTAATACAACCGCTAATGATTCGTCGCGGTATATCGGAACCTCATGCTCAGTCGCGATTCTCAGAATTTCATCCGCGACTTCACCTTCACCCGTAGCGCTAACACGAGGTGTGCGGATACCATCGTATTCCAGTGCTACCGCCTGACGGGGTTTATTTCCGCTACCGGAGTCCAAATCAGGCCCAGATTCCTTCTCTGTCATTCGGCCTCCCGCTGCGCAGTACAATCAGGCTGTTGCATGAACTTTCGGATATTCTATATTCGGTTCCTCGCTAGCCGGCAACTTTCCCAGCTGACTACTCAGACTCAGGCCCGACAAGCCCAGTTTTTCCAGTCTGCGCTCAAATTCCGGTATTGCGGCATCAATCAATCCGCAAACCGGGCGGCGTTCGGAGTAGAAAGTAACGCTGGTTGCCTCTTTAGAGTGTGTTAATAGAATAGATAAAGGGCCTACGGCAGGTAGGTCGACAGCCAGCACGACAGACCAGCTTTTAGCTTGCGATTCCTCGTCGCCGTTTTCATCGAGTTCTTCGCGAATATTGAAGTGCCAGGTAGAAAGCTGCTCGCGAACGACAACGGGAATTTCAAACAACAGAAATATCTGTTGCTGGTGCTGCGCCTGCAGTGACAGCAATTGCTGGGCTTCAATACGTGAAATTGCGCCGTCTACCGCGCGTTTTAAGCCTTGTATTGTTGTCAAATCCAGCGCTTCAGCTGCTGCTGATGCATTAGACACAAAAGAAAAAGGGCGTTTGTCAGCGTTTTGGGTGTTGGCGTAAGCCGTGCTTCCCGCGGGCAGGGGGGAAGGGGGCTTCGAAAGAGGGGAGTGCGCCGAAGACGCTGTAGCGCCGCGCAAGTTAAGACTATCGGCATCGCCCTCTTCGGACATTATGCTCAAAGTTGCGTTCCCGCTAGCGCTGTTCTTCCGAATTTGCGTCGCCAGCCACTCCCGTAGCATCAGCAACGCGCCCTTTAGATCCGACCGAGGTCTGTCACTGGACAGTTGTAACAAGTGCTCAAAAAAGAGTCCGCTGTTCTTGATGCGCTCGCTTAAACGATTGCCGCTACTAATATCGCGACGCTGGGCGAAGGCGCTCAGCAAATTAGCAAGCTCGGGATGCTGCGCAATCGGGGAGCCGGTTTGTACCAGGCTAAACAAAACCTGGAGTAAGCGTGCGGGCTCGAGTTGAAAGGACAGACGCTGTTCGAGGGCGCTCTGGATAAGCGTGGGCGTCTCCGGCATAACGCGCATGACTAGCTGGCCAGACTTGTCAAAACCGGTAACTTGCAATTGGTATGTGCCGCCCACGTCCAATTTTTGCTGGCTCGTTGCGCTCAGCCGCTCCCCATTCGCCAGCAGCTGGTATGCGCCGGACTTGGCTTCGCCAGCAACCAGAACCTTCAGAACGGTGCCCACAGCGAGCGATGGCAGTACGCGTTTCACTGTCGGGGGCGGGTTGATTGTCGCGCGGTCGAGCGGCGTAAGCGTACTAGTATTAATCCACATCAAGAGGCCTAGGTTCAGGGGCTATACCCTTAATGCCACACCAAGGTGAACAGTGTAAGTCGCATAAATACGTACGCTGATTTACGCATATCAAGATTCGAATATCGTACATACCATAAGCGTACTAATAGAGCAGAGCTGATAGCCATGTACCGCCAATTACTCCTTGTTTCCGTCTTCGCAGTTTTACCTTATTCGGTCGCTGCCCAGGAAACGCCGGCGAAAAAATGGTATTTCGGCGTGGCCGTAGGCAGTACTCAATTTGATCCGCCGGCGAATAACACACTAAGCGAAGCACAAACTGCGGGTAGCAACCCTCTAACTGATGCGCTTGGTAACCCTTTACCTGGCGGAACCATTGACCCATTAA
>JBFJTG010000224.1:0-2909 GCA_041625575.1 Litorivivens sp.
ACGGAATCCCGCTTCGTAGAGTGTTGTGCCTACAATGCGGGAAATACGCAACCAGCCAGCGGAGGTTTTTCCTTCCATGCCGGTGATTTTGATCATCATGGGGTATTTTTGAGCGAGATTGAGCAGGGTGTAGGTCCAGTCGCGGAGGGTCTTCTGCCAGGTCTGGTTGCGCTTTGCCTTGGGCATAACAAACTGTTTGCAGATGTGATTCGCGAGCTCGGCCAATAAGGCTTCGCGGCTGGGGAAATAGTTGTAAAGTGCCATTGAAACTGTGTCGAGTTCTCCCGCGACTCTGGCGAGGGTAAAGCCTTCCACGTCATACTGATCCAGCAGCTTTAGTGAGGTATCGAGGATCATCTCCCTGGATAATCGGCTGGGGCGTCCTGCGCCGGATTTTTTGGATCGGGCTGGGGCTGTACTTGCCTTTTTCTTAGGGGCAGCCTTTTTTTTTGGGGTCGCCTTTTTCGACGGTGTGTCTGACTTTGCTGAACGCGCCATCCGGTAGATACCTTAAAAATAAATAATTACTTAGATATTAGCAAGATACCACGCTAATGTCAGCAAGACAGTATCCGCGCACTATGCAGCGATGCTTCTGGTTTTGTCGAGCAATCTGGCCAATCGCTCGCTAATAAGCTCTTCGGTTTCTTTCATCATGCGATCGATTAGCACCCTGCAAGTGGGTATATCGTTGATCAAGCCAACCACTTGCCCGGCCCACCATATACCATCTTCGGTATTGCCTTGTTCCAAGACTAGTTCGCGTCCGCGCGCGCCAGCAACCAAAGGCTGCAGATCGGCGAAGTCGGTGTCTCCCTCCTGAGACTCGATGGCGATAACTTGTTTGGCAATATCATTGTTGAAGACCCTTGCGGTATTGCCAAGGCTGCGGAATATCAGTGCAGTCGATCGTTCGTCGGCATCTACCATGGCTTGCTTTACTCGGCTGTGTACAGGTGCTTCTTGGGTCGCGACAAAGCGAGTTCCCATATTCACGGCTTCGGCACCGAGGGCGAAGGCGGCCACCATACTCTGGGCGCTGCCTATTCCGCCGGAGGCAATCATGGGAATGGTTAGTTTTGCGGCAGCAGCAGGTAAGAGAATCATATTGGTTATGTCATCTTCGCCAGGGTGGCCGGCGCATTCAAAGCCGTCGACGGAAACCGCGTCGCAACCGATTTTCTCGGCTTTCAGCGCGTGTCTGACGGAAGTGCATTTGTGTACAACCTTGACGTCTGCCGCTTTGAGCATCGCCATGTAGGGTTCCGGGCTGCGACCTGCTGTTTCCACAATTTTGACGCCACCCTGAATGGCCGCCTGCAGGTACTCGTCGTAGGGAACCGGCTTGATGGTGGGGAGTATCGTGAGGTTGACCGCGAAGGGTCTGTCCGTCATTTCACGGCAACGTAGAATTTCTTGATACAGGGCTTCCGGGTCTGGCTGGGTAAGGCTGGTGAGTGTTCCCAAGCCACCTGCGTTGGAAACGGCAGAGGCAAGTTCGGCGCGGCCTACCCACTGCATACCGCCCTGAATAATGGGGTGTTGTATGCCAAGCAGTTCGGTAATGCGTGTTTTCATCGAATGTCGCCTTGTTAGCTGAAACTGTCTGAGTATGTCTGTCGCAGGTCGCGCTTGAGTATTTTGCCCGAGGGGTTACGCGGCAGCGTATCTACAACAATGATTTTTTGGGGCACCTTAAAAGTGGCCAGCACAGCCCGGCAGTGTTCGAGGAGTGCCGCTTCACTAATGGTTCTGCCTTTCTTGGCCACCACTACGGCAGTGACTGCTTCAATCCATTTAGGGTGGGGCAGGCCTATTACTGCGACCTCTTCGATGCCTGAATACTGGTAGATGGCTTCCTCTACTTCGCGCCCGGAGACATTTTCGCCGCCGGTTTTAATCATGTCCTTTTTACGGTCTACGATCGTTATGTAGCCCTCGCTGTCTTTGGTTGCCAAATCACCACTGTGGAACCAGCCTCCGGAAAACGCTGCCTCGGTTTTTTCCGGATCATTGAAATACTCAGTCATCAGTTGCGGAGAGCGATGTACCACTTCGCCTACTTCCCCCATAGCGACGTCGTTGCCATCGTCGTCTACCAACCGGGTTTCAACGTGAATGACGGGCTTGCCAGCCGCGCCGGGTTTACGCAGTTGATCTTCGGGTTTGAGAATTGTGGCTACGGGGGCGATTTCGGTCTGGCCGTAAAGATTCCACAATCGTATATGTGGCAGGCGGCGCAATAGCTCTTTCATGATTTCGACGGGCATAATGGATGCGCCATAGTAGCCTTTTGCTAGCTTGCTTAGGTCGACCTGATCAAATAGCGGGTGATTGAGTAGCGCGATCCATACCGTGGGCGGCGCGAAGAAGGAGCTTATTTCCTCGCTGGAGAGCAGCGTCAGAAGATTCTCGGGGCTGGTATCTGAGGTGACGATATTCGTACCGCCCACCTGTATTGAAGGGCCGAGAAAGCAGTCCAGTTGTGCACAATGATAAAGCGGTAGTGCATGCAACGCCTTGTCGCTTTCCTGAATCTCCGCCTCGATCTGGCAGCTGCCATATTGCCAGATGACCGCCTCATGACTCAGTACTGCACCTTTAGGTGCGGATTCGGTACCGCTGGTGTAGATGATTTGTGCCGGCACGCGCAATGACAAATCAGGCTCGCCAGTAAAACGATGCTCGCTGATGATCGACTTAAAGGAGCTGAAACCTGAAGGCGTATCATCACCGTAGAAGTTTTCCATCCAGATCAGTTCGTCAAGCTGCGGACAGGATTGGGCTGCACATTCGGCAAGTTTTTTTTCCTCGGAACCCACAAACAACAGTTTCGCGCCACTGTGTTTTAGGATGTATGCCGCACCCTCTGTGTTCAGCATAAAATTGACGGGAACCAGAATCGCGCC
>JBFJTG010000225.1:0-2897 GCA_041625575.1 Litorivivens sp.
CTCACGCCATATTGCTTGGCGAGACGCTGTTGCTCAGCAGGACTCATTGAGCCAAATTGCGCTATTTGCGCTGGGCTTAAACCCTGCGCTGAAATATTCGCAGCCATGCCAAGCAGCAGCATAGTTACGGCGCCAAACAGCGCACTGCCTTTCTTAGAAGAAACCATGCTCAGAATTAGCCCCTGTATGTCCGATACGCTATTAAAGCGCCCTTCAAATTTTCTAAACTAGTTACCATCGGTAATGTATCGATACGGACACCGTATCATCACCAGCGTCAATACCTCGCAATTGCAAACTATCGTTATAATGCCTGTAAGCGATCTCGCCACCCCAAGTTTGTTTTCGATAGGCATAGCTTATATTCGCCGCGTAGTCGTTGCTGCCGCCGTAGCTTGCGCTATTCCCATCTGGGTAGGCTCGACCACTACCATCAGTATTTAAATCAAACTGCGACACCCTGATCTTTACACTTTGCGATGCATCAACAAGCCATTGAGCGATGAGATGATGGGCCCTCGAATCATTGTCGACGCTGGCACCCAATGAGCGTCCCCGATAACGATAACCGGAACCGTAAATACTGTGCTCATAAGCCACGTTGAACTCAGGATCGCTATCAACACGGCGGGTAGCTGTGTCCGCTGATTCAAAAACAAGGCGCAACTCGGAATTCGGCAGCGGTATAACCGCATCCACCCCCATCACAAAAATTCTTTTGGAGGGCTGATAACCGGCTTCATCTTCGCCGATCATTTCTCCGTATATGCCCACGGGAATTTTAGTGTCGATCGAAAAACGCCAATCAAAACCACCAAGCTGGTTGCCGGGTTCGTTCGACAAACCGACGCCACTACTTCCGCGATTGTCTTTCCCTAAAGCGAGGTTTTTAAAACTGGAAAAATCTTGGGGCCTCCCGCGCCCACCCCATTGGGCCGTGCGGGACGCGCCTAACTCCAGCCAGCGAAATGGCCGAAAGCTAAAACGCGCACCCACCAGCTTCGCATTTGCTATAACGCGCTCACTTTCCAGCTTGCCGATAAATGTCGTGAACTGCCACGGCCCCATCCATCGCAACCAAGACCACTCAAAAGGATCGGAGCTATTTCGCTGGATACTTAGAGCAGGAACAGGCCGGGCATTGTTGGAGAGTATCAATCCGGATTCCCAGGCAGGGCCCCACCAGCGATCTAGCGCGCCATAGGTAAAGGCCCAATTGCCCCATAACATCGAAAGGTAGCTGCCGTCATAGTGAGAGTGCTCGCCATCGAGGGGGTCGCCCACATTATTAACTTGCAGTTTTCCTGCCCAGCGCTCGCCTAGAACTTCGCCCGCCAGGTAGCCCTGCACTTCATCACGATGATTATCGCCAAATCCGCGAATGGGATTGAATTGTTCAGCGTAGCTGTAGCCCAAGGCGACCGACGATACGGATTGCTGTTCAAAAGCATCTTCAATGTAAGCGACCGCGCGACGCTGCATGGCGTTCATGGGCTGGCTTTTAGCGCGCTTGACCTCGGAGATGACCCCGCTCCACATCAGGGGCCAGGTATTAACCGGCACGCGAATCAGGGCCGCATCAGCGAGAATATGTATATGGTGGCGTAAGCGCGCATCGCTAGGGTCAATCCAAGGCGCTGCCTGCGCAAAACCCGCGCACAGGAATATAAACCCAACAACGAAAAGCCGAGAACTCGAGTAAGCGATAGAGATGAAAGCGCGCAATTCAAAAACCTTAAGAATCCGCAGCAAGGTGCGGCTTAATATTATATTAGCGCCCGATTATAGAGGGCGTGGACGCAAAATGCAGCGATTTCTGGATTTGTCGGGAAGGGTCGTCGCTTATGCTCGACTAGTGAGCTGCGCTCTTACTAAGGAGCAAGAGCGCAATTCCGCGCTCAAACCCAAAAAACATAGGCGCCAAGAATTTTAGTCCTCTACCTTACGCCTCTTAAACTCAACCTTGGTGCAACCCAAACACCGCACAAAGGTATTGTTGGCTGGCTGCACCACTAGCGTGTCCGCAGCATCGCCGGCATTTCCGCCAATCAGCGAAAAGGGCAAACTGACGACAAAAAATACGGCACCCACGGCGGTAATCGCCAACATAACCGGCCTCACCAGTACGACGTCCGTGACCATCGCCAGCGCCGTCGGCTCCTCTTTAACCACCTCCGCCACCGACAGTTGCGGCAGAACCAGTGCAAGCGACAGACACAGTGCATTAAACCAATGCGCGAACCCTTTTCGAGCCTTCATGGGGCAACCTCCTGACAATCGTTCTTTACGGCACTTCCTCATGGCGCTGTTTTGCCACGGCAGCCGCGTCTCTTATTAAGCGCATCATAGCGCGAAGGATCACAGCTGTCTGCACCGGCAAAGGGAAAATGGCTTGCATATCACAGTATTAGGGTGGATTGTTGAGGAAAAATGAATGCTGCAGAGACTACTGCGCGGCGCCTGGATTTCAATATACTCAACAACATGACAAAGACATCGCCCTTGGCGCGCTGGCTGCCAGTGCCGCAAGCCGCTGATACTAAAACAATTTTTCGAAAAGTTGAGCGACTTGGACGATCGCGGCTTGAGCGCGTGCGCTCGCTTCTGAGCCCCAGGCAGCAGCTCTTTCTCGATTTTTTACCCCTCCTCTTCCACTGCAATCACCCCTCGCTACCGGGCTTTAAATCCCTGGAAAGCCCCTGCGGGATATGCCTCTACCACCCCAGCGACGAAATGTTGCAACGTGTAAAACGGCATCTCAGCAACAGCTTTCAAATGAACACCGGAGCCGTCACCCCCGCGGTGGAAGCCTTGTTTCTGATGGGCTCGGTAGGCAGCATCGCCCACGCTCACTCTTCGGACATTGACGTTTGGGTCTGCCATAGCAGTGCCTGCAC
>JBFJTG010000226.1:0-2895 GCA_041625575.1 Litorivivens sp.
ACCCTGATTCGCGCACGATTCCAATTACCCACAGCAACCGTTGGGTCGACGTCTGCAGCCGCAATATCGTAAAGCTCGCCGGCGCGACGCTTCGGAATTTTACCGTCACTGTGGCCGTCGTTGTCGAGCACCTGCATTTCCAGTCCGTGATCCCAGGGAATGCGATTGTCGCTCGGCGGTAGCAGGTAGAAGATGCCACTGTTGCCGCCGGGCGATATTTTCCAATCCAGCGTAAGCTCAAAATTTTGAAATTGTTCAACCGTCATTAAATCGCGCAAAGGTTGATCAGTTATAGGGTTAAGAAAATTCAGCACAAATCGGAAAAACGACGTGTTTCTTGTCATTTTGAGTGCACCGTTTTCTATCACCCAGCCCTTCACGGGATCGTCCGGACGGGAATTATGATTGCGCCAGGCGGAGAAATCTTTGCCGTTAAAGAGCAGCTCCCAACCTGCAGCTTTTTCAGCCTCGCTTAGGGTGTTGTCCGCTTCACTACCCGCGCGGCTTGCAGCGGGCGCCTTGTTGAAGCTATACCACGCTTCGTTGATCCATAGTGGTTCGCCAGACTCGGACTTCAGGTTTTCATTCAAACGCAAATAGACAACTCGCCCCGCTTTGCGCCCGGGAGTGTCAAAGGTAAGCCGCAATCTGTCCGCTGAAATATTGACATTCTCGGCACGCAGGTCTTCCAAACCGTATTTAGGCCCACCGTACATTGGCGAGGGGTGGTAGAACCACTGACTCACTCTATTGATTATTTGTGCAGGGTCGACTTCCTCCCCCAGCGCCTGCGAAAAGGTAATAGTAAACCCCGTCGCACTGGCGCCTACCTCCAAGGGCTCAAATGCGGACTTGCCTGACCAAGACAGGTATTCAAGACCATACCAGGGCTTTCCGGCTTCACCCCAGTTACCGCTGCCGCCAATTTGCCCGGCAAGTAGGCCACCCTCAGCCTCAATCAATCGATTGACCGGTGCCGCCAAGCCTTCGGTAAAATGAAAGGCTGCTCCCTGCCACTCGCCTTCAACCTTTTCCAGAAAGGCCCGCTTAATACCTCCATTATAAATATCGCCAAACAATATCTGCCCTTCGTAGGGCCCAGCTGATAGCTGCAAAGGCTGAGTGGGTGAATTACCCACTTCATTTTGCGGCAACAGCAAAGCCGCCGGCTTGCTATTGGGGCGACCACCGAAGCCAAAATAATCTCCGCGCTCGGCCACAACCAGTTTGCTCGCGGGCAACCAGTCTCCCTGATTATCGCTTACCAGCAAGTCACCCTCGCCTGTCACACCGATGCCATTGGGCGTACGAAAACCGTCCGCGATTTGCTCAAAAGCACCCGTCTCCATATTGACGCGAAAGACAGTGCCACGCTTATTAGCCTGCAGCTGACAACTCTTGCCGCCAACTTCAACACAGACTGACAGCCCTCCATACAGCCAGCCCTGATGCGCCACCAGCCCAAAACCAAATTCGTGAAAGTTTGAAGTTGCCGACCAATCGCTACTCAGGTTTTTGTAACGATCAATAATTCCGTCGCCAGTGCTGTCGATTAGTTCCGTTAGCTCCTGCTTTTGCATGACAAATAAGCGGCCACCAGAGGCGGCCAGGCCGAGCGGCTCGTGCAGACCTTCGGCAATCCGCATTACCGTTGGCTTCGTCGACCGCCAATTCTGTATACGGTAAACCGCTCCGTCACTATCCCAGGTTGCTACTAACAGATCGTTGTTGTCATCAAGAGCCAGACCACCAACGGCCGGAGTAAAACCCTCAACGAGCAAGGATCGCGAGGCTAATGCCGGATGCAGGCCCGGAGGCTTATTTACCGCTATCGCATCATAGGTGTGACTGAAATTTTCCCGCAGGGCCACAAGCTCCGGAGGAAGATTTCCATCTTTGTCTTTTAACGAGAGAATGTAGCGCGCCATTTCCCGGGCATGCTGCTCACTGATGTCCGCATGGGCGGGCATAGATACCGCACCCCATTCACCCGCACCACCGGCAATAATTATTGTCGCCAGTCGTTCGGCGGCTCCGGCCTTAGATGAATAACGCTGGGCAATCTCGTTCCATGACGGCCCTACAATGCGCTCATGCTCTGAGTGGCAAGCAAGACAATCGCTATTGGCAACAAGTTCCGCCCCGGCCGGGCTTGAAGAATCAACTTTGGCATTATGACTAATCGACTGCGTTGGGCGCTCATAGCGCGTGCGGTGAATATAAGCGCCGGACTCCGGTAGCACATGTCCGGACCTGGACTGCGAAGCACTCCCACCAAAGCGAATATCGAGCGCCGCGGGCTTATCGACAACACTAAAGATCCGATCAAATACGAGAGCCTCCACATTGACCGTAACAACGGGGGCTTCTCGAATATCCACGCTTAGATCCCCGGCGCGCAGGCGATATTCCAAACTGATGCTATTTCCACTATCGCCGCCACTGCCGCCCAGCGCATAGGCAATAAATTCCGCCTTCGCCGGAATCCATTCTGCATTGCCCTTTCGCAACCACCACAGATCAGGCTGCATCTGCTGCAGATAGGCCTCGCCTTCGCTAAACGGCTCCCCGCCTTGCCCGCTGTCAAACACGGTGCCATCGAGCTGCAATTTACCGCGCCAGAGCTGGTAGGGCGCCATGCGTTCCAGGCTGTAGCTCAACCAGTAGTCCGGCGCGACGGCGAGATTCAGGATGCGCGGCTGGCCATCAAGGCTCGTTCGAAATACCCAGGGGCTGCGACCACGCCCCTCGTAAGTACGCCTCTGCCAAGCCGCCAAGTCAGGCTTTTCCGGTGTAGCGACCTGTTCCCAGGCATATAACCAAAAATCAGCGGTAGACAGCTCATTCACCTGCTGTCGAAAATCCTCAGGCTGCATGGCCAGCCAAACCTTGAAT
>JBFJTG010000227.1:0-2867 GCA_041625575.1 Litorivivens sp.
AGCTCTACAGCCAGATTAAAGACCCCAACTATCTTGGGCGTAAAGTTATTCACGAATTTGTTAAAGCCGGTGCGCCGGAAGAAATTCTCTTTGTTAACAAGCCTCATATAGGCACCTTCAGGCTCACCGGCGTGGTGGAAAATATTCGTCACCAAATTGAAGCTATGGGCGGAGAGATACGCTTCGAACAGCGCGTTAGCGACGTGCTCATTGACGACGGCCAGCTTCAAGGCGTGGTATTAGACAGTGGCGAGCAGGTATTAAGTCGCCACGTGATTATGGCCTTGGGTCATAGCTCGCGCGATACTTTCCGTATGTTGCACAGCCGCGATGTGCTTATGGAAGCCAAGCCCTTTTCCATCGGCTTTCGTATTGAGCACCCCCAGTCATTGATCGACAAGGCGCGCTTGGGCCAGTTTGCCGGCCACCCCAAAATAGGCGCAGCAGACTACAAGCTGGTACACCACGCCAAGAATGGCCGTTCGGTTTACAGCTTTTGTATGTGCCCAGGGGGTACGGTGGTGGCCGCAACCTCGGAAGTGGAGCGTGTGGTCACTAACGGTATGAGCCAGTATTCGCGCAAAGAGCGCAATGCCAATGCCGGCATCGTGGTTGGCATTACCCCCGAGGTCGATTACCCCGGTGGCCCCTTGGCAGGAGTTGAATTACAGGACCGGCTGGAATCGCTGGCGTACACACTGGGCGGCAGCAACTACAATGCACCCGCACAATTGGTGGGCGATTTCATCGCTGGCAAGGCTTCCGGCAGTTTGGGCAGCGTTGAGCCCTCCTATAAACCTAATGTGAAACTGGTTGATTTGGCCGAGGCTCTACCCGCTTTCGCCATAGAAGCTATTCGCGAAGCTATTCCTGCCTTTGATAAAAAAATTAAAGGTTTTGCCCTGCACGACGCGGTGCTCACCGGCATCGAAACCCGCACCTCCTCGCCGCTGCGCATCACGCGCGACAAAAGCTATCAAAGCCTGAATGTTAAGGGCCTTTTTCCTGCTGGCGAAGGCGCCGGTTATGCGGGAGGCATACTTTCCGCTGGCGTTGACGGCATTCGCGTTGCCGAGGCCTTGGCTTGCGATATTCTGGGAATCGAGGGTAAGCAGTCGTTGTAATTGGCGCGACCGGAGCAAGCCACCCCTGTATCCTCTGGCGCAATCCTTTGTAAGACCAGCCCAATAAATCTTTTGGTATTTTTCTATGCCACTTGTCGATAGTGAGAGCTTTTTGTCCGGGACGGGCGTAAGTTGAATGGCCGCTGGGGCTAAACTTTAGGCTAGGAGAAAGTCATGAGAACAGGATTGATTCATATCGTCATGCTGTTGCTGTTTGCCGTATCTGCAAATGCCACCGACTTCCCGCTATCGCGCTCAATCTCGGATAAAGATATTCAGTGGGGCCCGTGCCCGGCATTTTTTCCCGCGGGTTGTCAGCTTGCTGTGTTACACGGCGATCCTGCCAAAGCCAATGCGGATGTCTATTTTAAAATGCCCGGCAAAACCTCCTTTCCGGCACACTGGCACAGTTCTGCAGAGCGTATGGTGTTGGTCTCCGGAAAAATGGACGTTACCTATCTAGGGCATCCCACCACGCATTTAAAAGCGGGCATGTATGCCTACGGGCCCGCTAAGGCCGTACACGACGGTAAATGTGTGAGTAGAGAAGCTTGTGTGCTTTTTATAGCCTTTGAGCAGGCTGTTGATGCTTATGAGCATACTGACAAGGAGATACAATCGCTGTTAGATAGGTAGACTGGCGACCGGAAAGGCTGAATTATTGTGTAGGTTTTCACCCAGTCGGATTAGCCTTAACTTGCGCTCTAGGGGGGAGGTCATACAGTTTTCTAATTAATATCCCCCGTTTCCGATATATGCCGGCCCGAGCCTAAAGAGAGAGTAGAAAGCCGTCAGCAGATTTCAACTTGCGATATTTCTCTATGAGCGTAAAGTCGCTTTCACAAAATAGCGAAAAAAAATAATAATCTCTCGTGAGCCGAGAGCGATTGCCTCGGCAGAAAATAAATTAACGGATCGTATTATACAATATGACTATTCGGCTCACTAGCGCTTGAGTTATAGGGATTTTTAATGAGGTGGATTCTAGAAAGCTTAGGCGCTCGACTATTGTTGAGCTGCTTTCGAGTAAAGAATTTCGGCAAGGCTAGATTTCGGTGTCCAATCTGTTTTTACTCCGGCCCGTTCCGCGATTTAGCTCCAATGACCGGAATTCGGCTTCACGCCCAATGCCCCAAATGTGATTCGTTGGAGCGTCATCGAATCCAGTTTTTAGCATTTCAGCGACTTGTCGATAGGATTCCATTGGAAAAAATGAGAATGCTGCACTTTGCGCCAGAGAGTTTTTTTCAGACTTACTTTCGCTCTTGTGTTAGATCCTATGTAACTGCAGATATATCAATGCAAGGGGTGGATTGTCATGTTGACATCAGAGTACTGCCATTTGCTGACAATTCATTCGATTTGGTTTATGCGTCCCATGTGCTCGAACATGTTGATGACGATCACGCAGCACTGAGGGAAATTCGGCGGATTCTTAGCCCGGAAGGTGTTGCAATCCTTCCTGTTCCTGTTGTTGCGAAGGAGACGGTTGAGTATCCTGAGCCAAATCCGTTTGAGACCCACCATGTTCGCGCGCCCGGTAAAGACTATTTTGACCGTTATTCGAAATATTTCCCGAAAGTTGAGCTGCTATGCTCGTCCGAGTGTCCCGACGAGTATCAATGCTGGACCTACGAGAATCGTTCCGGCTGGCCATCGACAGAGATGCCATTGCGACCTGCTATGGAGGGCGAAAGGCATGAGGACTATGTTCCTCTGTGCTTCATGTGTTCAGATGCATAG
>JBFJTG010000228.1:0-2751 GCA_041625575.1 Litorivivens sp.
ATCACCCTGGTTACCCGTCTGCGCAACGCCCACTGACACCGGCTGCTACCTGAGCTGGAATGCAGTATTGGAGGGCGGCGATGGCAGTCACTGGCAGAATAAAGGCAAGCCGGTTTGCGTAAACCCCCTGTCCTGGCGCCATGACCATATGGCCGTTGGCAAAGAAGAAAATCTGGGCTCTCTACCCATTACCGGACCCTACTTTTTAAGCGCGCCCCACCCGGCACAGACCGGCGCGCGCTGCGAAGACGGCATTCTCTGGATTAATGAGCCGGCGGCCTCAGGCTACAGCATGGCGCTGTTTCCCGGAGGCGGTTACCATGCTTATGATTACAATCTGTTTTGGATGAATATTCGCGCCAACTTGCGCGAACGCACACAGGCCTATCTTGACCGCGCTGAATAGGCCGATAAGCTGTAAAAAAAATAAGAAAAAATAGGAGCTTCGAAAGCCCATGAGAAACCCTAGCCGTGCCGCCAGTGCGCTCTTGCTTGTCATTCTGCCATACGGCGTGTGGGCGCAATCTACTTCCCCTGATAACGCCAAACCGGCCGCAATGATAGAGGAAGTATTCGTCACCGCGAGCAAGCGCACCGAATCTGTTCAGGACATTTCAGCCGCGGTATCGGCTTATTCCAACGAGCTGCTCAAAGCCAACAATATTGACGGCTTTAGCCAACTTGCCGACATTACGCCCGGACTGGTTTCGCGCGACAACCGCGAAGGCAATAACATCAGTATCCGCGGCATAGGCAAGGCCTTTGGCGGCACGACGCCGGTTGCCTTCCACATAAACGGCTACTTCGTCGATAGCACCGAACCCTTCTACGACCTGGAATCCATCGAAGTTATACGCGGCCCCTCGGGAACCGTTTACGGCCGCAACGCTACCGCTGGTGCGATCAACGTTAAATGGCAGCGTCCAATCGACGAATTGGCGTACGGCGGGGATCTATCGTACGGCTCCTTTGAGAACCGGCGTATACGTTCTTATGTCAACGTTCCCTTGCTCGACGGGAACGATTACTCGCTCAATGCGCGATTTTCCGGGCTGTGGGAGCAGCGTAAGGGCTATCTGGACAATGAGTTTGCAACAGGTGACGAAGAACCCGAGAGCAATACAAAATATTTCTATCGAGGAATTTTTGAGGGCTATATAACTGAGAACCTTCGGCTGTCATTACATGCCATCAAGAACCACAAGAAAGCCAATGCCGGCGTTGTTGCCAGTCCATCAATCTCGACTCGTCAAAGTGAGCGCTATCGCGAGTTTGGGGTAGCTCCCATGCCGCTTGACTTGCTCAAAGTAAGATCTCAGCAATTTCAGGAGATTGGCCCCGTCATCGATAAAAATAGTCGAATCGTTAGCGACCTCACCTGGAGTCTGGAAGATACCTGGCTACTGGGGAGCTTCGATGTTGACCTTATTGCTGGTGTGGACAGGCGCAGAATACACCGCTACAACGATCTGGACGGCAGCGAGGTCAAAATTGTCGAAACCGAGAATTTTATTAACGGTGTTGGTCGCAACGCCGAGCTTCGTTTTACCTCACAAAATGCGAACGGCATCGATTGGATACTCGGCTTTTTCTGGTATCGCGATGACAACCACGAAGATCGCTATGTACGGGCACGCACAAAACAAAATCTCGGCCAACTCTTTTTCACTACCATCGATTTGCCCTTGGGTCTGGCCGACCGCGTGTTTGATGCCTGGGTTTTTACCAAAGATCTCAACATCAATACTAAAAATGAAGCCGCATTCTTAAACGTCAGCCTGAATCTTCACGACATGTTTGCGACGATGCCCGAAGTTGTACTGTTCGCCGGCATTCGCAGCAACAATGATAATTATCGCCTACTGGTTGAGCGGGACATTACCAGCGCCCAGGATGTGGCCACCGGCCAGCCCGACCCCCCTTTTGTTGCGGCAGACAGGGCCACCGATGCACCGGGAAAGTCAACCGCGACAACCGGCGAAATCGGAGGCAAGTGGTTTTATAACGACGACGGAATGGTGTACGCGAAAGTAGCGACCGGCTACAAGCCCGGCACCGCACAAATCAGAACCGACGGAAAACTGAACGAGGTAGATCCCGAGTTTTTAGGTATGACGGAGATTGGCTGGAAATCGTCTTTCTTCGACAATCGTTCGCTCACACTTAACCTGACTGCCTTTGACTATACCTACGAAGATCTTCAGGTTTCCAAAATTGTCGTAACCGGTATTGAACTGAATAACGCAGGCGCAGCCTCCATACGCGGCGTGGAAGCAGAAATTCAGTGGGCACCCATTCAATCCCTGTTTACCCAGTTTTCTTTTGGTTGGCTCGATGCCAAGTTTAACCAGTTTTGCGGCCGTGATGACGAATTGGTAAATCAAACAAGGCAAGCGGGTTGCACTGACGATCAACCTCATAATTTCAAGGGTGCCACCATGAGCGATGCGCCAAAGCTCACCTTCGGTGCGCTTTTAAGGTATAGCCATTCACTGGAATCGAGTGGAGTACTTACCGGATTAGTGAAATTCAGTTGGTCTGATGACTATCAGCGCCGTCCCTACGACAACCCCATTGATGTCGTCGACGCGCATTACAAAACCGATCTGCGCCTTAGCTGGAGCAGCCCGCAGGATACTTATCGCGTTGAGGTATTTGTGGAAAACATCGAAAATCACGACGATATTTTCACCCACCATTTTTCCCAACCCGACCCGGGCAACTATTCCCTGATTGCGCCACAACCTCCGC
>JBFJTG010000229.1:0-2710 GCA_041625575.1 Litorivivens sp.
ACTAGTTCCGCCACCTCGGGAATCCAGTGGTCAACTCGTTGAACGAGTAAGGTCCATCCGCCTGCGGGGAGCTTGCTAAAATCTTCCGGCGTGAAGGGTCCCTGCTCCAGTTGCCAGTTGCCGGCTTTGTGCTGAATGACGCGAGATTCAACAGACTCTTCGCAGGCAAGCCCGGCAAGGTCGTCGCCGCTCAGCGGACAGTCATAGGCTGGTAAGGCCTGCTGAATGAGCAGCGGTTTGAGCTGCCAAAAATCGCGAAGAAAGCGCGATTCATCAAGGTTCTGCAGGGCCATTAAATACGTTTAGCTTGCGCGGCTGCGTTGCCGATGTAATTCGCCGGCGTCAAAGCCTGCAGCTCTGCTTTTGCACTGTCCGGTATATCGAGAGTGTCGACGAAGGCTTTAATCGCTTCGCGGTTGATCGCCTGGCCGCGAGTAAGCGCTTTCAGTTTTTCATAGGCCTGTTCAACATTGTAGCGGCGCATAACGGTTTGAATCGGCTCCGCCAACACTTCCCAGCTGGCATCAAGATCTTCGGCAATGCGAGTGGTGTTGATTTGCAGCTTGCCGATCCCCTTCAGGCTGGATTCGTAAGCAATCAGGCTGTAGGCCAGGCCAACACCCATATTGCGCAGCACCGTGGAGTCAGTCAGGTCACGCTGCCAGCGAGACAGCGGCAACTTCGCAGCCAGGTGCCCGAACAGGGCATTGGCAATGCCGAGATTACCCTCGGAATTTTCAAAGTCGATCGGATTAACCTTGTGCGGCATGGTGGAGGAGCCGACTTCGCCTTCTACCGTGCGCTGTTTGAAATAGCCCAGGGAAATATAGCCCCAAATATCGCGATCAAAGTCGATCAAAATGGTGTTGAAGCGGGCGATTGCGTCAAAAAGTTCTGCGATGTAGTCGTGCGGTTCAATTTGAGTAGTGTAGCTGTTCCACTCCAGTCCCAGCGACTCGATAAAGGTCTGGGCGTTGGCTTCCCAGTCGATGGCGGGGTAGGCCGAGAGGTGAGCATTGTAGTTGCCTACGGCGCCGTTGATTTTGCCGAGCAGGGGGACGCTCTTGATGCCCTCAATTTGGCGGCGCAGGCGTGCGACGACATTGGCAAATTCCTTACCCATAGTCGTGGGGCTGGCGGACTGGCCGTGGGTGCGCGACAACATGGGCACCTCGGCAAGCTCATGGGCCAAATTAGCCAGTGAAGCTGCGATCTCTTCGCATTTAGCCAGCAACAGGCTTCGTCCTGCTTTTAGCATCAGGGCGTGGGAGAGGTTGTTGATGTCTTCGGAGGTGCAGGCGAAATGTACAAACTCATTGCCGGCAGCGAGCTCAGCGTTATCGGCAATAGTTTCCTTGATCAGGTACTCAACCGCTTTGACGTCGTGATTGGTGGTGCGCTCGATCTCCTTGACGCGCCGGGCATGGCCTTCGTTAAATCCGGAGACAAGAGTTTCAAGCAGGGCATTGGCCTCCTCACTGAAGGGGCTTAATTCCGGAATGCCCGGGTGATTGGCAAGCTGTTGCAACCAGCGAACTTCAACTTCAACCCGATATTTGATCAAGCCAAATTCGCTGAAAATACCGCGTAAGGGCAGTGTTTTGCTGCCGTAGCGACCGTCGATTGGAGAAATCGCGGAAAGCGCCGTCAAGTCCATGAATCTATACCTTGCTTGGTTAAGTTTTAGTGCGTTCGAAAAAGGCCGCAATCATACCCTAGTGAGCTGATCGATATAAGGTGAGGCTGAGCCTGAAGGCCGATTTAGTGCGGAATATCGCGTTGCAAAATCTCGCGCACCGTGCGCACAATCGCGTGTTTCTTGAGCAGTAGATGCAGGCGGCTGCCGCCTTGCTGGCGCCATAGATAGGCCGCCCGAATCGCTGCCATAAGCAAAGCGCGTATCCGGTCGGCATTGTGTTCGTTTTCCAGTTGCTGGGCGCTACCGTTGACCTTTAGCCGAAACTTAAAATGACTGATTGTATCTTTATAAATAGCAGCAACTGACGGCGCCAACTCTATGATATTTTTACCATTAATGGCCATACCCGTGGCGCTGTGGTCGAGTCTGGAGCGAATAATCGCACCTACCTCAGGCTGCTTCTGTAGCAGTTTTTGGAGATGGGTTGCGCCTATCAGATAACGAATTAGCTCGCGATCGCTTTGGCTGCGTTCACCGCTGAGCAAGTCGTTGAGTTTGCGCAAACCCAGCTCGAGTTTGTCTGCTCCACCGTAGGCTTCTGCGGTTGTCTTGGCAGAAAAACTGAACAGGCTTTGCAGGCAGGCCTCGAAAGGTTCGGGCTCTGCGTCACCGGTTCGCGCAATGCTATCCACCAGTGACACGGCCTGGCACAACCCGGCGAGTGCCAGTACCTGCTCTCGTAGTTTATTGTCGGCATTGCCGCTGGAACTGGCTGTGTCAGGCATGGGCAGCTTTCTCCGCGCAATTGAATGCGCGCTCAATGATGGCGCCACCTAAACACAATTCCCCGTCATAAAAAACAACGGATTGGCCTGGCGTGATCGCACGTTGCGGGCTTTCAAATATTACCCTCACACCGTCGCCTTCGGATTCGATAGAGCAAGCTTGGTCACTCTGACGGTATCGCGTTTTGGCGTGACAGCGAAAGGGCAGTTGTGGCGGCGTTGTAATCCAATGTACTGGCCCGGTGAGCAGGGCTTCCTTGAACAGGCTGGGATGATCGCTACCCTG
>JBFJTG010000230.1:0-2704 GCA_041625575.1 Litorivivens sp.
AACAATAGAAACGGCTTTTTGTAGACCAATTACGTCAGATAACGACGCCTGATTACTGAAGGTTTTCCTTGATGTAATCAATGGCCAGCTTGACTGTCGTGATTTTCTCGGCTTCTTCGTCGGGAATTTCAGTTTCGAATTCCTCTTCAAGCGCCATCACAAGCTCAACAGTATCCAGAGAATCCGCGCCCAGATCTTCTACGAAAGAAGCAGACTCCTGAACATCTTCCTCTTTTACGCCCAGTTGTTCTGCGACAATTTTCTTGACGCGTTCTTCAATGCTACTCATGTCGTTATTGACTCCTAGTTAAAAAAAATCGGTATTTGCCAGTTATCGTTATTGCGTACTACCACGCTGCTTCGCACAAATAAACCGCTTCAAATACCCGCTAGCATTCGGGCGGCCATTGTACCCCGTGAATTTCAATTTGTGCATAGGATTTTGATGAATAAAGCCGATATTTGACGAAAATACCCTATACAACAAATGTTTACGCCATATACATGCCGCCATTCACGTGAATAGTGTCACCCGTGATATAGGCTGCCGCATCGCTAACCAAAAAGGCAACCACACCCGCTATTTCCTCAGGCTGGCCCAGTCGCGCCAAAGGAATCTGGCTAGCCAGAGCACTGCGCTGTTCTTCAGGCAACTTATTGGTCATATCCGTCTCGATAAAGCCAGGCGCCACGCAGTTTACTGTAATACTGCGTGATCCCACTTCCCGCGCCAAGGCGCGCGAAAAGCCTTCCATGCCTGATTTGGAAGCCGCGTAATTCGTCTGCCCGCCGTTACCCATAGAGCCAACCACGGAGCTGATATTAATAACGCGCCCCCAGCGAGCCTTGGTCATACCCCGCAAGCAGGCCTTGGTCAGCCGGTACAAGGCATTGAGGTTGGTGTCGATTACGTCAAACCACTCCTCGTCTTTCATGCGCATCATGAGGTTGTCTTTGGTGATGCCTGCATTATTCACCAGCACTGTGGGTGCACCGTACTGCCCTACAATGGCCTTGATTACTCCATCCACCGAGGCCGCATCGCTGACGTCCAGAGCCATGCCGCAACCGGCATTACCCGCCTCGTTCAAATAAGCACTAATTGACTCTGCGCCGCCTTCTGTCGTCGCGGTTCCAACAACAATCAATCCCTGCCCTGCCAAGGCCTGCGCGATGGCCTTGCCGATTCCGCGGCTCGCCCCGGTTACCAGTGCAACCTTGTCTGTCATTACCCTCTCCCTTTTAGTGTCATCAACATTCCGTTTTAAGCAGTCGCCGTCAGTGCCGCTTCCAGGCTAGCCGGATCTTCAATATTCAAACTGTTCAGCGGCTTGTGAATTCGCTTGTTTAGTCCGCTTAGCACTTTGCCGGGGCCACACTCCACAACCGACGTTATCCCGGCAGCGACCATCGCATTGACACAGTCAACCCACTTCACCGGGCTGTACAGCTGTCTTACCAGCAGGGCGCGAATCGCATCCGGATCAGATTCGGTCTGCCCATGAACGTTGTGAACGACAGGAATCACCGGCGCTCGCCACTCGATAGCATCAATTGCGGCGCCAAGCTTTTCCGCAGCCGGCTGCATCAAGGAAGTATGGAAAGGTGCGCTAACCGGTAATGGCATCGCACGCTTTGCACCGGCCTGTTTCAGCAACGTGATAGCCTGCTCGACCGCTGCCACGTGACCGGCGATCACCACCTGCCCGGGTGCGTTAAAATTTACCGCTTCGACAACACCTGCCGAGCTGCATTGGCTGCAGATATCCACGATCACATTATCATCCAGCCCCAGGACTGCTGCCATCGCACCTTCACCTACAGGCACGGCTGTTTGCATAAACTGGCCGCGGGCCCTAACCAACTTAACGGCATCGGCAAAGGGCAGGCTTTCTGCGCAAACCAGCGCCGAAAATTCTCCCAAACTGTGCCCGGCCATATAGGCAGGCATGGCACCACCACGCGCGCGCCAAACTCGCCACATTGCAACGCTGGCGGTCAGTAGCAGGGGCTGCGTATTTTCGGTCAAGTTCAGAGATTCCTGTTCGCCATTTTGCACGAGATCCCACATGTCGTAACCAAGCGCCTCGGAGGCCTCTTCAAAAGTCTGCGCTACCAGCACTTCCTCCGCCCCAATCTCGGCCAGCATGCCCACTTTCTGGGAACCCTGCCCGGGAAACACAAAGGCCAATCCATTCGTCATTGTTATATCCATCCTGTCATTCAGTTTCTTATTGAGAGAGTTGTCGAGAAATGCGGTCTGGCAAATTCTGCTCAATCGATTGTGCTGCGTGCCGAATCGCACTCTGAAAACTTATTTCACTGGAGCTACCGTGACTCTTGACCACAACACCACTCAAGCCCAGCAATGCTGCACCGTTATAGTGATCGGGGTTTATATCGCGTTTAAACTCTTTAAGCAGGGGTTGCACAAACACACCGCTGAGCATGCCGTACCAGCTATCCCTAAACTTCCCCTTCAGCTGCCGGCTAATATATGACGCCGTCCCTTCACAAACCTTCAGGGCAATGTTACCGACAAATCCATCACAGACAATGACATCGGCTTTATTTGAAAAGAGATCGAAACCCTCGACAAAGCCCGTGAAATTGATCGCGTCACTCGCGGACAATAATTCCGCTGCCTGCTTGACCAGCTCACTGCCCTTCCCCGCCTCATCACCAATATTCAACAAGGCTACCC
>JBFJTG010000231.1:0-2626 GCA_041625575.1 Litorivivens sp.
TCGTTTTGGCAGACGGTGGACGGTCTGTGTGACTTTCGAGAACGGGTCTATCTAAGCGGTGAGGGTGATAGCCTCGATTCGGGCCAGGACATTGATACGCATCAGGTAACAACTCGGGGCTATCGGGAAACAGCCCAGTTGTTGCTAAAAAATAATTTGAGCACTGAGAACAAGGCTGCTCTCGTCGAGAGTCTTAACAAAGCCCAAGCCTTCGCTGGGCTTGAAGCTTTCAGTTTGTCAGAAAATATGGCGCCGGAATATGCGGCGGGGCATTACACCTTTGATTTGTTGTTCAAGGATTCACAGGCGGCGCTAGCGGCCCGCGAGACAAATGTATGGCGTGAGCAGATTGCGCCTGCACTGGCGCGTTATTGTGCTTCCTGCCACGCTGTCACTTTGGATACCATCGGCGCCGGATTACGGGCATCCACGCTGACTAACGCGATAAAACGCACAGCCTTTTTCCGCGTGTTGCCTGAAGTCGATTCATCTGTTGCTCATCGTTTCGAGCAAGACTTACTGGAGATGCCCGGACAGATTCCGCAAATACTGAACTGGCGTCTGAGTCGAGCCATAGCGCTTGACTGGAATACCAATGAAGAGGCCTGGACTTATGTTTGGGAGCAGGAATTCGAATCATTGGATGATCTACTCGGCCCTTACATGACGCATCCGCATCACTGGGCTCATATCGATCGCTGGTTTGACCCGGAATCCGGTGTGCAGGCCATCGACGTGAAATTGTCACATGCATTTTCTGTGCTTAACGAAAGCCTTATGGCTCGCGAAGCTCAGGGTTAGCAAAAGAATCTCGGAGTATATTATGGGTAAGGTATTGGAAGGAAAGCTAGCATTGGTCACCGGCGCGAGCCGGGGTATTGGCCGTGCATTGGCGCAAAGATTGGCCGCTGAAGGTGCAGAAGTAGTCGTCACCGCGCGGAGTCTCGATACGGCGGGCAAGTTTGAAGGAACGCTGCGCGAAACGGTTTCGTTGATTGAAGCTGTAGGGGGTAAAGCGCATCCGCTGGTCGCGGATTTGGAAAGTGATAGCGATCTGGATACTCTCGTAGCGCGTGCGGTTGAAATCCTTGGCGGGCTGGATATTTTGATACACAGTGGCGGCAAGGCTGAATATGCACAGACGCTGGATATGCCGCAAGATATGTTCGATCGCACTATTGGTCATTATATTCGAGCGCCATTCAAGCTGGTGCAAAAGGCTGCTCCCGAAATGAAGAAGCGTGGGGCAGGCTGGATAGTAGTGCTAGGTTCCGTCACAGCGCAGCCTCCCATGCGGCCCTACGATGAATGGGCAATTCACGGGGGCAGTACGGTCTACTCAGCAATCAAAGCGGGTGTGCATCGCATGACTCAGGGCCTTGCCGCCGAGTTGCAACTTCATAACATTGCCGTGAATACACTGGCCCCCAGTACGGCTATACGCACTCCGGGAGCTTTCGACCATATTCCTGAGGAGTACCCCTCCGAACGGATTGAATACATCGTTGAAACAGGGTTGGCTCTGTGTCACTTGCCTGCAAGCGAGCGCACGGGTCTAACCGCCTACAGTTTGCACTTTCCCTTGGCGCACAATATTCCCGTTTTTACGCTCGACGGCAAAGAGCGTATTGAAGATCCGGTGATTCCGGAATATGCACATCCAGCGATAGTGGCTGACGGTACCGGTAACTAGCGTCGTCGTTGCTATTGTTGTGCGCTATAGAATTGGCGCGCTGCTATTCTAAGACTTGCCAGGGCTGCCCTGGCTTTTTTTTAGGAAGGATTTCAATATGACCGAGAATACAGTTAGCTATACAACGCTGAGCTATCTCATCGAGAATCGGGTGCTCACAATTACCTTGAATCGCCCCGACAGTCTTAACGCGTTCACCGTGACTATGGCCAATGAATTAGTTGATGCCTTTGAACGTGCGAGTGATGACGACTCCGTTGGTGCCATTGTAGTTACAGGATCGGGCCGTGCATTCTGCGCGGGTATGGATTTATCGGTTGGCGGCAACGTGTTTGGGCTCGATGAAAACAAGCAGCCGACACTGGAGGAGAGGGAAAGCCGCTTTCACGCCCCTGAGATGATCGACGGTGTGCGCGATACAGGTGGCCGCGTAACCTTGGCTATCTACTAATGTACCAAGCCGGTTATAGCCGCAATTAACGGCCCGGCTGTGGGTATTGGTATTACCATGACCCTGGCCATGGATATTCGACTGGCCTCAGAAAAGGCCAAAATGGGCTTTGTGTTTGGCAAAATAGGTATCGTGCCAGAAGCTTGCTCAACGTGGTTCTTGCCGCGTATTGTAGGCATAGCGCAGGCGCTGGAGTGGACTTATAGCGCTGATGTATTTGATGCGCAAGAAGCCAAGCGCGGCGGACTCGTAAAGGATGTCTATGCCCACGATGCGCTACTCGACGAGGCTTATGCGATTGCTAATAAGCTCGCCAATCGTTCGGCAGTAGCCACGGCTTTGACGCGTCAAATGATGTATCGTAACGCCAGCCTATCGCACCCCAGAGAGGCACACAAAATAGATTCGTTAGCGGTGTTCTATATTAGTCAGAAAGACGGCAAAGAAGGTGTGCAGGCATTTCTGGATAAACGCGAAGCGAA
>JBFJTG010000232.1:0-2548 GCA_041625575.1 Litorivivens sp.
AGATAGTGTTGTGGGTGTCTACGACGGCGACACGATTACCGTAAGCATTGAGAGTTGGCCCCGAATTATCGGCGAAGCCATCAGCGTGCGTGTCAGCGGTGTAGACACACCGGAAATTCGCGGCAAATGCCCGGAGGAGAAAGCCTTGGCTCGAAAGGCGCGGGCATACACCCGCGCGGTGCTTACTAGCGGCAACTCAGTTGAGCTGCGCAATCTGCGACGTGACAAATATTTCAGATTATTAGCGGATGTTTGCGTAGATGGCCAGGCTTTGTCCGCTGGCTTGATCGAGAATGGATTGGCGCATGCCTACGAAGGCGGGACTAAGCGGTCATGGTGCGCAGGATAGCCTTGGTTTTGAGTGAAAGTCGTACAGTGAGGGGCGCAATTAAGTATTTAGCCTGAAAATAAGGGCCTACGTTTTCACGTAAGCCCTTGTTTTGTTTGGCTCCGATTGCAGGTTGCGGGGCGAATAACCTATGCGCAGCGGTGGAGGCTTCGTCTGGCCACCCCAGTGGCGGCAGCTTCCTCAGGTATACAACGGTGCCGCAGGAATCCGCTCCAGCAGAATCATTCCCGCTTCGCAATATTGTTCGATCAGCTCCGCCTGCTTTTTGGTTGGGCTGGCATGGCAGGCCTTGCCTTCTCTTAATAATGCGCAGGCTGCGCGAACCCAGTCGTCTTCCAAGCGCAACTCGAAAAACTCTGCAATGGCACCAAGCGCGGCCGATGGGTTTGTGATCAGGTCCTCGAAGCGCACTTCCTGATACTGGCCTGGCGCAAGTTTTTTGAGCTGGGCCATGCCTCGCAATATGCAATCATTCCAGTCTTTCAAAAAATACTGCTCGTCAACCGGGTGCTCCATGATGGCTTTCAAGCTGTTCGACATCGGCATTGAATTGTTCAGGTCAGTCTCATCCAAATCGGTCCAGCGTAAGCCGTTGGCTGTTTGCAGCTCGTAATGCTTGAACGCTCGTAAACGGAAGTGATTATGTTTTTGCATTGACAGGGCTACATCCAAGGGGTTGCGATGCAGGTGCAGAAACTTTGCGTCTGGAAAGAGGTCGATCAGCTCCGGCAGAGCGGCAATGGATCCCCCGCTGCGCTCGATCCATAGCTTTTTGCCCGCTCTTTGGGTCAGCCAGTCGAACAGTGCTAGATAGTGCTCGCTGAGCAACTGTGTTGGCTGCTCACGCGCAAATTGCAGTAGTTCATCGAAAACGCTCGCGGGATCGTCAACCAGGTGCGCCAACGGTATCAGTATGATTTCGGGCATCACGTTGTCGCGGTACGCCGATGCATCTTCCGGCAGAGCGCTGGCACCGCCTTCGAACGCAATTTCAGGCGTGGCCAGGTGTGCAACAATCTTTTTGAGCTCTCCGGTAGAAGCTAGTCCACAGTCGATGATGTCTACCAGTTCTCGTGCCGTTATTTCCCGGTTGCCGAATCTTTTGTCGAAGTCCAGCGTAATCATAACCTCAGAAAGCACGGCTACATCGGGATGCAAATCAATCATTTTCGACAGAATTGTCGAACCACAGCGGCCAGTGCCGACGATAAATCGCGCATCAGACACATTAAACCTCCTCTAATTGATATCGGGTAGGCCGGATCTCTGCAGGGATTGCTGGGTCAATGAGAACAGCGGACGATAGTCGGCGTCACTGTTGGGTTGCTGTGGCGTCAGCATTTCCTTTAGCGTCTGTGCTCGTCCGTTAGGTTCTTCAGAATCCAAATTCTCTCGCTTGTCATGTTGATCAACGCTTTCGGATGTAGTGTCTCCCAGTTGCAGGAAGCTCCCTAGAAAAATGATAAACACCAGAAAGTTGCCGAGGGTCACCCACAAAAAATACAGTGAAACCGTTAGCAGTGATGGTGCCCACCATATTTCGAGTGCGGTGATTGTGAGCAAGCATATAATGATGGCGTAACCGCAAATCACAAACTTTGAACCAGCCGGGATTGTTGCCCGGATTCGTATCCGACGAGCGATGTAGTAAGGCAGATAGCCGGCGACAGTGAGCAACGCACAGTATGTCCCGATAGCCCAGACGAGAGACTTGTTTTCGAGCACATAGAAAAGTGCAATGATGATTAGCGACTGCATCAAATGTATTAGGCCGACTTCAACGAAAAAGCGCACCAGGAGGTACTGCAGGTCTGACAGGCGCTCCCCAAATGAATTGCATAGCGTTGCGATGATCGCCATGAAAGCCACGTAAGCAATGGTGATGTTGGCGTAAGCAACGATGAAATCAATGTTGGTGTCCATACTCCATTCCTTCTCGCTATTTTTCTCGTCAGGCGTTGTGGCCATTTCCCAGCCAATACCAGCTAATCACATGGCGAAAGGGCGCAGCGCCGGGGCGATTTAAGTGAGCGGCAGCTTGCCTGTTATGGTATCTCGCGCGTAGTTAGCAATGTCACACGATGTTAGTAGATTTGGCGGAGGTCGGAACTAGCAGGATCGACTCAAAATAATGCAAACTACGTATGGACTTCAGAGGCTGATGTTTTTTGGCTGCGATACTGACCAGGGGTGGTGCCT
>JBFJTG010000233.1:0-2458 GCA_041625575.1 Litorivivens sp.
AGTGATGACATCCAGGTCGCAATTCTCACTGGCGCAGACGGCACGTTTTGTTCGGGGATGGACCTCAAGGCTTTTGTCACGGGTGAGCTTCCCATCATTGGCGGGCGTGGTTTTGCCGGCTTTATAGAAGCCTTACCCAAGAAGCCTCTAATCGCGGCAATTGAGGGCTACGCGCTAGCGGGCGGTTTTGAGTTAGCCTTGGCCTGCGACTTGGTCGTCGCCGCGGACAACTCCAAATTTGGTATACCGGAAGTGAAGCGCGGTTTGATTGCCGGTGCTGGCGGTCTAATGCGCCTGCCGCGGCAGATACCCTCGCGCGTGGCGATGGAGCTTAGCCTTACCGGAGATTTTATCAGCTCCCAGCGAGCCTACGAGCTAGGCCTGATTAACCGTGTAGTAGAGGCAGGTACTGCGGTAGATGCTGCTAGAGCCTTGGCTAAAACGATTTCCGCCAACGGCCCGCTCGCCGTTGTGAAAAGTAAAGAAGTGGTTATCAAATCGCAGGACTGGGCTCTGGATGACATGTTCAGCGAGCAGCAAAAAGTCGCGGATATTGTTTTCAGTAGCGAAGATGCCATCGAAGGCGCAACGGCATTCGCGGAAAAACGCGCACCGAACTGGAAAGGTCGTTAAGACTAGCGATTCACACTATTGAATGGGAGAAAACAGTAATGGCAGAAGCATGGATTATTGACGCCTGTCGCACCCCTCGTGGTATTGGCAAGGTGGGCAAGGGTGCATTGGCAGAAATGCACCCCCAGCATTTGGGCGCGACGGTGCTGAAGGCAATTGCCGAGCGGAACAAATTAAATACCGCCGACGTTGACGATATTATTTGGGGCACCAGCCAACAGCGGGGCCAGCAAGGCGGTGATTTGGGACGCATGGCTGCACTGGATGCCGGCTACGATATTCGCTCCAGTGGGGTAACACTGGATCGCTTCTGCGGCTCGGGTATCACGACGGTGAACCTGGCTGCAGCCTCAATCATGTCGGGCATGGAAGACGTCGTGATTGCTGGCGGTACTGAAATGATGTCGACTTATGGTCAGGGCGGGCAAGCACAGTCTCCCTTTATAGACAGTGACAATTTGCGCCTGCGAGCAGCTCACCCCCAGCCCCATCAAGGCGTATGCGCTGACACGATTGCTACCCTCGAAGGTATTTCCCGTGAAGATCTCGATAAATTGGCGGCTGAAAGTCAAAAACGTGCAGCCAATGCGATAGCCAATGGTTACTTTGACAAGAGTGTGGTGCCTGTTTACAAGGAAGACGGTACATTGGCCTTGGATAAGGAAGAATTTCCGCGTCCGGGTACTACGCTGGAAAGTCTTTCAGAGTTGAAGCCCTCGTTCACCGCGATTGCCGATTATCCACTGGACGAGGCAGGCACGACCTACAAAAGCCTCGTGAAACAGGTATATCCCGATCTTGAAATCAAGCATGTTCATCACGCGGGCAACTCTTCCGGCGTGGTTGATGGCGCAGCGGCCATTTTGCTCACCTCACCTGAGTATGCACAAAAACACGGATTGAAACCGCGTGCTCGCGTAGTCGCCATGGCAAACATGGGCGATTCACCCACGCTGATGTTGAATGCGCCGGTGCCTGCGGCCAAGAAAGTCTTGGAGAAAGCCGGACTGACGATAGACGATATCGATCTGTTTGAAATTAACGAAGCCTTCGCCGTAGTTGCCGAGAAATTTATTCGCGACCTGAAACTCGATCGCAGCAAGGTGAATGTTAATGGCGGCGCGATGGCCTTGGGTCATCCGATAGGTGCAACCGGCGCCATACTCATTGGCACGGTGCTGGATGAGCTGGAGCGCCGCAATCTGAAACGTGGTTTGGTCACCATGTGTGCCGGTGGTGGTATGGCGCCAGCTATTATCATCGAGCGTATATAACACTGTCTACCGGGCTCCGCCGCAAGGGCGGAGCCCCATTTCGCAGCAAAGCCCCTGTGTTGGTCTCAGCTATCTTTAGCTATTACACTAGCAAAACTAATTCCAATAATCGTAACTTGATCTGGCGTTGAATAATGGGCAGGTAATACTGACTCGCCGGTTAAAAGTCGCTAGAGGACCTTGAATGACGACAAGCCGTGTAGTGATAGTTGGAGCCGGATTTTCAGGTATTGCGATGGCAATTGCGTTACAAAAGGCCGGCATCGACGATTTTGTCATCTTGGAAAAGGCACAGGGTGTAGGCGGCACGTGGCGAGAAAACACCTACCCCGGTGCTGAGTGCGATATCCCCTCGGCGCTTTATAGCTATTCTTTTGAACACAATGCGCAGTGGCAATACAAATGGTCTGAACAGCCACAAATTCTCGAGTACCTGAAAAATACCTCGCAAAAGTATGCGTTGCTTCCACACATCCGTTTTGGCGAAGAGCTTGTAAACGCAAACTTTGATGAAACGACTAAACAATGGCACCTTGAATCTGCAAAGGGTG
>JBFJTG010000234.1:0-2435 GCA_041625575.1 Litorivivens sp.
AAACCGAAAAACCGGCCTCGATAAACTCGTCAGCCAGCCGCAGTGTCTCCTGCCCTATGCCGGGGAGTTCCTGTATCAAGACGATGGGCGGGCCGTCCCCGCGATGATAAACGTCGTGCTGGATAGTGTGGCTGCCAGCAGCCGCGCTAAAGTTGTATTGCTGGTAAGCCTCTATCTGTGTTGCTGGCATCTTGATTAATGACCTCGTTTTTCTTCAGCCTGCCGCCCAAGGGCGTAAAACGAAAACAGCGCTGCCGCCAAGGCTGCTAGGGCAATGAACTCTGCGCTGTTGGCGAAGTGTTCATGGGCAGCCGGTGTTCCCGGTGGTAAGTGCTCTACGTTGTCGATGGAGATCATAACGAAGTGATGGTAGACGCTGAATAGAAGCGACCCAAGCATTGATAGCGCCACAAGCCAACATCCTTGGATTGAAAACCTCGTCCAACAAAGAATCGCGCCGAGTACAGGACTGATAATTATCACTACCACAACAAAGGCAGTTTTATAGTCGGGCAGGGCAATCTCTAATATCGCATGCGCACTGCCATGCCAAAGGTTTCCCACAAGGTGGACAGCAACCAGCATGGCGATAATGATTTTTGTTGTTTGTATTTTCATGCACACCTAACCTGGCGATCACCGGCGCGTCTCTTGCGTTTGCGCAATATCAGGACTCTAAGCCCTTTCAATTCACAAGGCTAGTTGGAAAGCGCACTGGCAGCAATCCGGCGTACTTCTGAAAATTAGAAAAGGTCAGAGTCTTGTGGGAGATGTAGCAGTAAGGCGCCGTTACCCAAAGCCGGGCGTCGCTTTGTCTTGGGGAGCGTGCAGCGGCGATTGGAATTGAGGGGATTTGATGTAGCACTAATTCAACACGGCCTCTTTTGAGCAGTGTGCATCGACAATGACGATATTGCGCCCGCGGCGCTTACCGAAATACAGCGCTTTGTCGGCACGGGCCAGAACGGGTGCCAAGGTAGCTTCTTCCGGCGCCACCTGCGCCATACCCACTGTGATCGTCAGCTTCAGTTCGCCAAACTCTTTCGGAAAACTGTACTGCTCTATGCGCGCACGCAAGCGCTCGACGACCTTGTAGGTATCGGCCGGGCCGGAGTCTGGCAGGGCGATTACAAATTCCTCCCCGCCAAAACGGCCAATAATGTCCGTATCCCTCAGCTCTTCGCGACACAGAGCCGCCACGGTGGCCAGTATTTTATCGCCCGCGGTGTGCCCCATCGTGTCGTTGATGGTTTTAAACTTGTCCAGGTCGACCATGCAAAAGCCGAGCGGGCTGCCGTCGCGTCGACAGCGCTTGAGCTCGCGTTCAGCAAGCTCAAAAAACCAACGGCGGTTATTCAGCCCGGTCAGATCATCGGTCTGCGCCAGATAACGCAGCTCTTCTTCCAGGCGCAGCCGCTCCTTGATCTCTAGCTGTAGGCGCTCATTTGTTTCGCGCTCGGCGAGCAGGGAGGTAAATTGCTCCCGCTGCAGACGATTGATGCGTAAGGACGCCAACAGCCCGATAACATTCGCCAACAACAGTGCCAGGGCGGCCCCCACCATTTTCGGCAGCTCGACAAGCCCGGTCGTATGTAAAACCCACAGAAAGCCAAGGCCGAGATACACACAGCATCCAAGCGCGCAGGGAACTCGATTGGGAATAAAGAGGTAGAGGGCAAGGGTCACGGCCACAGCGGCGGTTAGCTGTGCCGCGATGATCTCGGTACGCAAAGGGACGATAAGAATAAGGCTCGTAATCAGCAAAAGGCAGGCGGCATTGAGCGGTATATCGCTGGCGAGCAATTGTGGACGGCGCGCCAGAGCGACCGCCAGTGCCAGAAAAGCTACGGCCACCACGCCCCGGATCGTGATGAGGCGAAGGAAGTTATCGCTAAGCCCCAGCAGCAGATAGTCGAACAAGCCCATCATCAGGAACAAGCCGGCCGTGACAAACAGGGCAATGCGCAGCTGCCGAATATGCTGTACTCGCACCGAGCTTCGGTAACGCGACTCCAGCTCGGGGTCGAGAAATTCTCCACTGCAGGGGCTCAGGCCTGCATTCTTCACTCGGTCTGTGCTCATGATGGGTAGACTAGGAATCGCTGGAGATGGCACTGCAAAGCAGGCGCGTAAGCGCATGCAAAGATGAAGGCGAACACCTTTCTATGGCGTCAATATTCGAGTAAAACCTGAGCGCCAACATATTACCAAGCTCCTGTTTTTAGAACCTTTACCTCCCGGGGAGGTTTGAACGAAGGAAAGCCACCGCAGATGAAGTTCGGAAGCCTATGCTACATCAACGTACACACCTGATCTGAAAAGAGAAATACGAGGATATACGGACCCTGGCACTGGCTGTTTGTTCGCCTGGGCGGCACCAAAATGCGATAGTTCGTGGTTTGTGTAGATTGGGGTGTCGGCGGGTCAGTTTACTC
>JBFJTG010000235.1:0-2396 GCA_041625575.1 Litorivivens sp.
AACACATTACGGCCGCACCTGAGCCTTGGGCTAAAAACCCCCGAACAGGTGCATAAAAAAGCCGCTTCCTATGCGGAAGCGGCTCCTTAAAACCTGACAACCTATGTCAGGACGGGACACTCAGCTCTGTGACTTTTGCTGCCAGCTATCCGTTAACTGCCCTTGATAACCCCAGTTCGCCTCGGCTATTTCCTGAATCACAATATGAATGTGCTCCGGATTTTTTCCTAGACGAGATACCAGAGATTGGGTTACATCAGCCACCAGGCCCGCTTTTTGCTCGCGCGTTGCGCCTTCCAAAATCTGGATGTTGACGTAAGGCATAGTCTTAACTCACCGCCAAAACGGGGATTAAGTGAGCGGGCCGCAGATCGGCAAGGCTTTCGCCTTTTTCTCGTATGGCGACACGGCAATAGCTGTTTCCGGGAGTAGCCTGTGAACTGAGCACCACAAACTGACCGCCTATTTTATCCAGAATGGCGCGGTCGTAATTCATCATGCGATAACAAGCAGCAACATCTCCGCTGCCTCGCAATGGGCAAGGCGTACGAATTTCGGCATACACCGTGTTATCGTCCAGCCCGACGATGGGCACCTGCTTTGCACTGGGAAAAGAACGTTGCCACTGGTAGCCCAGCGACTTCAAATCAGTTGCCGGTCGAATTCCCTTGAGGGGAACGACTATTGTCGCGAGACCCTGAGTAAGCGATTGCGTTACGCCGTTCAGATATTCGCGCCGCGACAGCCAGGCCAACGCGCCCAATAAAGATTGCATGGAACTACGAATAATTCGGTTTTTTAGACGCACAAGCCTTGCTCCCGCGACGCCGACGATGGAACTACGGCGCTACTATAGCGGCACCTTTTCAGGTTTTACCAAGATTTTACGGCTGGGCGAATGCATAAGAGTCGTGCAATTTTGCAAGTCGCACTCAAAGAGGAATATCCAACTGCCGCGCTTGTGAGGCCGCATCGCGCGCACCCCAGCGCCGGCGTATTCTGCCGTTTTCGATTTCAAACCATTCCATCGCAACAAGCTGGTACGATTTTCCGGTCGGCTCTCGCCCGAAGGCCGGAGCCTTAAAGCATCCCCTCTCGGTATAGCGCACCGCCACTTGATTGCCCTGCACAATCAGACTGTCGACGTGGAGTTGCATGCCATAGCCGGAAACCAATTGCTCCCATATCGGGCGAATGCTGGCCATTTGCCCACGCCCCAATACACCCTGAATTTCTGCATCCTCAGAAAACAGGGCGACCAGCCTGTCCATATCACCACAATTAAAGGCATCAACGTAGTCACGCACTACAGATTCGTTTCTGGATTCAACAGACATCAGTTACCTCCAAAGACAGATACGCTGCTTTAGCTCAAAACCACACGATTCAAGACAAACTGCCGGACGGCAGATACAGCTATACTAGACCGGAATTGGCGATGCGCAATACTCTTTAGTTGCGCGGGGTGTAGCTGAGAACTCAGCTACACAGGGGCAATATTAGACCAATAACTAGGCAATATAACTGCAGCAGTAATCTACCGGCGAGGTGATTTTCAGCTCGAAAGAGGCATTGGCTGGCACTTCAAAACTGTCACCGCCCTGAATGCGCTGCCAATCGCCACCGGGCAATTTCACGGTCATATCACCGGCAAGGATTTCCATAATTTCTTTTTCTTCGGTGCCGAACTTGTAATCACCGGGAAGCATAATGCCCAGGGTTTTACGCGTACCGTCAGCGAATTTTACGGTTCGGCTCGTTACTTTTCCGTCGAAATAGATATTGGCGGCCTTAACCACGGTGACGTTATCAAACTGGGTCATAGTACTATCCTTACCAAAGTTGAATTCATGATCGTAGAGGTGACTCGAGCGGCGCGCATTCTATACGAGAACTAGCTCTCAGAGCTAATTTAGCCCCAATCTAGCACTGAAATTCAGGGATTCACCGGCGCGTCATTCTGGCAGCGCCAGCAAAACTCAAAGGCAGCGTTGTGGGATTCACCGCAGCGAGAGCAAAGCCAGTCGGCGGCATCCTTATCGCTCAGGGCTCTCGCCAGCACCTCACACGCACGCGGGTAATCGGCATCGTTCTTCACCCACAGTTCCACCCAGGCATCAAATGCCGAGAGCTCACCAATAACGCCGCCGGAAAACTCGTTTTTAACAAACAGCTCAATGCCGGCTGCCTCGAGAATGTTCCGGGCATTGCCCACGAGCATCCGGTTGTCGTTGGTGTAGACCATTCGCATTAGAGGCTTGTCCTTATGGCAAAAGTCATCGCGGGGCAACGTATAACCCAAAGCGCCGAAGCTCATTGCGTTGAGTTTGCCTTGCGTCCCAGCGACTGTGCGCCTTCCATAATCATCTTGATCATAACGATTGTCTGCTCGGACA
>JBFJTG010000236.1:0-2370 GCA_041625575.1 Litorivivens sp.
CACCGCCACCTCCGTGGGCCTGAATTGCCCAATCGATGACCTTGCAGGCCATAGTCGGCGCCGCAACCTTAATCATTGCGATTTCCTTGGCCGCAACCTTATTGCCAACCGTATCCATTTTGTAGGCCGCATTGAGTGTTAACAGGCGACATTGATCAATCATGATGCGAGATTCGGCGATTCGCTCGGACCAGACAGATTGCTGCGAAACCGCTTTGCCAAAAGCAACTCGCTCCTGTAACCGCGCGCACATTTTCTCCAATGACCGCTCAGCCAAACCAATTAAGCGCATGCAATGGTGGATACGCCCCGGGCCAAGGCGGCCCTGTGCAATTTCAAATCCACGGCCTTCGCCCAACAGTATATTGCTTGCAGGAACCCGGACATTTTCAAAGAGGATTTCAGCATGACCATGGGGCGCGTCGTCAAAACCAAATACTGGCAAGTGCCGCAGTACTGTTACTCCGGGAGTATCACGCGGCACCAAAATCATCGATTGCTGCTGGTGCCGATTGGGATTTTCCGGATCTGACTTACCCATGAAGATAAAGATTTTACAGCGTGGATCATTGCCGCCTGATGACCACCATTTGCGGCCGTTAATCACGTACTCGTCACCATCGCGAACAATAGAGCTTTCTATGTTGGTAGCATCGGACGATGCCACTGCAGGCTCTGTCATCGCGAAGCAGGAACGAATCTCGCCGTTCAACAAAGGTTCTAACCATTGCTTTTGATGCTCCTTCGAGGCATAGCGTGCGAGCACTTCCATATTGCCCGTATCAGGTGCGTTGCAATTAAAGACTTCAGGCGCCCAGATAACCCGCCCCATAATTTCGCACAGCGGTGCGTATTCCAAATTGGTAAGCCCAGCGCCGTGATCCGACTCGGGTAAAAACAAGTTCCACAATCCGGCTTCCTTGGCTAAGGGCTTGAGCTCTTCAATGATTGCCGTTGGCTGCCAGCGATCGCCTTCGGCGACCTCCTCCATGAATCGGGCTTCGTTGGGATAAACATGTTCGTCCATAAATGCGTTGAGACGTGCAATCAGTTCCTGAACCTTTTCGGTATATTCAAAATTCACAACATTCTCCTTAATGAAAATTCAACGAACGCTTAACGCGTGCGCGATTGGATTTTTTCAACCTGATGCCAGGCAAGCTCAGACAAAGGCTTAACCGCAGAGCCCATTTCTTCCGCCTGTTTGCTTGCCGCCGTGCCCGACTTAACCCGCCCCAATATGCCTTGAAGAATTCCGGCAAGGCGGAACATGTTGTAGGCCATATAGAAATCCCAGTGGCTGGGATCGATTTCCTTGTTGGTCCGCAGGCAGTAGGCCTTTATGTGCTCCGCCTCGGTCGGAATACCGATCGACTTCAGATCGACATCCGCAAGACCCCGCACTGCTGAGGGTAAATGCCAGGTCATGCAGTGATAGGCAAAATCTGCCAGTGGATGACCCAGTGTCGACAATTCCCAGTCCAGCACGGCAATAATGCGCGGCTCAGTGGGGTGTAACATCAAATTATCGAGTCTGAAATCACCGTGCACGATCGAAGTGTCGTCGCCCTCTGGTATATTGTTCGGCAACCATTCGATCAGTCGCTCCATATTCTCGATTTTTTCGGTTTCCGATGCGCGATACTGCTTGGTCCAGCGGCTAATTTGTCGTTCAAAATAGTTGCCGGCCTTACCGTAGGATTCGAGCCCAATCGATTTGTAGTCGACCGTGTGCAGTGCGGCAATGACACGATTCATATCTTCAAAAATGGCGGTGCGCTCACCCGGACTTAAATCAGGCAGGGTCGGATCCCAGAGCACGCGGCCATCCACACAATCCATGATGTAAAACGGCGTACCAATGACTGAATCGTCTTCGCAAAGACAATAGGTACGCGCCACGGGTACGTCGGTCGAAGCCAGCGCCGTCATCACCCGATATTCGCGATCAACCGCATGAGCCGATGCCAGCAAGGTTCCCGGCGGCTTGCGACGCAACACGTAGTCTTTACCGCCAGCGCTTAGCTTGTAGGTCGGGTTAGACTGCCCGCCCTTAAACTGCGCTACGCTCAACTCCCCCGAAAAGCCCTCAACATGCTTAACCATATAGGCGTGTAAACTCGCCACATCAAACTGGTGTTTTTCTTGGACAGCCATGGTACCGGCAAAGGTTCCAGCAATTTTATCTGCCATACATATTCCTCTATATCTATTCGACTATTATTCTCTGCCAAACCGCTAATCTTTCGCGTCCAGCTTACTTAGGCCAAAGGGTTGGTTGGCAATCGGTCTTCAAGAATATCGCGCATGCGTTTTTCCACACCGACGCGCGCGCCCTTGTGCGGCAGAATATAAAAACGATTTTCTTTA
>JBFJTG010000237.1:0-2290 GCA_041625575.1 Litorivivens sp.
AGCAATACCTCAACAAGCATTGGCGTGCATCTCGACTTGAGATGATGAATCATCAAACCATGAAAAGTACGACTTTGAGCTTTAGAGATTATCAATTCGCCAGTGGTTTGGATGAACGGGAATTCAATCAATCCGGTTTGGCGAGAATACGCTGATTATGCACCGCCGTTTTATCGCCGCTGCAGCACTGATCTTGAACTCAGGCGCGGTACTCGCAGAGTTCTCACAAAGCTTTGAAACTGATCTGCAGTTCGAGTTGCGCGCCTATACACAGGACGCGCTACTGGACGATCAGAAAGACTTCCAGGCGTCGATTGCCATAAGTCCTGAATGGTATATGGATTGGGGCGGGGGCCTCAGCACTGTAACAATTACCCCTTTCGCCCGCGCCGATAGTGTTGATGATGAGCGCACTCATGCCGACTTTCGCGAGCTTCAATGGCAGGGGCTGCTGGGGGCCTGGGAAATTCGTCTCGGCCTGTCCCGCGTGTTTTGGGGCCGTACGGAACTGCTGCATCTGGTTGATACAATCAATCAGGACGACGCACTTGAAAACGTCGATGGTGAAGACAAGCTGGGCCAGCCCATGCTCCGATTAAATTACACTGCGGAGAACGGCAGCAGCACGCAGTTGTTTATTTTGCCTTATTTTCGTGAGCGCCGTTTTGCCGGCAACGAAGGGCGCCTGCGAGCACCCCTGCCGGTGGACGACAAAAACCCACTGTACGAATCCGGCGCCCAAGAAAGACATGTCGATTGGGCCTTGCGTCATCAAGCATGGGTAGGGGGCCTGGACTACGGTCTGGCCTGGTTTTCCGGCACCCAACGCGACCCGAAATTTGTGGCGGGGGAGATCAATATAGAGCCCGGCAGCACCTCCCTTGCACCCACACCACAAGCCATTGGCGTTATTCAGCAGGCCGCCTTGCTTAGCGGTAGCCCGCTAACACCGGCCAGCGGAGAACTGATATCCCTGCGCCCCTATTACGGACAAATGGATCAATTCAGTGTCGATGCGCAATACACCACCGGAAGCTGGTTGTGGAAACTTGAAGCGTTATGGCGCGACGAGTTCAACCGGCGCGGCGCAGCCGCCAGCCCTTTTATAAACGCACGCGAGCAGTATTTTGCGGCCACGGCCGGTCTCGAATACAGTTTCTACGGCATTTTCGATACGGTCAGTGATCTTGGTGTACTGGTGGAGTATCTCTGGGATGAACGCGGCCTAAACGGCGGCAGCGGTTTTCAGGACGACCTTTTCATCGCTGCGCGCTGGGCTGCAAATAATGCCTGGGACAGCGCCTTGCTTGCCGGCCTTGTTGTCGACTTGGACGTTGATAGCCAGTTTTTCAGTGTGGAATACAGCCGTCGCTTAAGCGGCAACAGTAAACTGGGCATAGAGGCGCGAGTGTTTCATAACATTAGTATTCGCGATGATGCTTTTTATCCCGTGCGCTTTGATGATTACCTGCAGCTAGAGTACAGCCACTATTTTTGAACGACAGGCATATCGAAGCTATGCACCTTTTTGCAGCGCCTCTTTTATAGTTGTACAGAACCCTGAGCTGCACCCGGCGCTTCCCATTTGCCGCTTGATGTCGTCGGGAGTCTGTTATCTTGTCAGCCAAGCGCTGTCTGGAAGGCCTTACTGCCCAATGAAGAAGTTTCTATCGTTTTACTTCCTTGAACCATCGCTGTTCAACCTGCCAAGCGCCGTATGTTCCTTCTTCCAGTACATTACTTTTGCGGCTGCGTCCATCACGCTGTCGATAGTGTCGTGATTGAAACGATCGTACTCAATAATGCAGTAGGAAAATTCAATAGGGTAGGTATTTTCCTCAGCGGAATTGTATCGATCCAGTTCAACCTGAAATCGGCGCATAAAACACTCCGCCCCTTCCTTGTCGGTATCGGACAAAAATGCCGCAAACTCATCACCGCCGATGCGTGCGAAGACATCCGAATCCCGGAACAATTTAGTCATTATTTCTGCTATAGCAATAAGCGTTTTATCGCCCTCGGCGCGACCGCCGCGTTCATTTATCTCTTTGAATTTTTTAACGTTCAGATAGACAAGCGAAGAACTTAGATACCTGCGCGCGCTATACTTTAAACTTTTATTCGCCAACAGAATAAAGCCGGAGCGATTGCTGATTCCGGTTAGCTCATCGATAATGGCCATTTGTTGCGCGGCCAACTCTCGCTCAACAATAAGCCCCAAGTCCCGTAAATTTTCGCGCTCGTCTGCTGTCAGGCTTCGTGGCTTGAGGTCGATAATGCACAGTGTGCC
>JBFJTG010000238.1:0-2150 GCA_041625575.1 Litorivivens sp.
GCCTGATTGTCCGTAATATTGCAGATTACGGCCTGAGTTGGCGCCAGCCAAGTTGGAAAGGCGCCCTCGTAATGTTCGATCAGAATGCCTATAAATCGCTCAAATGAGCCCAAAACGGCTCGATGTAGCATAACCGGCGTCTTGCGCTCGCCACTTTCGGCCACATATTGGGCGCCGAGACGGCCCGGCATCGAAAAATCCACCTGAATTGTGCCCAGCTGCCAAATTCGCCCAATACAGTCTTTCAGGGAAAATTCAATTTTCGGTCCGTAGAAAGCGCCCTCACCCGGCAATTCCTCCCAAGGCAAACTTTTTGCATCCAAAGCCTCGCCAAGAGCTTTCTCGGCGCGATCCCAGTCTTCGTCGGAGCCAACGCGCTGCTCCGGCCGGGTCGATAGGCGATAGATAACCTCGGTGAAGCCAAAGTCATCGTAAATCTCATGGAGAAAGTCAATAAAATCAGCCACTTCAGACTGAATTTGATCTTCGGTACAGAAGATATGGGCATCGTCCTGGGTAAAACCGCGAACCCGCATAATCCCGTGCAGCGAGCCAGATGGCTCATTACGGTGACAGGAACCGAATTCCGCCAAGCGCAGTGGCAAATCGCGGTAGCTGCGCAGGCCTTGATTAAATACCTGAACGTGGCAAGGGCAGTTCATGGGCTTAACCGCAAACTGGCGCTCGTCGGCGCTCAGCATAAACATATCATCGCCAAATTTGTCGGCATGACCGGATTTTTCCCACAGGGACAAATCTACTACCTGCGGCGTACGAATCTCTTCGTATCCGTTCCAGTTCTGCTTTTCACGCATGTACTGTTCGATAGTTTTGTAAATAGTCCAGCCTTTGCTGTGCCAGAACACCATGCCGGGCGCCTCTTCCTGCATGTGGAACAGGTCCAGCTTCTTGCCAATTTTGCGGTGGTCGCGCTTTTCAGCCTCTTCCAGACGATTCAGGTAGGCTTTGAGTTCTTTCTTGTTACGCCAGGCCGTGCCGTAAATACGCTGTAGCATGGCGTTGTTGCTATCGCCACGCCAGTAGGCACCGGCTACCTTAGTTAGCTTAAAGGCTTTGAGCTTGCTCGTGCTGGGAACATGGGGCCCGCGACACAAGTCCATCCAGTCGCCCTGCTTGTAAAGCGAGATAACCTCACCGGCGGGCAAATCGCGAATGATCTCGACCTTGTAGTCTTCCCCCATTTTTTTGAAGGCATCCGCAGCCTCATCACGGGGCATTTCGACGCGATGCACCGCCAAATCGGCATCGGCCAATTCTGCCATACGCTTTTCAATGGCTTCGAGGTCGTCCGGCGTGAAGGCGCGCTCAAAGGCAAAATCGTAGAAAAAACCATCTTCAATGGTCGGCCCGATGGTGACTTGCGCTCCGGGAAACAGATCCTGCACCGCCATCGCCAGAAGGTGGGCAGTAGAGTGCCGAATGATTTCCAAACCGGCATCATCACGTTCAGTGATGATCGCCAGCGCCACGTCAGCGGCAATCGTAAAGCTGGTATCGACTTCCTTGCCGTCAACAACACCAGCCAAAGCGGCCTTGGCCAAACCAGGGCCAATGTCAGCGGCAACTTCAGCAACAGATACGGGATGATCAAAGGAACGCTGACTTCCGTCAGGGAGAGTTACAATAGGCATTGTGTGTCCTTTTACAGTGGTGGCCCCTACCAAAGGCCACTTGTTATGGCGAATGCGCCACGTGGGCACAAAAACTCAGTAAATTAAGGCTGACCATTATCCGGATTGCACTGCGGCTGCGCAAGAGAACAGAGCGCGCATCTCACTAGCAGACGCACATCCTGAAATCGCGCAGATATTTCACAGGGACATCAGTGGCACAAAGGTTGCGGGCAGACTAATCTTAGCGAGCTCCGCCCTATTTCACTCCATGAAGAGAATCCAGCACCTATGAAGAAGTTATTCGCTATCACCCTGACCGCATTGATAAGCCTGCCCGCGCAAGCCGGCTTCTGGGACAGTCTCTTTGGGGGCGGCGGCAAAACAGAACCTACACCCACCACCAACAACGCACCCACACCTGTCGTAAACAACACAGTAACCCCAGCCCCTTCAACAAGCAGGATTGAGACCGGCCTGCAATTACTGCCTTTGCTCACGCAATCCCTCGGCGTTGAC
>JBFJTG010000239.1:0-1808 GCA_041625575.1 Litorivivens sp.
CATTTTAGTTGGTGAGTCTTTTTCTCCATGGACCAAGAAGGCCCGCTGGGCGCTAGAGCAATGCGAGCTAAACTACGCCTACCAAGAATACACGCCAACCTTAAGCGAGCCGGGATTACGGTGGCGCATGAGACAGTGGACTGGCTCCGTATCGGTTCCTGTACTATTCATTCGCGACCAGATCTATCGAGGCTCATGGGCGATCGCTTGCTACGCAAATGAGACGACGCGCGACGCACGATTAGGCGATATGTCGACAATCAAAGACTGGGATGATTTGAGCGAAAAAGCCCTCGCAGAGGGTAGAACGCGCGTTGTCCGCAGCGTGCTGAATAATGACAAAGCGCTCGAGGAAGCACTTCCTACATTTATCCCTTCACCACTTCGCCGGCCAATGCGTTTTCTAGCGCTTGATGCCGCAAGCCGACTGGATAGAAAATACGCACACTTGGTAATGCCGGGCTCGCTGCGCAAGGCACTTGAACAAACTCGTGAGGGCCTCGCGAAGGCCCGCGGCGACTTCTTGTTAGGTGATTTCAGCTATGCCGACATCACTATGGCTGCAGTACTAGAGGTTATAGCGCCTATCGCCGAAGCAGAACCACCCCTTGGCCCGGCGACTCAGAGCTGCTGGAACGATCCGTCGCTGGCTGACGAGTTTCAAGATTTGCTGGAATGGCGTAAGCGACTAGCCTGTAATAGGGATACATCGTACTCGCAGTTTAGTGCGCTCAAATAATAGTAAACTGAGGGATTGATGATGGCAGGCGTTAAAGATCATATACCCACCACGACCGAGAACCTTGAGGAATTCTATGCCTATTTATTTGCCCCATGGGTAAAGAATCTCGGTCTTAAAAACCTATCAGTCAGCGAAGGGAAAGCCTCTGCTGTACTCCCTCAAAAGTCAGAATTACACTGGGCGAATGGTGCGATTTGTGGACAGGCCATAATGGCGGCTATCGATACCGTCGCTGCACTGGCCATGACAACGTCGGATCGACCACCGAAAGGAACGGCAAGTCAAAATACACAGTTTCTCAGGCCGGCAGTAAACGACGATCTTAGTATTGATGTGAACGTACTAAAGTTTGGAGCTGTAATTGCCTATGCCGAAGCAAAAGTGACCTTTGTATCTACGGGCAAACTGGTGGCTCACGCAACCTTAGAGTTCGTATTTTAAGAAATAACAATAAGCACATTGCATTGCATCAACAGCACAACAGAAGGAGCTAACGGATGGACAATTCTCGTATAGCACATTGTATCTGCCAATCTGTCGAAATCAGCATATCAGGTGAACCCTCCATCATGGCCTACTGCCATTGTGATTCTTGCCGATCCTGGCTTGGCGCGCCAATCCATGCCGCCAGCTTATGGCCTACCAAGAATGTGAATGTTACGAAGGGTGAGGAACACCTTAGCGAATATCATCGAACCGAACACAGTCTCCGCCACTTTTGCAAACTATGTGGCAGCCCGGTACTGGTTCGCCATCCCGGTTTAGGTCTCACAGACGTGCCTGCGCACACCATTAAACACCTGGATTTCAAACCTGCAATACACGTGAACTATGCAGAACGTGTAATGCCTATCAAAGACGGTCTCCCCAAATTTGCGGGCATGCCCGACAAAGACGGGAAGGGAGAATTAATACCGGAATAAGGTATGGGACGCCAATATATTCCATCGACCTGCCCCCTTAATTGAATAGTAGCGCCATGGCTCAGCTAAATTCACTGGGAAAATTAATTTACAAGGGAGTTCTATGTCTAAGAAATTCGTAATGTTTGAATACGAGAAAGAAA
>JBFJTG010000240.1:0-1548 GCA_041625575.1 Litorivivens sp.
CAGGGCGTCGATTACTTCACTATTCACGCGGGCGTATTGCTGCGCTATGTTCCCATGACGGCAAAACGTGTGACCGGTATCGTGTCCCGCGGTGGCTCGATTATGGCCAAGTGGTGTCTCTCGCATCACAAGGAAAATTTTCTCTACACTCACTTTGAAGATATCTGCGAGATCATGAAGGCCTACGATGTGTCTTTTAGTCTCGGCGACGGTTTGCGCCCCGGTTCTATTGCCGACGCCAATGATGAAGCGCAGTTCGGCGAGCTGGAAACCCTGGGTGAATTAACCAAAATTGCGTGGAAGCACGATATTCAGGTGATGATTGAAGGTCCGGGGCATGTGCCGATGCACATGATTGAAGTGAACATGACAAAGCAGCTAGAGCACTGCGATGAGGCGCCTTTCTATACCTTGGGGCCGCTGACTACGGATATCGCTCCCGGCTACGATCACATTACTTCAGGTATCGGTGCGGCCCAAATTGGCTGGTACGGCTGCGCGATGCTTTGCTATGTCACCCCGAAGGAGCATTTGGGGCTTCCCAATAAGGATGATGTAAAGGAAGGCATTATTACCTACAAAATTGCAGCCCATGCCGCCGACCTTGCCAAGGGCCATCCGGGCAGCCAGCTGCGCGACAATGCCTTGAGCAAGGCGCGCTTTGAGTTCCGCTGGGATGATCAGTTTAATCTGGGTCTCGATCCCGATACGGCGCGTTCCTACCATGACGAAACGCTGCCGAAGGAATCTGCAAAAGTCGCGCATTTTTGCTCCATGTGCGGGCCGAAATTCTGTTCCATGAAAATCACGCAGGAAGTACGCGACTACGCAGCCAAGCAAGAGATAGAGGAAGAAATGGCGAAGAAGTCTGCCGAATTCAAAGAGCTGGGCAGTGAGATCTATCAAAAAGTTAAAGCCTGAGTGGCATAAGCGTGCGGGTTGATTGGCGTGGTTAGGGCAAAGGCAAATTCGCTTTCGATTGGCGTCGCCGGCGGCGGCTTGATCGGGCGTTTAATGGCTTGGCAACTGCTGCGCTGTGGTCACCAGGTCAGTGTGTTTGACGCCGGGCCAGCGAACGGCGATCAGAGTGCGGCTTTCGTCGCTGCCGCTATGCTTGCGCCTTACAGTGAAGCGGTAACCAGTGGTGCGGAGATGTTCGCCTTGGGGAAAAAGTCTGCAGACTTGTGGCCTTCCCTGTTGGCTGAACTGGGCGAAGATAGTGAGCTGCCGGTAGCGCTGCAAACGAGCGGATCTCTGGTCATTGCCCACGATCTCGATTCGGGCAGCTTTACACATTTCAGCCAGAAGCTGCGGGCGATTGTTGGTGATAGCGCTCAGGTGCAAAGTCTGGATCGCGAGGGAATTCAGCGGCTCGAACCGGAATTGCCCGCGAGTTTTCGGCGTGGGCTTTGGTTGGCCGGGGAAGGGACTCTGGATAATCGCGCGCTGCTTGCGGCGCTGTATGACAGTATTGTGATGCGAGGCGGGCAGTGGCGAGCACAGTGTGACGTGCTGAATGTGTTTCCGGGCGAAATACGGCTCGCCGAC